>NZ_RAWG01000224.1 GCF_003611735.1 Corallococcus sicarius | reverse complement strand
CCGCCCCGGTGACGCCGCCTCCCTCGGCGAACGCGCCCCCGGCCCCTCCCGTCGAGGACGCGGCGAAGGCCGTGGGCACGCTCCAGGTCAGCGCCATCCCGTACGCCACGGTCTTCCTGGGCGCGAAGCGGCTGGGGGACGTGCAGGGCCGCACGTCCTTCAAGGTCGCCCCCGGCACCTACACGCTGCAGTTCCAGCACCCGGCGGGCTCGCGGACGTACACCGTCGTCGTCCCCGCCAACGGCACGGTGACGCAGGACTTCCGCGCCCCGAAGTCCCGCTGACCGCCGGGACGCTTCCGCAGGTCGCCTCCCTTCCGCCTGCCTGGCGGGGGTCGAGGCGGCCGGCCGTCCTTCGTTCCGGACCGTCCTACCACCGCCGCGTGTTCGTCCCCGGCGCCCCGCCTTCGGAGCGTTGAACGGGTGACGTCCGCACGCCTGCCTGCTCGTCCTCCTTGACGGATGACGCGTGAATCTGGCACCTATGCAGTCCATTCAGTAGCTTATATTCAATGGAATCCATGGACCTGCTTGCGCCCGACGAGCTTGAGCGCATCGAGCGTGAGAACGCGGGGGGACTGCCCGCGAACGCGATCCTGGAGATCTTCCGGCCGCGGGGCGTGAGGCTCTCGGAGGCGACGTTCCGGAAGTACGTCCAGGCGGGGCTCCTGCCGCGCAGCCGCCGCGTGGGCCGCAAGGGCAAGCACCAGGGCAGCCTGGGCCTCTACCCGGTGGAAGCGGTGCGGCGCATCAACGTCATCAAGAAGATGATGGCTGAAGGACACACCCTGGAGGACATCCGCCGCTCCTTCGTGTTCCACCGCAACCACATCGACCAGCTCCAGCGGGACCTGTCAGAAGTACTGGACGGGTTCCAGGAGGAGCTGGGAGGACGGCCGCTGGGAGGAGAACGTAGGAAGTCACTCGAAGCCCAGTTGGCAACGCTGAGGCAACGGGCGCAGGATCTGGTCCGCGATGTCGCCCGGTTGGGCAGCGCCGTCACGGCGCGCGAAGACGAAATGCTCCGGCCGCAATAGGATGCCCCCCAGGGTCCTGTTGAACCGGATAGACTCCACACATCTGGAGGAATCATGTCGGAAGTGAAGCAGCTGCAGGAGGGCGAGGGGGGAGGGGTCGAGGAGGAGCTGCCCGCGGAACGCCGGCGCTCCAAGACCATGTCTCGCAAGGAGATGGCCCGTGACCTGCGCCGTCGCAGGCTCGCCGGCCAGCTGGACCCGGAGGAGGCGGAGACGCTCAAGCTCGTGGACGAGCAGCGGCCCCGCACCCGCGCCGACTGCATCAACGGGCCCCGTCCGTGCCTGTTCGTGTCCTGCAAGCACAACCTGTACCTGGACGTGAACCCGGAGACGGGCTCCATCAAGCTGAACTTCCCGGACAAGGAAATCACCGAGCTGGAGCACACCTGCGCCCTGGACGTGGCGGAGAAGGGTGGCATCACGCTCGAAGAGGTGGGGGAGATCATGAACCTCACCCGCGAGCGCATCCGTCAGGTGGAGACGCGCGGCCTGATGAAGCTGCGTGAAGCCGTCGACGAAGAGCCGCCTGTGTCCGCTCGCAAGCCCTGAGGTCGGGCCCGTGTGTCGTGTCGTCGCTGGGGTGACGTGTTGCGTTGACACCCCAGGGGGTGGTTGCTAGGACCCGCGCCACCCCCCGCACCCCGAGGCGCACACGTGCTGGCTCTCCTGAGCGTTTCCGACAAGCGCGGTCTGGTCCCCTTTGCCCAAGGCCTGGTCCGGCTGGGCTACCGACTGCTCTCCACCGGCGGCACCCTGGAGGCCCTCAAGGCCGCCAGCATCCCCGCCACCCAGGTGTCCGAGCACACGCAGAGCCCTGAAATCCTCGGCGGCCGCGTGAAGACGCTCCACCCCCGCATCCACGGCGGCATCCTCGGCCGTCCCGACCTGGAGACAGACAGGGCGGAGATGGCGGCCAACCGCATCGAGCCCATCTCGCTGGTGGTCGTGAACCTCTACCCGTTCCGCAAGACGGTGGCGTCGGGCGCGGGCGAGGACGACGTCATCGAGAACATCGACATCGGCGGGCCGGCGATGGTCCGCGCGTCGGCGAAGAACTTCAAGCACGTGGCCGTGGTGGTGGACCCGGACGACTACCCGGCGGTGCTCGCCGAAATCGAGGGCCACAAGGCGGTGGGCGAGGAGACGCGGCGCCGGCTGATGCGCAAGGCGTTCGCGCACACGGCCGCCTACGACGCGTCCATCTCCGGGTGGCTGTCGGGCGAGGCGCAGGAGCCGTTCCCGCAGGAGCTGTCGCTCGCGTTCCAGAAGGTGCAGGGGCTGCGCTACGGGGAGAACCCGCACCAGCGCGGCGCCTTCTACCGCGAGTTCCAGACGCCGAAGGAGCCGTCGGTGGCGTTCGCGAAGGTGCTCCAGGGCAAGGAGCTCTCGTACAACAACATCCTGGACCTGGACGCGGCCCTGGGGCTCGTCCTGGAGTTCCCGGAGAAGCCCTGCGCGGTGGTCATCAAGCACAACACCCCGTGCGGCGTGGCGGTGGACGACGTGCTGGAGAAGGCCTACCGCACCGCCCGGGCGGTGGATGAGGTGTCCGCCTTCGGGGGCATCGTCGCCTTCAACCGCGAGGTGGACGAGGCCGTCGCGAAGGCCATGGCGGAGACGTTCCTGGAGGCCGTGATTGCGCCGTCGTACTCGGCCGCAGCGCTCCAGGTGCTCGCGGGCAAGAAGAACCTGCGCCTGCTGGAGGCGGGCCCGGAGCTGGCGTCCCCCACGGCGCGGCCGCGTCCCCAGGTGGATGCCCGGAGCGTGTCGGGCGGCATGCTGCTGATGGACCGCGACGCGGTGGAGCCGCCCCTGGAGTGGAAGGTGGTCTCCAAGCGCGCGCCCACCCCGGAGGAGGAGCGGGCGCTGCGCTTCGCCTGGAAGGTGTGCAAGCACGTCAAGAGCAACGCCATCGTGTTCGCGGCCGGGCACCAGCTGCTCGCCCAGGGCGGCGGCCAGACGAACCGGGTGGACTCGGTGCGCATCGCGATGACGCGTGGCGGCGAGGCCCTGAAGGGCAGCGCGGTGGCCTCGGACGCCTTCTTCCCGTTCCGGGACGGGCTGGACGAGGCGGCCCGGGCAGGGGCCACGGCGGTCATCCAGCCGGGCGGTTCCGTGCGGGATCCGGAGGTGATTGCCGCCGCCGACGAACATGGGATGGCCATGGTGGTGACGGGAGTGCGACACTTCCGGCACTAACTTCATGCGCATCGTCTGTCAGAAATGCGCGGCGGCCTACGCGATCGACGATCGGTTGATCTCGGCCAAGGGCGTCCGCGCGCAGTGTCCCCGCTGCCGTCACCTCCAGCTCGTGAAGCGGGAGGCGTCCGCCGCGTCCGTGACGGCCACTCCTGGCGAGGGCGCCGCTCCGCCCGTGCCGGGCCCCGAGCCGAAGAGCAACCCGGCCGCCCCCGCGCAGCCGCTCGCGCGGGAGCCGAGGAGCAACCCGGCCGCTCCAGCGCAGCCGCTCGCACGGGAGCCAAGGAGCAACCCGGCTGCTGCTGCACAGCCGCTCGCGCGGGAGCCGAGGAGCAACCCGGCCGCCGCGACGGCGCCCCGGAGTGCTCCCGCCGCCGCGAAGCCCGCGGAGGCTCCCGCGGCCCGGAGCCCGGCGAAGGCGGCCCCGGCGTCGGACCTCTTCGGGGACTTCGGTTCGATGCCGGAGCTGGGGCCACCTGGAAGCGTGGATCCCTTCGCGGACCCGGGCCCTCCCGAGCCCCGCGCCGCCGCGCCCGCGCGCGCCGAGCCGGTCGCGAAGCCCGCGCCGCCGAAGCCCGCCGCGCCCGAGCCCGCGGCGGACCCGCTGCTCGACTTCCTGGGGCCGGCTCCCAGCAGTCTGGGCTCGGATGGGGCCTCCCCTCCGGCGCCAGCGCGGCCCTCCGCCGCGACCGCCTCCGGTGGCGTGTCGCTGGGCCGCATGTCCGCGCGTGCCCCGGCGCAGCAGGCCGCACCGCCCGCGCAGACCGAGGCCCATGCGAACTGCCGCTCCTGCGGCAAGGCCCTGACGGATGCCTTCGACCAGGCGCTGGGCGTCTGCGACGAGTGCCGGGCGCGGAACCCCGCGGACCCGCGCGATGCCTCGGTGGTGGTGGAGCCCCAGGCTCCGGCCCCGGCGCCTTCCGGAATGGGAAGGGCCGCGAGGGGCGAAGGGGACCTGGAGCTGCCGATGCTCAGCAACCTGGACCCGTCCGCCGCGTCGTCCGGAGGAGACCTGGACCTGATGGGGGGCGCGCAGGCGTCGGGCAACGAGCCCCGGCTCGCGGGAGCCACCGCGCTGGCGACGGACTCGCGCATCAGCTCGGTGAAGCCCGCGCGCACCTCGCACGTGACGGCCGCGCCGGTCCGCACCGCCCATCGCGGAGGCTCGGGCGGAGGCGTCCGGTCGCTGGCCGTGGGCCTGCTGGTGCTGGTGCTGCTCGGGGGCGGCGCCGCGGCCGGCTACTTCCTGGTCTACAAGCCCCGGCAGGAGGCGGCGCTCCAGGCCTCCCGTTCGCAGGGGCCCGCGCCCGTGTCGCCGCAGGTGCTGGAGGCGGTGGATGGGTGGCGGCTCCAGTTCCTGGAGCTGTCCGGCACCAGCGCGGAGCACCTCGCGGAAGGCCAGCAGCAGCTCGCGAAGGACCAGCGCGTCGCGTACGCGGAGGCGGAGGAGTCCTTCCAGCAGGCGTTGATCCTGGACCCTCGCAGCACCGACGCCATCGCCGGCTACGTGCAGGCGCTGGCGCTCGGGCGCGGTCCCGGCATGGACGACCACTCCTTCCAGGAGGCGCGCGGGCTCATCCAGGCCGCCGAGTCCACCGCGGGCATGAAGCCCGGCTTGCTCGTCGCGCACGCGAACCTGCTGCTGTCCCGCGCGCGTCAGTCCGGCAACCTGGAAGAGGCGAGCCGGCTGGCGGACTCGGCCCGGAGTCACCCGGAGGCCACCGACGCGCAGAAGGCGGAGGCCTACCTGGTGCTGGGCCGCGCCAAGGTGGCCACGTCGCGCGAGCTCGCGAACAAGGACTTCGACGAGGCCCGCAGGCTCGCGCCCAAGCTCAAGCGCGTGGACTTCTACAGCGCGCTCGCCCACGAGGAGGCCGGCCAGTACGGCCTCGCGCTCAAGCTGCTGGCCCGCCGGCTGGAGCTGGATCCGCAGGACTGGGACAGCCTGGAGGCCTCCGCCCGCATCTACGTGGAGGTGGGCGAGACGGGCCGCGCGCGCAAGCTGTACGAGGACCGCGCGAAGGCGAAGGGCAAGGCGGGGGACATGCGCAGCACGCTCGCGCTGGCCGTCCTGCGCTACCAGGCGGAAGGCAATGCGCGCGAAGCGGTGCGGGAGCTGCGCGCCCTGGCGAAGGGCGTGTCCCGCTACGGCCCGCGCGACGCGTCGGAGATCTGGGTCCACCTGGCCGCGGCGGAGCGCACCGCGGGCAACGCCGACAACGCGGTGAAGGCCGCGGCCGAGGCCCTGAAGGTCGTGCCGGCGCTGCCGGAGGCCCACCTGCAGTGGTTCCTGGTGGCGCTGGCGGGCAAGGACGCACCGAAGGCGCGCGAGCACCTGAAGGGCTTCCAGGGACGGCTGGAGGACCCCGCGCTGGAGGGGGTGCTGGAGGGCCGGGTGCTGCTCCTGGAGCAGAATCCGGCGGGAGCGCAGGAGCGCTTCCTCGCCGCGGTGAAGGCCGATCCGCGCCGCGTGGATGCGCAGCTGCTCGCGGGGGTGGCGGCGGCCACCGCGAAGAAGCGCGAGGAGTCCTTCCGCCTGTTCTACCCCGTGCTGGAGGCGCGCATCTTCGACCCGCTGCACTCGGCCCCGAGGCCCGCGCTGACGCGCTTCTGGCTGCGGCCCGGCGACACGCTGGCCGGGGTGGAGAACGTGGTGCAGGAGCTGGGCGGACGTCCGGATGACGTGCAGCCCCTGCTGTACGAGGGGCTCGTGCGCTTCCACCAGGGGGACCGGCAGGGCGCGGAACGCCTGCTGCGCTCGGTGGTGGAGACGGGCACGAACAACGGCGCCGCGCAGGCCTACCGCGCGCTCCTCGCGCTGGACGCGAAGCCTGGGCAGTCCGCGCAGGCGCTGGAGCTGGCGGAGAAGGCGGTGGCCCTGGAGCGCAGCCTGCCGGTGGCGCGCCTGTCGCTGGGGCTCGCGCAGGCGGCGGCCGGGGACGTGGAGCGGGCGAAGCGCACGGTGCGCTCCGTGCTGGAAGTGGCGCCGACGATGCTGTCGGCGCAGACGAAGCTGGCGGAGCTGGAGATCGGTGCGCAGCCGCAGGCCGCGCGCGAGATGCTGGAGAAGGTGGTGGGGCTGGACCCCTCCTGCTTCCCCGCCAAGAAGCTGCTCTTCACGCTGGACGAGCGAGGTTGACGTGAAGGTCCTGTTGCTGGGGTCGGGCGGCCGCGAGCACGCGCTCGCATGGAAGCTGGCCCAGAGTCCCCGTCTCTCCCGGCTGATCTGCGGCCCGGGCAACCCGGGCACGGCGCGCTGTGGCACCAACGTGCCCTTGCAGGCGGACTCGCCGGAGGCGGTGGTGTCGCTGGCGCGCCGCGAGGGCGTGGACCTGGTGGTGGTGGGTCCGGAGGCGCCGCTCGTCGCGGGCGTCGCGGACGCGCTGGCGCAGGTGGACATCCCGTGCTTCGGCCCCGTGGCCGCGGCCGCGCGGATTGAAGGCTCCAAGGCCTTCGCCAAGGAGATCATGGCGGAGGCGGGCGTGCCCACCGCGGCCTTCCGCGTCTTCACCGACGCGGCGGAGGCGGAGGCGTACGCCGTCCAGCAGGGCCGCATCGTGGTGAAGGCGGACGGGCTGGCGGCGGGCAAGGGCGTCATCGTCGCGCCGGACGCCCAGGCCGCGCGCGACGCGGTGCGCGCGGTGGCCGCGCTGGGGCAGGCGGGCCAGCGGATGGTGCTGGAGGAGCTGCTGGAGGGTGAAGAGGTGTCGCTGATGGCCCTGTGCGACGGCGAGCGCTACGTGCTCCTGCCGCTGTCGCAGGACCACAAGCGCGTGGGCGAGGGCGACACCGGCCCCAACACCGGCGGCATGGGCGCGTACTGCCCGGCGCCGTTCCTCACCGACGAAGCGCTGGTGCGCGTGGGCGAGCAGGTCATCGCGCCGACGCTGGCCGTGCTGCGCAAGCGCGGCACGCCGCTGCGCGGGGTGCTGTACGCGGGGCTGATGCTCACGGCCGCAGGCCCGAAGGTGCTGGAGTTCAACGCGCGCTTCGGGGACCCGGAGGCGCAGGTCCTGATGATGCAGCTGGATGAGGACCTGCTGCCGCTCCTGCACGCGTGCGCGACGGGCACGCTCGAGCCCCGGACGCTGGCGCAGCACCCCGGCGCGTCGGTGGGCGTGGTGCTGGCGGCGGAGGGCTACCCGGAGGCGCCGAAGAAGGGCCAGCGCATCGAGGGCCTGGAGGCGGTGCCGTTCAACGCCCCCGTGTTCCTGGCGGGCGTGGTGAAGCAGGAGGGCGCGCTGGTGACGGCGGGCGGCCGCGTGCTGACGGTGTGCGCGCGGGCGGATGACCTCGGGAAGGCGCGCGAGCGGGCCCTGGCGTCGGCGGACCTGGTGCGCTTCGAAGGCAAGCACTTCCGCCGGGACATCGGCGCGCGGGGGCTTCGGACGCGGCCGTGACGCTGCTGGCGCGCTACCTGCTGCGGGAGCTGCTCGTCCCCCTCTTCGTGTGGGTGGCGTTCATGTTCCTGCTGCTGTTCGTGATGCAGTTCCTGCGGGGCACGGACGTGCTGCTGGGTTCGGCGGTCACGCTCGGGGACCTGAGCCGGCTCATCGCGTACCTGGCGCCGCACTTCCTGGTGATGGCGCTGCCCATCGCGTTCCTGCTGGCCATCCTGCTGGGCCTGGGGCGGCTGGGCGAGGACCGGGAGCTGACGTCGCTGCAGGCCCTGGGCATCAGCCCGCTCCAGCTCCTGGCGGCGCCGCTGGGCGTGGGGCTGGCGCTGAGCGCGTTCATGGTGCTGCTCACGTCCACGGTGGAGCCCTGGGGCCTCACCGGCGTGAAGGAGCTGGTGGGCGAGGTCATCCAGAAGAACGTCGCGGGCGACGTGAAGTCCGGCGTCTTCTACGAGGACCTGAGCGACCTGACGCTGTACGCGCAGCGGGTGGCGCCCAAGGCAGGAGGGTGGACGAACGTGCTCTTGCACGACGACCGCGACCCCAACTCGCCGCTGCTGGTGGTGGCGCACAAGGGCCGGGTGGGCACGTCCGCGCGGGGCGAGGCGTTGACCATCGAATTGATGGAGGGCGAGGTGCACCGCGCCAACCGCTCCGCCGCGGACGCGAGCGTCGTCTCCTTCCAGAAGGCGGAGATCAACGTGGGGCTGGGCGGGTCGCTGTCGCGGCGCAACCGGTTCCGCTCACCCAAGGAGGAGCTGACGCCGGCGGAGTTGCTGGCGGCGGCGAAGGACGCGGAGGAGCGCCGGGATGATCCGCGGCCGTTCCTGATGGCGTTGCACAGCCGGCTGGGCAACGCGGTGGCCCCGGTGGCGTTCGCGCTGCTGGCCACGCCGCTGGCCATCGGCCGCAGGCAGGCGGGCCGGGCGTGGGGCTACCTCCTGACGCTGGGCGGCTACGTCCTGTACTACCTGCTGAGCCGCGCGTTCGAGCAGATGGGGCAGAAGGGCCAGCTCCCGGTGCTCGTGGCGGGGCAGCTCGCCAACGTGCTGTTCATGCTGGTGGGCGCGGTGGCGCTGTACCGGGTGACGCGCTCGGGAACGGTGCGATGAGGGCCACGCTGTTCGGCTACGTGGTGCGCGCCTACGTGCGCTACACGCTGGGCATCCTCGCGGGCGTGGTGGCCGTGTTCCTGGTGGTGGACTTCGTGGACCGCGCGAAGGCCTACGGGGGCGAGGGCTGGGTGTTGGATGTGCTCAAGCTCTACGGCTACAAGGCGCTGGTGACGGTGCAGCAGCTGGGGCCGGCTGCGCTGCTGCTGGCCGCGGGCACCACGGTGTCGGCGCTGCGCAAGAAGGGCGAGGTGACGGCGCTGCGGGCGCTCACCTTCGGGCCGGCGGCGCTCTACCTGCCGGTGGGACTGTGCGCGCTGGTGGCGTGCCTGGGGCTGGTGCTGTTCGACGAGACGGTGGCCGCGAGGGCGGGCCGGCGCGTGGATGAGATCACCACCCAGCGCTTCAACCGCTGGGGCGACTGGCGCCTGTACTACACGCCGAAGCAGTGGTTCCGCCGGGGCGACACCATCTTCTTCCTGCGAGGCGGCAACCCGCAGGAGGGTTTCGAGAACGTCTCCATCTTCACGCTGACGCCGGAGTTCAAGCTGCGCCGTCGCGTAGACGCGGTGCGCATGCGCTCCGTGCAGGACACGCGCTGGGAGCTGACGGATGTGGTGGAGCGCACCTTCACGGAGGACGGGCGCACGACGGTGCAGCAGCAGGCGAGCGCCGAGTACGAGCTGGGCGTGGGCGCGACGACCTTCCGCATCCGCCCCGGCCGGCCGGAGCAGATGCGCCTGGGGGACCTGCGGGAGCAGATTGGCGCGCGCGCGGAGGTGGGCCTCGCGACGCGGGCCTTCCAGCTCGCGTGGCACAACCGGTTCGCGTACCCGCTGGCGGGGCTGCCCGCTGCGTTGCTCGCGGTGGGGCTCGCGCTGCGCACGAACCGGCGAGGACACCTGACAGCGGCCGTGGTGGAGGGCCTGCTCATCGCCGTGGCGATGTGGGGCCTGATGGTGGTGTCGCGCACGCTGGTGCTCACCGAACGCCTGGCGCCCGCGGTGGCTGCGTGGATGCCCACGACGCTGCTCACTCTGGTGGCGGCGGCACTGTGGCTGCGCCGCGAGGGGCTGCTCCACCTGCCGCGCAAGCGGAGCGCGGCGGAGTAGGGAGTAGGAGGAGCCCCGCGCGCGAGTCAGCCCGTGCGGTGACGGGGCAGGGCAGGCTCGCAGGGACGCTCAGGCACGCAGCAACCGGCGTCCATGCCCGTGCGGTGACAGGGCGGGCTCGCCTGAGCCCCTCAGCCGCGCAGCAGTCGGCGGGTATGCCGGGCGAGCTGTCCCTCCTCGTCGCTGGGCAGCACCCGCACCTGGCACCGGGCTCCTTCCGCCGAGATGACCTCCGCGCCCGAGTCGTTCCGGTGCGCATCGAGCGTGATGCCCAGGTGGCCGAGCGTCGAGCACGCGCGCTGGCGCACCATCGCGCTGTTCTCCCCGATGCCGCCCGTGAACACGAGCAGGTCCAGCCCTCCGAGCACCGCCGCGTACGCGCCCACCGTCTTGGCGATGCCGCGCGTGAAGACGTCCACCGCCAGCGCCGCCGCCGCGTGGCCCGCCGCCGCATCCCGTGTGAGGGCCTGCATGTCGCTGGTGCCCTCCGACAGCCCCCGGAGCCCGGCGTCGTGGTTCACCACCGCCTCAAGCGCCGCCGCGTCCATCCCGCCGACGCGGAGCAGGTACAGCAGCACGCCAGGGTCCAGGTCTCCCGTGCGGGTCCCCATGGGAATGCCGCCCGTGGGCGTGAAGCCCATCGACGTATCGACAGAACGGCCCTGGTCGAGCGCCACGAGGCTCGCGCCGCTGCCCAGGTGCGCCACCACCGTGCGAGCGGGGATGCCCGGCCCAAGCCTCGCGACGATGGATTCGTAGGACAGGCCATGGAAGCCGTAGCGCTGCACGCCCTGCTCCCGCACCGACAGGGGCAGGGGCAGCGTCGAAGCGACGGGGGGCAGGGTGGTGTGGAACGCCGTGTCGAAGCAGGCGAACTGGGGCACGCCCGGGAAGCGCCGCGCCGCAGCGCGGATGAGCGTGAGCGCCGGGGGGATGTGCAGCGGCGCGAAGTGCGTCGCGTCCTCCAGCGTCTTCACCACCTCCGGCGTCAGGGCCTGATGCTGCCGAAGCCTTGGCCCTCCGTGCACCACCCGGTGTCCGATGGCCCGGGGCGGCTTTGCGCCCGCTTCCTCCAGGTGCCGCAGGGCCTCACCGAAGGCGTCCTCCTGCGACGGGTGGCGCACGTCCACCGCGCGCACCTGCCGGCCCTCACCGTCCTTCAGCACGAGCCGACCGTGCTCCGCGCCGATGTGGGTCGCGCTGCCCTTGAACCGCACGGTCTCCTGGCCTGCGTGCTCGGCGTAGAGCCCGAACTTCAGCGACGACGAGCCGCTGTTGATGACCAGCACGGTGCCGGCATCACTCATCGCGCGGTCCACTTCCAGTCGCGCACCTCGGGCATGTCCTCGCCGTGCTCCGACACGTAGAGCTTGTGCTGCTGACGCACCTCGGAGAAGCGCTGCTCCGCGTCTGCCAGCCGGTGGCGCGCGGCGGACGCGTGCCGGATGGCCGCCAGCGCCAGCGTGTAGCGGTCCATGTCGTTGAGCACGGTCATGTCGAAGGGCGTGGTGGTGGTGCCCTCCTCCTTGAACCCGTGCACGTGGATGTTGCCGTGGTTGGCCCGGTTGTAGGTGAGCTTGTGCACGAGCGTCGGGTAGCCATGGAACGCGAACACCACGGGCTTGTCCCGGGTGAACATGCGGTTGAAGTCCTCGTCGTTCAGGCCATGCGGGTGGACGCTCACCGGGGCCAGCGTGAAGACATCCACCACGTTGACGACGCGCACCTTCAGCTCCGGGGCCCACTGGCGCAGCACCGTCACCGCCGCCAGCGTCTCCAGGGTGGGCACGTCGCCCGCGCAGGCCATCACCACGTCCGGGTCGCCGTCGTCGTTGCCGGCCCAGTCCCAGGTGCCGATGCCCGTGGAGCAGTGGCGGACGGCGCTCTCCATGTCCAGCCACACGGGGGACAGCTGCTTGCCGGCGATGATGAGGTTCACGTAGTCGCGCGAGCGCAGGCAGTGGTCCGCCACGGACAGCAGCGTGTTCGCGTCCGGCGGCAGGTAGATGCGCACCGTGTCGGCCTTCTTGTTGGCCACGTGGTCGATGAAGCCCGGGTCCTGGTGGGAGAACCCGTTGTGATCCTGACGCCACACGTGCGAGCTGAGCAGGTAGTTCAGCGACGCGATGGGCTTGCGCCAGGGCAGCTCCTTCGCGGATTTGATCCACTTGGCGTGCTGGTTGAACATCGAATCGATGATGTGGATGAACGCCTCGTAGCAGGAGAAGAGGCCATGGCGTCCGGTGAGCAGGTAGCCCTCCAGCCACCCCTGGCAGAGGTGCTCGCTCAGGACCTCCATCACGCGCCCGTCGGCGGAGAGGTGCTCGTCGGTGGGCTCCAGCCGCGCGTCCCACGCCTTGCCGCTCACCGCGTAGACGTCCTGGAGCCGGTTGGAGGCGTTCTCGTCGGGCGCGAACAGGCGGAAGTTGCGGGTGCCCAGGTTGTGGCGCATCACGTCCCGCAGGTAGCCGCCCAGCACGCGCGTGGCGCTGACCTCCTTGGAGCCCGGGGGGCCAGGGTCCACCGCGTAGTCGCGGAAGCCCGGCAGCACGAGCGGCACGAGGAGCTGACCGCCATTGGAGTGGGCGTTGACGCCCATGCGCAGCCGCCCCTTGGGCGCGACCTCCGCCAGCTCCTCGCGCAGGGTGCCATGGCTGTCGAACAGCTCCCGGGGCCGGTAGCTGTGGAGCCACGCTTCGAGGATCTTCAGGTGCGCGGGGTTGGTGCGCACCTCCTCCAGGGGCACCTGGTGGGAGCGCCAGGTGCCTTCCACCTGCTTGCCATCCACCTCGTGCGGGCCGGTCCACCCCTTCGGGGTGCGCAGCACGAGCATGGGCCAGCGGGGGCGGGTGGCGTCCTGCTTCTCCCGGGCGTTGCGCTGGATGCGGAGGATCTCCGCGTAGAGCTGGTCGAGCACCGCCGCCATCTGCTGGTGCATCGTCTTCGGGTCATCGCCCTCCAGGAAGTAGGGCGTGTAGCCGTAGCCGCGGAAGAGGGCCTCCAGCTCGTCGGGGTCGATGCGCGCGAGCACCGTGGGGTTGGCGATCTTGTACCCGTTGAGGTGCAGGATGGGCAGCACGACGCCGTCGGTGATGGGGTTGATGAACTTGTTGGAGTGCCAGCTCGCGGCGAGCGGGCCTGTCTCCGCCTCGCCGTCACCGACGACGCAGGGGACGATGAGGTCCGGGTTGTCGAGGACGGCGCCGTACGCGTGCAGCAGGCAGTAACCCAGCTCGCCGCCCTCGCTGATGGAGCCGGGGACCTCCGGGGCGTCATGGCTGGGGACGCCGTAGGGCCAGGAGAACTGGCGGAACAGGCGCTTCATGCCGTCGCGGTTGCGCTCGATGTTGGGGTACAGCTCCGTGTAGGAGCCTTCGAGGTACGTGTTGGCGATGATGCCAGGGGCGCCGTGGCCGGGGCCAATCACATACATCATGTTGGCCCGGTGCTGCCGGATGATGCGGTTCAGGTGCACGTAGATGAAGTTGAGGCCGGGCGTGGTGCCGAAGTGCCCGAGCAGGCGTGGCTTCACGTCCTCCACCGTGAGGGGCCGCTCCAGGAGCGGGTTGTCCTTCAGGTAGATCTGCCCCACGGACAGGTAGTTCGCCGCGCGCCAGTAGGCGTCGATCTTCTCCAGCTCGGCTTCACTCAGCGGTCCGGCCATCCGTGTCTTCCTCCGTGTGGAATCGTGGGAGGGACCAGACTCCAGCCGCTGTGCGCCGCGCAATGCCCCTGACGCGAAAAGTCAGACGCGTCGGTTTTCCGACAGCGACAGGCCTCGCTCAATGGGCGGCGGGGATGTCCACGGAGTTCGGTGGGGTGGAGGCCTGCTTCATCTTGGGGAAGAACAGGCCCACGGCGAACGCGGCGACCATGGCCGCGCACATGATCCAGAAGTTGATGCTGAGGCCGTGGTTCAGCGCGCTCCCGAGCGTCTCGAGGACGGCGGGGGACAGGCTGCGTCCATGTTCGGGGCCGAGCAGCTCGGTGGCCGCGCTGACCGGGATGCTGGGGTCGTTCATGAGCTGCGCCACCATCACGCCGCCCATCGCGCCCACGCCGAGCGACCCGCCGATGGTGCGAAAGAACATGCTGCCGGCGGTGACCACGCCGCGCAGCTCCCAGCCCACGCTCGTCTGGACCGCGACCATCGTGGCCATGGCGGAGAAGCCCAGGCCCACGCCGAACACCCCCATGGCGATCCGCGGCACGAGCAGCGACGCCCCGGGCTTGAGCATGAGCGCCATGAGCACGGTGCCGAGCGTGGCCAGTCCCAGGCCTCCAATGATGAGCGGCCGGAAGCCGATGCGCAGCATCAGCCTGCCGCCAATGACGCTCGCCAGCGGCCAGGCGACGATCATCGGGGTGAGCATCGCGCCCGCCATGGTGGCCGAACCGCCGAGGACGCCCTGCACGTACAGCGGCACGTAGGTGGTCGCACCGAACTGGGCGGCGGTGAAGAGGGCGCCCGCCAGGGACGAGATGGCGATGGTGGGGATCTTGAAGAGGCTCATCGGGATGATGGGCTCGGCGGCGCGCAGCTCCGCGAACACGAACGCGGTGAGGAGCACGGCGGCGAGGGGCAGGGCCAGCAGCGTGCGGCCGGTGCCCTGCACGCCGAACAGCAGGGCCACCACGCCCGCGCACAGGAGCGCCGCGCCCGCGAAGTCGAGTTGGACGCGCGCCTTGCGTTCCATCTGCTCGTGGAAGAACACGACGAGCAACACCATGGAGGCGATGCCGATGGGGATGTTGATGAAGAAGACCCAGTGCCAGGTGAGGTACTTCACGATGAGGCCGCCGGTGAGCGGGCCCGCGAGGCCGGCGATGCCCCACACCGCGCTGAACGCGCCCTGGACCTTCGCGCGCTGCTCCAGCGTGTAGATGTCGCCGATGATGGTGAGGGCGATGGGCTGCATGGCCCCGGCGCCCAGGCCCTGGAGGACGCGGAAGGCGATGAGCATGTTCATCGACGTGGAGAGCCCACAGGCGATGGAGCTGCCGAGGAACAGCGCGGAGCCGAAGAGGATGATGGGCTTGCGGCCGTAGAGGTCCGCCAGCTTTCCGTAGATGGGCACGGTGATGGTGGACGACAGCATGTACGCGGTGAAGACCCACGCGTAGCTCTGGATGCCGCCCAGGTCGCTGACCACCGTGGGCATGGCGGTGGAGACGACGGTCAGCTCCAGCGCGGCCACGAACAGGGACAGCGCGAGAGCAAGCGTGGTGAACGGTCGGTGGGTGGCGCGCATGGCGGGAGGTTCGGACCCTGGAGAAGCAGGGGCCTGACTAACGCGTGCCCGTCCGCGCCGCCAACGTCAAGCGTGGCGAAGCGGTGGGCGGGGGGACTCCGCCCTGGATTCCGGGGCCTGTCCGTGAGGAGGGGAAGGCCAGCGGTGGAGAGACCCGGGGGTGAGGTAGGGTCCGAGGGCCGCGCGAGGGCCGGGCACAACGAATGAGCATGGATTCCAAGACGGTTGGGGAAGGGCGCTGGCAGACAGCGGTGGCCGCGGTGTTGGGGCTCTACGCGGTGGGGCTGGTGCTGGCGGAGGCGGTGCTCCAGGCGGGCGCCATCCTGGCCACGGCGCTCGCGCTGGTTCTGGCGGTGACGAAGCGGCTGCGGCTGGAGAAGGACGTCCGGGCCTTCGTGGTGGCGAGCGTTACGCTGTGCCTGTGGCAGCTCCTGTCTCCGGCGGTGGCGCTGATGACGGGAGCTGCGGCGAAGTGGCCCCGGGGCGCGAGGTACGGGCAGGCCTTGGACACGGTGGCGGCGGCGGCGGTGGCGTGCATCGGGACGCTGGGGGTGCCATGGGCGCTGCTGGGAGGCATCACCGCGGGAGGCTGGCTGCTGGCGGCAGCGCTGGGCTTCTTCCAGCACCGGGTGATGTGGCCCTGGGAGCCGCCCGCGTTCCTGAAGCTGAACCTGTCGAGGCTGCACGAGAACTTCGGCACGGAGGAGTCCCCGAGGTACGCGGCGGGAGGGTTCTTCTTCCACCGGCTGAGGTTCGCGCACGGCGCCATCGCGGTGTTGGGGCCGGCGCTGGCGGTGCTCGGGCGCTCGAAGGTGACG
>NZ_RAWG01000223.1 GCF_003611735.1 Corallococcus sicarius | reverse complement strand
CGTCTCCGCCGCCACCGTCCGCGCCGCCCGGCCCCGTCCGCGCTGCCCCGGCTGCACCCTGGAGCTGCCCCGAGGCCGACGCGGCGAGTCGTGCGTGTGGTGCGGCTTCGTCTTCGCCGCCGTGGCCCGCCGTCCCCGCGGCACGGGCCCCCGTCCCAGCAGCACGCGCTCCAAGTCGCGGAAGGCGCGATGAGCGGGACGTACCGACTCACCGGCCGCACGGAGACGGGGGACCTCGCGGAGCTGTACGAGGCCGTGCTGCTGCCCACCATCCCCGTCGCGGTGAAGCTGTTCCTGCCGCGCACGTCCGACCCCGCCTATGCCCGCGAGCTGGCGGAGACCGTCCGGCGCCTGCAGCCCGTGCGGCACCCCGGCATCCTCCACGTGGTGGATCTGGGCTTCGTGAACCAGCGGCTCGCCGTGGTGCGCGAGGACGTGGACGGCTTCACGCTGGGCATCGCGCTCCAGCGCCTCAACACCAAGGAAGTGCTGCTGCCGCCCACCGTGGCGCTGTCCATCGTCATCCAGCTGCTGGAGGCCGTACAGCTCGCGCACGACGCGGGCGTCGTCCACGGGGCCCTCACCCCCGGCAACCTGCTCCTCGCCCATGAGGGCCATGCGGCCATCTGCGACTTCGGCGCGCTCCAGGCGCTGCTCGCCGTGCCGCAACTCAAGCGCACCTTCGCGCATCGGGGCCGCAGCGCGTACCGCGCCCCCGAAGTGACTCGGGGCGAGCCCCCCACGGAGGCCTCCGACGTCTACTCGCTGGGCGCCATCGCCTACGAGCTGCTCACGCTGCGCGAGGCCGTGGTGGCCGGCAGCGGCGTGAGCACCCGCCGCGAGACGCTGCCGCCCCCCAGCCGGTTGGACCGGCGCATCAACTCGCGGCTGGATCCGGTGGTGATGCGCGCGTTGGACCCTGCGCCCCAACGGCGCTTCCGCTCGTGCGGCGAGTTCGCGCAGGCCCTGCGCAACTTCCTCTCCGCCAGCGGTGGCCTGTCCGGTCCGGAGGACGTGGCGCGCTTCGTGTCGGAGCTGTTCCCCAACGAGGTGAGCCTCGCCTCGCCCGGGCCCGTGCCGTTCGCGGAGGCCTTCCAACTGGAGCCCATCTCCGGCGCGGAGATGGAGGACCTGCACGCCGAGGAGCTGGAGGCGTCCATCGTCCAGCGCGCGCCGTACACCCGCCCGCCCACGGAGCACGAGGCTTCGGCGGACACGCAGGACGCGGCCCCCGGCTTCGAGGAGTTCCGCCCGGAGGACTACGCGTCGGATCCGCCCCCGGAGCCTGAAGCCCCGTCCGAGGAGGACGCCCCGGAGCCGCCCGCTGACGGGGAAGCGAGGAGCACCGACCCCTCGCATGCGGGCCCCCTGGAGCAGGGCTGGGACGCGCCGCCCGGCGTCATCGCGCAGAAGTCCCGCCGTCCGCAGGTCGTCCCGCAGGGCGGCGCGGATGGGCACTCGTCCACGCGCATCGGGCGCAACCCGCGCATGAAAGTGGTGGAGGACTTCTCCTCGCCGCCGCCGCTGGGCTCGGACGAGGAGCCCGCGCCCTCCCAGCGTCGTCCGGCCCTGCGCCCCGCGCGCGGCGCCGCCGGCAGGTCGCCCGTCCAGGAGACGTTGAGCCTGCCCTCCGCGGGAACGCCCCAGCCCCACGCCGACGCCGACCGGGGCAGGGGACCCGAAGCCGCGGAGCCCGCCGTGCCCCGCCAGGAGCGCCGGGGCCGCGCCGAGCCCACCGAAGCGCTCGCCGCCGAAGCCCGCCCGGAGCGCCGTGCCCGTCCGGACGCCAAAGCGGAGCCCCGCTCGCGCCACGACATCGCGCTGCCCGCGCCGTCGGACCGGCACCTGCCGGTGTCCCAGCGCTTCGACACGGTCGAGACCCCGCGCCTGGACCCGCTGGCCGCCGCGACCCGTCGCAAGCGCCTGCGCGTCCTCGCCGCCGGCATCGCCGCGGTGGGCCTCTTCATCTTCGCCGTCGCCGCGTGGCGGCTGGGCCTGGACCCCGTCCCCGCGCAGTCGTTCCCCCAGTACGATCCCAACGCGCCCGCGCAGGCCACTCCCACGCCGCCCGAGCGCACCACCACCTCCACCGGGGCGCGCCCCATCACGCCTCCGCCGCCCGCGCCCGCCGCGTCCGGCGCCTCCCAGGACGTGGAGGACCAGCAGGACGACGGGGCGGAGGACGGGGCGGAGGACGGCGCCGGACCGGCGGTGCCTCCCAAGGCGCAGCGCGCGTTCCTCACGCTGCGCACGAACCTCCCGGCGCGCGTCTACATCGACGGGGTGCGGGTGCGCCGGACGACGCCGCTCCTGAACTTCCCGGTGCGCGCCGGCACGCGCGACATCCGCGTGGTCGCGCTCTCCACCGGCGAGCGCAAGGACTTCCAGCTCCGCTTCTCGCGGGGCCAGCACCAGAAGCTGGACGAGCAGTTCCAGCCTCTGCCCACCAGGCGGTGACCGTGGAGCGGACGCGCATCTTCGTCGTCGAGGACCAGCCGCAGCTGCTGCGCAACCTCATCAAGGCCCTGGGCACCTTCCCGGAGCTGGAGCTCGTGGGCACGTCCCAGGACGGTGAGCAGGCCGTCGAGGACATCGTCCGCGAGCGCCCCCAGCTCGTCCTGCTGGACCTGGAGCTGCCGAGCATGCACGGCATCCAGGTGACCCAGAAGGTCAAGCGCCGCGCCCCCGAGGTGGAGATCCTCATCCTCACGTCCTTCGAGGAGGAGCAGAAGGTCTACGAGGCCATCCAGGCCGGCGCCTCCGGCTACCTCGTGAAGCGCGTGGGGCCGGAGAAGATCCGCTCCGCCATCCAGGAGGTCATGGAGGGCGGCACGGTGCTGGAGCCCCTCATCGCGCGCCGGTTCTGGAACTACTTCCAATCCGTTCAGGCCCGGCCCGCCCAGAAGCCCGCGGTGCTGCCGTGGGGGCTCACCGAACTGGAGCTGGATGTCCTGCGCTACGTGGCCAAGGGCCTGTCCAACGCGGAGGTGGGGCAGGTGATGACGCTGGAGCGCCGGACGGTGCGCACGCACCTGTCGCATATCTACCGGAAGATGGGCGTCAACTCCCATGTGGATGCCGTGGTGATGGCACTGCGTGAAGGTGTCGTGGATCTCTAGCGCTGGGGTGGTTACGGTGGGGCACCTATGCCCAAGGCTTCCCCGCGGTCCGCCGCGCGCGCGGTGGACCCCATCCTCCACGCCCTCTTCGACGTTCACGAGGCAACGCTTCCCAACGGCCTGAAGGTCCGCCTGCTGGCGAACCACCAGGCCCCGGTGGTGAGCCTCTACACCTTCTTCCAGGTGGGCAGCCGCAACGAGCGGCCCGGCATCACCGGCATCAGCCACCTGTTCGAACACATGATGTTCAACGGGGCGAAGAAGTACGGCCCCAAGATGTTCGACAGGACGCTCGAGTCGAACGGCGGTCGCTCCAACGCGTACACGTCCAACGACATGACGGTGTACTACGACGACTTCTCCGCCGACGCGCTGGAGACGGTGCTCGACCTGGAGTCGGACCGGATGCGCTCGCTGCGCATCTCCGACCAGACGCTCACGAGCGAGCGCGAGGTCGTCAAGGAGGAGCGCCGCGTCCGGGTGGACAACGAAATCCCCGGCATGATGGACGAGGAGCTGGGCACGCTCGTCTACAAGGCGCACGCGTACCGCTGGCCCGTCATCGGGTGGATGGCGGACATCGAGAACATCACCCGCGAGGACTGCCAGGAGTACTTCCGCACGTACTACGCGCCCAACAACGCGGTGCTCTACATCGTCGGGGACATCGACCCGAAGAAGACGCTCGCGCTGGTGCGACGCTACTACGGCGACATCCCGCGCGGCCCCACGCCCGCCCCCGTCGTCAACGCGGAGCCCGAGCAGAAGGGCGAGCGGCGCGCCGTCGTGCGCCACCCCGCGCAGTCCCCGTCCGTGATGATCGGCTTCCGGGGTCCGGCGGCGAGCGACGAGGACACGCTGGTGCTGGACGTCGTCCAGTACGTGCTCACCAAGGGTGAGGGCAGCCGGCTGGTGAAGTCGCTCGTGTATGACCAGAAGGCCGTCGTGTCGGTGAGCCTGGACTGGAGCTGGCGCATCGACCCGGGGACCGTCCTGTTCTACCTGGAGCTCAAGCCGGACTCGGACCCGGCGAAGGTGGAGGGCCTCTTGTACGCGGAGCTGGAGAAGCTCGCGCGCGAGGGCGTCACCGACAAGGAGCTGCAGAAGGCGAAGAACAACCTGCGCGCGGACCACCTGCGCGAGCTGTCCACCAACAGCGGCCGCGGCCACGCCCTGGGCCACTACGAGGCCCTCCTGGGCGACTGGCGCGAGGGGCTGTCCCTGCCCACCTTCTACGCCGCCGTCACGCCCGAGCAGGTGAAGGCCGTCACCGCGAAGTATTTCGCCCCCGAGCGTCGCTCGGTGGTCACCCTCCAGCCCGAAGCCGGCGCCATCGAGCCCGGCGACGACGCGGACGCTTGAAGCGTCCCGCGAGGAAACCGCTCCCGCGTATGGCCTCCCGAAAAATCGCCTCCGTGAAGAAGACCGTCCGCAAGGCCGCCAAGGCCGTGCGCAAACAGGCCGTCAGCGCCCGCAACAAGGTCGCGGTCGCCGCGGTCCGCGCCAAGACCCCGGCGCGCTCGAAGTCCGCTCCCTCGAAGCCCGCTCCGAAATCCGCCGCTCCGAAGTCCGGCGCCGCGGCCACCGGGGCGCTGAAGCTGCCGCCCCTGCATGAGAGCACCACGTCCACCGGCCTGAGGGTCATCGCCGCCGAGCGCGGTCCGCTGCCGCTCGTGTCGGTGCGGCTGGTGATGCGCGCTGGCGCCGTGTGCGATCCCCAGGGCAAGGACGGCCTGGCGGACTTCACCGCGCGCCTGCTGCGCCGGGGCACGAAGCGCATGGACGCCGACGGCATCAGCGAGGCCGTGGAGTTCGTGGGCGCCAGCCTCTACGCGGGCGTCAACGAGGACGTGCTGTCCGTCTACCTCACCACGCCGGCGGAGCACTTCTCCGCGATGCTGGACGTGCTGGGGCAGGTGGTGCGCGAGCCCACGTTCCCGCAGCAGGAGGTGGTGGACGCCCGTGAGCGCGCGCTCGCGCAGTTCGCCAACGACCTGGACGACCCGTCCGCCATCGCCGACCGCGCCTTCACGCGCGTGCTCTGGGGAGACCACCCCTACGGGCGCGACCTGGGCGGCATCAAGCGCACCGTGTCCACCTTCACCCGCGACGACGTCGTGCGCTTCCACGCTGAACGCATGGGCCCGCGCGTGTCGATGCTCACCGTGGTGGGCGCCATTGCCCCGGAGACGGTGGCCGCGGAGGCGGAGCGCGCCTTCGCCGGCTGGACGGGCGGACCGGACACGCCGCCGGAGCTGCCGCGCAAGCAGGCGCCGCTCGCGAAGGCGGGGCAGGTGCTGCTCGTGGACAAGCCGGACCAGACGCAGTCCCAGGTGCGCCTGGGCGGCCCGGGCTTCTGGCTGGGCCACGAGGACTACTTCCCGGCCACGGCGATGAACATCGCGCTGGGCGGCGGCTTCACGTCGCGCCTGATGAACGAGATCCGCGTCAACCGCGGCCTCACCTACGGCGTCAGCTCCTACTTCGACACGATGAGCGCGGGCGGCGTGTTCGCGCTGTCCACGTTCACGAAGACGGCCTCCACGCGGGAGATCATCGACGTGGCGTTGGAGGAGATCCACGGCGTGCGCGACGGCGGCCTCAAGCCGCGCGAGCTGAAGGACGCGCAGAGCTACCTGGCCGGCCTCTACCCGCTGCGCACGGAGACCAACGAGTCCGTGGCGTCCGTCATCGCGGACATCCGCATGCACGGGCTGGGCGATGACTGGGTGGAGAAGTTCCGCGACCGGCTGCGCGCCGTGACGCCGAAGGACGTGGCCCGGGTGGCGAAGAAGTACGCCTTCGCGGACCGGCCCGCCATCGTCGTGCTGGGCAAGGCGTCGGAGGTGAAGCCGCTCCTGGAGGGGCTGGGCCCCATCACCGTCGTGCCCGCGTCGGAGTACGAGTGAGCAGCGGCAGCGCCCGCATCCTCTTCGACGGCGCGGGAGTGCTGGTGGTGGACAAGCCGGCCGGGGTGCTCGTCATCCCCGGTCGGGAGGGCGGCGCGTCCTTGCGCGACACGCTGGAGGCGGAGCTGGGCCGCAAGGTGTACGTCGTACACCGGTTGGATCGCGACACGTCCGGCGCCCTCGTCTTCGCGCTGGACGCGGGCGTGCACCGCGCGCTTTCGCAGGCCTTCGAGGCGGGCAAGGTGCGCAAGCGCTACCGCGCGCTGGTGGAGGGCCGGCTGGAGGCGCCCCAGTGGGTGGACGTGCCGCTCGTGGCCGGGCGCAAGGGCCGCATGCGCGCGGCCCGGCCGGACGAACCGGACGCCAAACCGTCGCGCACGCGCGTGCGCCCGGTGGAGACCTTCGCGCGCGCCTCGCTGGTGGAGGCCGAGCCGGTGACGGGCCGCACGCACCAGATCCGCATACACCTGTTGTCCCTGGGCCATCCGCTGCTCGTGGACCACCAGTACGGCCGCGAGGCGCCGCTCACCGAAGGCGACCTGGGAGGGCAGGGGACCGGGGAGGTGCTCACGCGCACGCCGCTGCACGCCGCGCGCGTGGAGTGGCCGGCGCTGCCAGGGGTGCCCGCGCACGCCGTGGAGGCCCCGCTGCCCCCGGACATGCTGCGGGCGCTGGAGCTGCTGCGCGCGGCCGGGTGAGGCCCTGCGCTACGGGGGCGCGCTCAGCGTGAAGATGTTGGACGTGCTCGACACGCCGTAGCCGTCCGTCACGATGAGCTGCACGGTCCCCGCGGTGGCGTCCACGCTGACGGTCGCGGCGCACACGCCGTTCTCGCACGGGCCAATCTTCGCGGGCTTCACCTTGCCGCGCGAGGACGTCAGCTCCAGCGAGCCGCTGAAGTGCGGGGCCCGGGGGCCCTCGGCGTGCACGGTGATGGAGAAGGCCTCCCGGCTCGTGCGCGCCCCTTCGATGGGCTCGAACGCGTAGCTGGTGATGTCGCCCTTGAGGATGGGATCGTCCGGGTTGGCGCCACCATCTCCCGGTGTGCCTGCGTCGCCGTGCGGCTCGACGGAGCCCGCGTCGGTCTCCATCAGGACCCCCGCGTCCTCGCCAGGCTCCTCCTCCTTGGTGTGGCCGGGCGGCACCAGGACGAGCGCCTCCTCGGCCACGGTCTCCCGCCCGTCATCCAGCCGCAGCCGCAGCGCATGCGCGCCCGAGCCCAGGCCCTGGGGCACCGTCGCGATGATGACGCCTTCGGGGTCGAAGTGCGTCACCGTCGCCTCCGTGTCGTCCAGCCAGACGCGGCCCTCCACGATGCGATCACTCGCTGACTTCGCGGCGTAGTCCACGGCGACGCCGTAGCGCGCGTCGAACTGCACGGTGATGAGGTCGTCCTTGGTGTTGACCGGCAGCGTCGCCGGCTCCACCGAGACGATGGTGGGATCGGGCAGCTCCAAACCGCTCGTGCAGGCCCACGCCAGCACTGCCGCCCCCAGCAGCGCCAGGCCGCCGCGCTTCACGGTGTGAACCCCACCCCGAAGGACACGGACGCGCCGCCCAGCTGCGCGTGGAGGGAAGGCGTCCGCACGGGAGCCAACGCGCCACGCACCTCCGCGAGGACGCTCCAGTGCCCGAAGGCATACGCACCCTGCATGGCCAGGAATCCCATGGCGCCAAGCTTGCGCTCATCCGCGGCGGGCGGGAAGACGTCCGGGGTCTCGGGTTCCGCCAGCGACAGCTGATGGCGCAAAGCAAGCACTCCGCCCCCTGCACGGCCGTCCAGGCGGAGGGACCCCTGCTGGAAAAGGGTGACGCGCGTGGACAGCAGCAGGGGAAATCCCCAGACGCGTGAGCGCACTTGCGTGCCGTCCTCACGCCGCACGTCGAGCATCGCGTGGCGCAGCCCCACCTCCGCCTCCGCTGACAGCCGTCCGCGCCACAGGGGCAGGGGAACCGTCACGCCCAGCGCGAGCAGCGGTCCGCCGTTGGCGCCGGCCGCGAACGACGCACCGCCCAGGAGGAACAGCGACGTGCGCCCTTCGCGCGAGCGCGCACCCGACGCAGTGGGCGCGTCAGACGCAGTGGACGGGAAGGGCAGGAGGTTGTCGTCCACCGGCGACCGCACGGGCTCGGAGGGCCCGGTCCGCGCGGGCCGCACGTCGGCCTGGATCCGCGCCGCGTCCATCGTCTCCGAGTCGCGCCAGCGCACCGTGACGCTCACCCGCGGGGCTCCCGCCTGGGGCCTTACTGCGAAGAGCCGCCCCCGGGGAGGCTCGGCCTTCACCGTGGCGCCCGTCGCGACGACGCGCACGTCCGAAGGGCGCACCGACCCCTCCACCCCCTCGAGCACGAGCCAGCCGCCGTCCTCCACCGACAGCGGCTCCGGCGTGAGCGCGGCGACGAGGGGACGCTCGGCGGGCACCGACAGCGGCGTGCTGCGATCCGTGGTGAGCGTGCCGCGCGTCGCGAGCACGCGCGCCTCCTTCGCGTCCGGAGGCACCTCCACGGGAACCTGCGCCCGGCCCTGCGCGTCCGCCTTCACCGGGCCGAAGCGGGCATCGCCCACCGCGACCACCACCTCCGCTCCGGGCGCGGTGGACACATCCAGCGTGGTGCGCCCCAGCATGGGCACCCGCACGGTGGTGACCTCCGGGGGCCGTCCATCCTCCACCCAGAACGCGAGCACCGCCCACAGCGGGTAGCGCACCGGCGGCGGCGTCCAGCGGAAGATCCGCTCCGCGCGGCCTTCCACCCGCGTGGCCTCCCAGGTCCCGGAGGAGGCCGCCGCGCGCACGGGGCCGGTGCCTTCCGGCACCCGCACCCGCACCACCACGAGCTGATCCTGCCCGAGCACGAGGCGCCCGGGCGTGGCCTCCACCTCAGGCAGCTCCGCCTGCGCCGCGGTGGCGACGCAGAAGAGGAGGGCGGCAATGGCCATGAAGAGCGGCGGACGCATGCAGGAAGACCAGCCTCCCAGTTGACCGCCGCTCGGGCCTTCGGGTCAATCCCCGGAAGGCGGGGAACTCTCCGAGACGGCGTCCAGATCCATGCCCAGGTCCATGTCCGGGTCCAGCGCCGGCTCCGCCATGGCCGCCATGGGCTTGTCCGCGGGGCCTGAGCGCTTGTTGGACGGGGGGTTGAAGGCGGGCCGGTCCACCGGCTCGCCGCCCCGGCCGTGCACCAGCGTCTTGGTGTCGGAGCGGAAGGTGAGGTCCACCTTGTCGCCGCGCACCGCGGTGACCAGGCCCACGCCGAACGTCGGGTGGTGGATGACCTGATCCACGCGGTACGTGTCCTTGGGGCTGTACTTGGGCGCGCTGGCGATGTCCTTGCCCGCGAGCTGGTCGTCGAACGAGATGACGACCTTCTCCGCGCGCGGGGTGCCGGCGCGCGCGGCCTTGGCCGTGGCGGCCTTCGTGGGACGATCCGTGACGCCCGCCTTGCCGCGGAAGGCGTGTTCCCCGCCGCAGGTGTTGCAACGGACGCGAGCGATCTTCGGACCGACCATCGCGAGGATGGTGTGCGCGAGTGACAACTTGCAGCGGGTGCAGAGGGAATCCACCTCGCCGCCGACCTTCTGGGTAGCCATGCTGTTGTGTCGCTCTGGCCCGGCAACTCCCCATGAGGGCGCGCCGGGCGTGGAAGGAAAAGGGTCGCGGAACATAACGGCGTCCCCTTGGAGGAGAAAGCCCCATCGCATCCCACCCCCTGACGACACGCGTGCGCCCCCTTGCCAGCCAACCATGGCGGTGGGGGTGGGATATCCCGGAAGGGAGTTCGCTTGTGCGCGCGTCCGGGGCACGTAGAGTAGCTGGACTGAACGCATGACCACCGAAACCCCCAGCAAACCGAACCGCCTGAGCGGAGCCTTCGTCCAGTCGGTGGAGGGCTTCGGCAAGGGCCTCATCGACGTCGTCTCCACCATTGGCGGCGTCGTCGCCCTGGGCCTGGATGTCTTCCGCTGGAGCGTCCGGCGCCCCTTCCGCCTGACGAACCTGTTCACCCAGCTGGACTTCGTGGGCGTGGGCTCCATCTTCATCGTCGGGCTCACCGGCAGCTTCACGGGCATGGTGTTCGCCCTCCAGACGTCCACCGCGTTCGCCCTCTTCGACGCGGAGAGCCTCGTGGGCCCCACCGTGGCCCTGACCCTCACGCGGGAATTGTCCGCGGTGTTCGCCGCGCTGATGGTCACCATGCGCGCGGGCTCCGCCATGTGCACGGAGCTGGGCACCATGCGCGTCACCGAACAGGTGGACGCGCTGGAGACCATGGCCGTCAACCCGGTGCAGTACCTGCTGGTGCCCCGGGTGCTCGCGGGCCTGTTCATGGTCCCCGCACTCACCATGCTCTTCAACACCACGGGCATGACGGGCGCCTACATCGTCGCGGTGTTCGGCCTGGGCATCTCCCCCGGCACCTTCCTGTCGCGCACGCAGCAGTGGATGGCGCCCATGGACGTCTACGAGGGGCTCATCAAGGGCGCCATCTTCGGCCTCGCCGTGGCCCTCATCTGCTGCTTCAAGGGCTACAACGCGTCCGGCGGCTCCAAGGGCGTGGGGCAGGCGACCACGGAGGCGATGGTCGCGAGCGCGCTGTCCATCTTCATCCTCGATTTCATCGTCGGCATGATGATGCACTGATGGCCGCGCCGACCTCGGATCCGGCCCCGAAGCCGATGATCGACATCGTGGACCTGCACAAGACGTTCGGTCCCAACAAGGTCCTCACCGGCATCAACCTCACGGTGCCGTCGGGCAGCACCTGCGTCATCCTGGGCGGCTCCGGGTCCGGCAAGACGGTGTTGATGAAGCACATGATCGGCCTGCTCAAGCCCGACACCGGCAAGGTCATCATCGACGGGGAGGACATCGTCCCCATGGGCGTGCAGGGCCTGCAGCAGGTCCGCCGCAGCTTCGGCATGGTGTTCCAGGCCGCCGCGCTCTTCGACTCCATGACCGTGTTCGAGAACGTCGCCTTCCCGCTGCGCCAGCACACGAAGCTGCCCGAGGACGCCATCCGGGAGAAGGTCAGGAAGCGCCTGGACCTGATGAGCCTCAAGCCGGAGGTGGAGGAGAAGTTCCCCGCGGACCTGTCCGGCGGCATGCGCAAGCGCGTGGGCCTGGCGCGCGCCGTGGTGCTGGATCCCAAGGTCGTCCTCTACGACGAACCCACCACGGGCCTGGACCCCATCACCACCGACTCCGTGGACGAGATGATCCTCACCGCGCAGAAGGAGCTGGGCGTCACCAGCGTCGTCATCAGCCACGACATCGCATCCGCCTTCAACGTGGCGGATCAGATCGCCTTCCTCTCCAAGGGCGTCATCGTGGAGCACGGCCCGCCGGAGCAACTGCGCGAATCCCAACAGCCCGCCGTCCAGGTGTTCCTCCAGACGTGGTTCGGCAAGAACTAGGGACTGCAAGAATTCCGGCCCCCCATGAAAAGCTGGCACCCGGCATGCAAATCGTTAGAGTCGCGCGCGGCCGGTAGCGCTCGGAGTCACATCAGGTGAAGAAGCTCGTCACGCCCTTCCGTGTTGGCCTGCTGGTCATCGCCGCCGGGGCATTCCTCATCACGTTCGTGCTGTTCGCCCGCAAGGGCGGCTTGAGCGACCGTGAATCCACCCAGGTGTGGGCCTACTTCCGGGACGCGTCGGGGCTCGCCGTGCGCGGCCGGGTGCAGATCGCCGGCATCCCGGTGGGTGAGATCAGCGACATCACCCTGGAGGGCACCCGCGCCAGGGTCTGGCTGAAGATCCGCAATGGCGTGGACGTGCGCCAGGACGCGGCCATCACCAAGCGCTCGGAGTCGCTGCTCGGCGACTACCTGCTGGACCTGAACCCCGGCACGGAGCAGTCGCCCCCCCTGGAGAACGGCGGGCAGATCCGCCGCGTCATCGACACCCAGGGCATGGAGGCCGTCTTCGAATCGCTGTCGCAGATCACCTCCGACATCCAGCAGGTGACGGGCGCGCTGCGCGAGGTGCTGGGCGGTGAGAAGGGCGCCGGTTCGCTGGAGCGCATCGTGGAGAACCTGGTCCGCCTGTCGGACTCGGTGGACGCGACGGTGCGGCGCAACACGGACCGGCTGGACACCATCATGGCCAACGTCGAGGGCGTGTCCTCGGACGTGCGCGCCATCACCCAGAGCAACGGGGCGGACGTCAACCGCATCGTCAACAACGTGGAGATGATCACCAAGGACGTCCGCGACGTCCTGGGGACCGTCAAGAACATCGTGGGCAGCGGGGAAGGGGAACTCAAGGAGAGCGTCTCCAGCCTCAAGCAGACCCTGGGGCGGCTGGACAACACGCTCGCCAACCTGGAGGACATCACCCGCAAGGTGAAGGACGGCGAGGGCGCCGCGGGCGCGCTGCTCACCGACGAGCAGCTGGGCCAGCGCGTGGGCGAGGCCGTCACCGACATCTCCGACTTCGCCAGCCGCCTGGCCACCATCCAGACGGAGGTGGGCCTGTCCAGCACCTACCTGCTGGCCCAGGGCGCGTCGAAGAACGGCCTGTCGCTGCGGATCATCCCCAAGCCGGACAAGTACTACCTGCTGGAGATCATCGACGACCCCCGTGGTTCGGTGAGCACGCAGGTGGTGCAGACCAACCCGCCGTCGGACGGGGACCCTGTCATCCAGACGCAGAAGGTGACCAAGGAGTCCTTCAAGATCAGCCTCCAGTTCGCCAAGCGCTACTACTTCACCACCCTGCGCGTGGGCCTCATCGAGTCCACCGGCGGCGTGGGCGCGGACCTGCACTTCTTCGACGACGCGCTCACCCTGAAGATGGACGCGTTCAACTTCACCGCGGACGAGCTGCGCTACCCGCGCCTGCGCGCCACGCTGCGCGCCCAGGCGTTCGACCACCTGTTCGTCGTGGCGGGCATGGACGACATCATCAACGCCCAGCAGCGCGACACGGCCACCAAGCGCCTCATCGCCGGCCGGGACTTCTTCTTCGGCGCGGGCTTCTTCTTCACCGACGACGACCTGAAGTCCCTCATCGCCACCACGGGCATCCCCGCCTTCTAGCCCCGCCCCTTGACCTTGGCGGGCAGGTGTCGTACCCGGCACGGGCACGGGGTTTCCCCTACGATTCGCCGTGCCCTGACGCCGCCGTCCCCGCGCCAGGTCACCCCCAGGAAGCCCGCATGTCTCTTCTCGTCGTTGGTTCGATCGCGCTCGACTCGCTGGAAACGCCCTTCGGCAAGAAGGAGGACGTGCTCGGCGGGTCCGCCACCTACTTCTCCACCTCCGCGTCCTTCTTCGGGCCGGTGCAGCTGGTGGCGGTGGTGGGCGAGGACTTCCCGGAGGCCCACCTCCAGTTCCTGCGCGGCCGCGGCATCGACCTGGAGGGGCTCACCCGCGAGGCCGGCCGCACCTTCCGCTGGAAGGGCAAGTACGGCTGGGAGCTCAACGAGGCGCAGACGCTGGACACCCAGCTCAACGTCTTCGAGTCCTTCTCCCCGAACCTGCCGCAGGCGTACCGGGACACCCCCTACGTCTTCCTGGGCAACATCCACCCGGAGCTCCAGTCGCGCGTGCTGGATCAGGTGAAGGCGCCCCGGCTGGTGGCCGCCGACACGATGAACTTCTGGATCCAGGGCAGCCGCGCCGCGCTCCTGAAGACGCTCCAGCGCGTGAACCTGCTCTTCATCAACGACGCGGAGGCGCGCCAGCTGTCCGGCGAGCACAACGTCGTGAAGGCCGCCCGCGCCATCCTGGCCATGGGCCCCTCGCGCGTGGTCATCAAGCGCGGCGAGCACGGCGCGCTCCTCTTCGATCAGGACCACATCTTCGCCTGCCCGGCCTTCCCCCTGTCGGAGGTGTTCGATCCCACCGGCGCGGGTGACACCTTCGCCGGCGGCTTCATGGGCACCCTGGCCACGTCGTCCTCGGGCAAGGTGGACGGGCAGCTCTTGCGCAAGGCCATGGTCATGGGCAGCGTGATGGCCTCGTTCACCGTGGAGAAGTTCAGCCTGGAGCGCCTGCGCGAGGTGCAGCGGCCGGAGATCCACGCCCGCTTCAACGAGTTCAAGAAGCTGACCCACTTCGACGACCTGGGCCCCCTGGACGCGGTCGCCGGCGGCCGGTAGGCGCCAGAGCCGGAGCGCCGGGAGCCGGGAATCGGTGGGGAACTTGACGGGCCACACCCACCCTTCCTAGGCTCGGCGGAACGCAGTGGATGAATAAATCCGGCAAGGTCACCCTTTTTCAGCCCGAGTGGGTGCTGAAGGAGGCCCCTGTCGGGAGGTCACGGGTTGAGCGAAAACCGAAAGCACGCGCGGGTTGGCACCCACCTGCGCTGCTGGTGTGAAGGTGAGAACGTGACCCTGTATGCGCGCGTCGCCAACCTGAGCGAGGGCGGACTCTTCCTGCGGACGAGCACCCCCCTGGCGAAGGGCGCGCGGGCGCAGGTGCGGCTGTCGCAGGCCACGGACACGGAGCTGCAGGCCCAGGCCACCGTCGTCTGGTTGCGAGGAGGCGAGCAACCCGTCGGCAGGCCCCCGGGCATGGGCCTGAGGTTCGAAGCGTTGGACGCGGACGCGCTGGTGAGTCTGCGGCGCATCATCTCCCAGCAGCAGACCTCCCCATAGGCTCTCCCATGCGCATCGCCGTCATCTCCGACATCCACTCCAACATCGAGGCCCTCACGGAGGTGCTGCGGGTGGCGGAGCACCAGAAGGTGGACCGCTTCGTGTCGCTGGGGGACATCGTCGGGTACGGGGCGTCTCCCAACCCGTGCTGCGAGCTGGTGCGCTCGGTGGCGGAGATCACGCTCCTGGGCAACCACGACGCCGCGGTGGCCGGGCGCATGGACTACTCGTACTACTACGACGCCGCCCGGCACGCGCTCGACTGGAGCGCCAACGTGCTCTCCGACGAGAACCTGGCCTGGCTGCGCAGCCTCCCGTACACGTACCGCATCGGGGAGGTGGGCTTCTGCCACGGCTCACCCATCGACCCGAAGGCGTACGAGTACATCTTCGCGCTGGAGCAGGCGCGGGAGCTGACGCCGTACGTGGCGGAGCTGCCGGAAGTGACGTTCATTGGCCACAGCCACCTGTGCCGGGCGTTCGCCATTGGCAACGGCGAGGTGAACGACGTGGTGGCGCAGAAGTTCGTGCTGCGCAAGGGCTACAAGTACATCGTCTCCGTGGGCAGCGTGGGCCAGCCGCGCGACTACGACAACCGGGCCTGCTTCGTCATCTGCGACACGGACGCGCGCACGGTGGAGTACCTGCGCGTGGAATACGACATCGAGACGTCCGCGCAGAAGATCTTCGACGCGGACCTCGCGCTGAACTTCGGCAAGCGCCTGTTCCTGGGCGTCTGAGGGCCTGCTGGACGCCGTGCGCAAAAAGCGGCGCGGCTGGACGGAAGGTGGCATAAACCCGGACCGTGCGCCTCCAGGTCCTCCGTCCGATGCGGCCCTTCCGGGGCCTCGGTTTCGCCGCCGTCCTCGTCCTCGCGCTGGGCACCTCCGGGTGCCGTCGTGGTCCCGCGCCGCCCTCGCCTGAATACGAGCAGGCCAGCCGCCGGTGGACGTCCCTCTACGGTCAGAAGCTGGACTCCGCCTACCTGGACCCGGCGACGGGGGAGATTGAGGCGCTGCTCCAGCGCGTCCCCGCCGACAGCGTGGACTCCGCCGCGTCCCAGGACCTCTTGCGGCGCATCCAGGAGGGCCGCGCGCGGATGCAGGCGGCGGCCGAGGAGCAGCGGCGCGCCGTGGCCAGCGCCCGGACGGTGCCCACCACCGACCCTTCCCAGACGAACATCCCCCGGCGCGTGGAGCCCCAGGCCGAAGCCCCGGTGGACGCCGGCCCGGGCGACGCGGGGATGGACGGGCCCCAGATTGGCACCCCGGCCTCCGAGCTGGTGGCGGGCTTCCGGGGCTGCTTCCGCCGCTCCACGCCCGTCACGGTGGAAGGGCGGGGGATGCGGG
>NZ_RAWG01000222.1 GCF_003611735.1 Corallococcus sicarius | reverse complement strand
TGGGCTGGGCGTGGAAGGACTTGTGGATGATGCGCCAGGCGCCGTCGCGCTTGAGGAGGGTGATGAAGTCGGTGATGCGGTGCGTGGGGCCGTCGAGGGTGAGGACGGCGACGCCAGCATCGCCCGCGACCTCCACGCGCTCGATGGTGCGCTTCGTCTGGGCGGCGGTCGGGGAGGGCTTGCCGGTGAAGCGCGCGGCGAACTCCTCCGCGCTGAGGGTGCTGATCTTGCCCTCGCGGATGAAGACGAGGTGGCCCTCGGGCCAGAAGGCGTCGCGGATGAGCTGCGCGTCCCCGGTGGCCTGGGCCTTGAGGTAGGCCTCGAGGGGGACGCGGGCGCCAGCGGCGTCCTCCGCGGCGAGGGCGACAGGGGCGGCGAGGAACAGGGCGATGACGGCGAACATGCGGATCATGGGAGGCTCCTGAAGGGGTTGCGACACTGAAGGTACGGCCCGGCCGACACGTGCGGCGGCACGGTTCTGCGAAGGTCCCGCGAGCGCCGGTGGGCTGCGCGGTACGGCGGTGAACGGGAGGGGAGGAGGGAAGACGCACCCGTGCCCCAGGGCCTTCAGGTCCGGGTCACCGCGTGCAGCGCGGACCCGAAGCGGCGCATGTCCTCCACGGTGCCGAGGGTGAGGCGGAACCAGTCCTCGGTGAGCGGCTGGTCCGGCGTCCAGGTGATGTGCAGCCCATGCGCCGCCAGACGTGGGGGCAGGTCGCGGCGGGAGGGGCCCGCCTGCACCCAGAGGAAGTTGCCGCCGTCCCCCACGTGCGCGAGCCCCGCGGCGTCGAGCGCCCGCACGGTGATGGCGCGAGCCTCCGCGATGCGCTTGCGCGTCAGGGCGACGAAGTCCGGGTCATCGAGGCTTGCCCCCGCCGCAGCGAGGGCGACCGGATTGGGCAAGGACATCCGCAGGCCGCGCAGGCGCTCGGCGATGGCGGGCGGGGCAAGCGCATAACCGACGCGCAGGCCCGCGAGCGCATACGCCTTGGAGAAGGTGCGCAGCACGATGACGTTCCGGCCCGCGCGGACCAGGTCCACCATGGACGGTGTCGTCGCGGGATCGAGGTACTCCACATACGCCTCGTCGACGAGGACGGTGGCGCGAGGAGAGACGGCCTCACAGAAGGCGCGCAGGCGCACCGGGTCGAGCACGGTGCCGGTGGGGCTGTTGGGATTGACGACATAGACGAGGCGCGTGCCGCTGCCCACGCGCGCCTCCATCGCCGCGAGGTCGTGGGCATGCCGGGCATCCAACGGCACGCGCACCACCTTGCCGCCGACGCGCTCGGCGTACAGGGGGAGCACGGGGAATGTGTTGTCGGCGCACACCACCTCGCCGCCATTGAGCCCGAAGGCGACGGCGGCGGTGGTGAGCACCTCCGTGGAGCCGGCGGTGAGCACCACCTGCGACGCATCCACGCCATGCAGCGTGCCGATGCGCCGGGCAAAGGCATCCGCCGACGCGCGGCCCGCGTAACGGTGGCCCAGGTGGGGCGCCGTGTCCCGGATGGCGCGCAGGGCGCCCGCGCAAGGGCCGGCGTTGTTCTCGTTGGCGAACAGGCGCACCGGCGCGCCAGCAGGGGCCCCCCGGGCGCGAGCCCCCGCGGCCAGCACGAACGATGGGCGAAGCGCGAGCGCCGCGGCGGTGGCGGTGGCGCCGGACAACAGCGCGCGGCGTGACGGAGTGGACTCGGACACGTGGGGCCTCCCTGGGAGACGCGGCCCGGCGGTGTCCGGGCAGCGCGCGGAAGGTACGGGCCCACGGACACGGGAAGCCGGCCTCCTCTGCCAATGCGCCCGAAGTCCCGGTGAAACGCCACGGACGACCGGCGAGCGTCGCCAGGTGGCCCTGCTCGCCCCAGGAGAGGAGTTCCGGATCGCGGAACGCAAACGGGTGGCGGGTCCTTCACATCCGTCAGGGAGGCATGGAATTCCGCTTTGACAAAGCTCCCTACGCTTTCGTAACTTACTTGACCGTAGGTCGGAAAACGCAAGGAGGCGCGCTTTGTCCTGGTTCCGTGCAATCGCTGTGTCTGCCGTTCTGGCGCTTTGTGTTGTCACCCCCCCCGTATTCGCGGCGTCCACGCGCGTCGTGGACATCTCCACGCGTGATGGCGTGGCGCTCAAGGGCCTTGTCTTCACGCCGGATGCGCCGGGGCGGCATCCGGCCATCGTCTTCATCACCAGCTGGGCGCTGCCCAACCTGGAGTACATCGTGCAGGCGCAGCAGTTCGCCAATGCCGGGTACGTGGTGGTGTCGTACACGCCGCGAGGCTTCTACGCGTCGGGGGGCGCCATCGACACGGCGGGCCCCAGGGACATCGGCGACCTGACCGAGGTCATCAACTGGACGCTCGCCAATACTCCCGCGGAGCCGACCCGCATCGGTGCGGCGGGTGTCTCCTATGGCGCGGGGATGGCGCTGATTGGCTCGGCCTTCGATTCGCGCATCCGCGCCGTGGCCGCGTTGAGCTGCTGGACGGACCTGCCGTATTCGTTGTTCGAGAACCAGACGCGCCATCTGCAGAGCGCCGCGCTCCTGGGGCTCTCCGCGGAGCTGACGGGGAAGCCCTCGGAGGAGCTGAAGCAGACGCTCTCCGACTTCTTCGCCAACCGGAACCTGGGCGGCGTCATCACCTATGCCCAGGCGCGCAGCGCCGCGACGTACCTGGACCGCATCAACGCCAACCGCCCGGCCATTCTCATGGCGAACGCGTACGGCGACAGCTTCTTCGGGCCGAACCAGTTGACGGACTTCTACACCCGCCTGTCGGGTCCGAAGCGGCTCGAGTTCCGCCCGGGTGACCACGCCATCCCCGAGCTGACCGGCATCCTCGGACTGCCCAATGACGCCTGGACGAGCATGCACCGCTGGTTTGATTACTACCTGCGCGGCGTGGACACCGGCATCGCTTCGGAGAACCCGGTCCAGCTCCAGCTCCGGGGCCAGAGCACCTATGAGTCGTACCCGTCGTGGAGCGCCGTCTCGAAGGGCACCGCGCGCTACAACCTGGGCGAGGTGCACTGGTGGAACAAGGAGGGCGACCTCGCGGCGGGCTCGCAGGCGGGCTGGAGCGCGACGATTGCCGCGGGCGATGACACCGTCGCCAACGGCGGCGTGGCGCTGCTGACCAACGGCGCGGAGGCCATCACCGGGGAGCCGGCCAAGGCGTGGATCCCCGCGGTGGACCGGGACAACGCGGGCCTCTGGCAGTCGGACTGGCTGTCAGCCCCGCAGCGCGTGCGCGGGGCCGCGCACCTCCGCCTGACCGTCACGCCGGGCAGCTCCGGGCAGACGACGGTCATCGCCTACCTCTACGACACGGACTGGGCCGGGACGGGGAGCCTCGTCACGCACGTCGCCGTGACGTTCCGGGACGCCGTGGCCGGCCAGGCCCGCGCCGTGGACGTGGACTTCCCGGCGACGGTCTACGATGTCCCGAGCGGCCACCGCCTCTCGCTCGTCATCGACACCGTGGATCCGCTCTACGCGGACAGGGCGCCGCTGTTCTCCACGGTGAAGTTCTCCTCTTCGTCGAGCAGCCCGTCCTACCTGACGCTGCCCCTGAAGTGACCTGCCGCGGCGACTTCACCGTCACCGTCACTCGGTGACGGTGAAGTGCACGGGGATGGCCTGCGCGGTGGAGTTGTGCCCCACCAGCGTGACCGTCGCTTCGTAGGTGCCCGGGGGGAGCTTGCCCTGGACGATGATGTGGAAGCGCTCGACCTTCCCCCGCTCCATCCAGATGGGGAAGGCGCGCGGGCAGGTGGTGAACAGGCACGAGAGCGCCTCCCCGAGCGCGATGAACGGCGACAGGGGCGCCAGGGTGATGGCCAGGAAGGGCGCGCCCATCCCAGCCTGCCCCGCCGTCGCCCAGAGTGAATCGAGGTAGGTCTCGACCTGGTCCAGCGGGACGCTGACCGCGTCCTTGCCGGTGCCCGTCACCTGGAGCTCGGAGAGCACGGCATCGCCCTTCAAGGTCTTCTCCCGGAAGACCACGGGGATCAGCACGCGCTGGTCCTTCTTCACCGTGACGGGCGCCGTGTCATGGGCAAGCTCCACGTCGGCCGGCAGGAGCATGGCCCCCTGTTGCGTCACCGCCTGGGTGAGCTGGAACGAGCCCTGGCTCTTCACGTTGCCGGGGCGCAGCGTCACCTGGGCCTCCTTGCCCTTGATCATGCTGGGCGGCTGAGTGGAGGCCGCAAGCTCCGGCGAGGCCAGGCTGCCGGTTTCCACCTGACCGCCGAGCGCGAACGCGGGGCTCTGGACGGTGCTCGTCGCCACCTGGATGACGGACTTCGCGTCCCAGTACAGCCGGTCCGCGGAAGCCACCGTCACGCTCCCGGTGATGGGCGTGTTGCCCGTGGCGGTGATGAGCAGGCCGCGGGTGAAGCCCGTGAGGGTGAGGTTGCTGGCCTGGATGACGGCCGCGTCGGAGAAGAAGAGGGACTTGTCCGTGCCGCTCCAGTCCTCGGGGAAGGTGGCGGTGGGGTTGGAGCCGGTGGTGTTGTCCTGGGTCGTCAACCCGACCACGGGCGTGGTGCCGCCGCTGGGGGGCTGCGTGTGCGCGGTGGCGGAGCTGACGTCGACACTGCCCAGCGTGCCGGCGGTGAACTGGATCTGCGGCCCCTCCAGCACCAGCAGTCCCGTCTGCGCGCCGACCTGGGCGTTGGTCAGGAAGATGCAACGCTGGTTGTTGGGGAAGACAGGCGCGGGCACCAGCACGCCCGGCGCATCCACCTGCGCCTGGCCTCGCGTGGTCAGGACCAGGGAGCTGCCGGAGAGCTCCACCGTGGAGGTGATGCCGGTGGGCTTGTCCTGGATGCCCCGCTTCCAGCGAGCCTCCAGCGCGTCGAGCGACTCTCCCGGCCTCCGGCTCTCCAGGTCATCCTGCTGCGGGGGGCCGTCCGCCGCGCCTCCTCCACAGCCCAGGGGGAGGGACAGGAAGACCGCCGCGTACGCCACGGCCAGGTATTTGTTCGAGACTCGCACGGTGGCTCCCTCATGGAAGGTCTTGCTTCCATGCAGTCTTGTCCGCTGCCGGTCTCTTTGGATCCCGCCCGACGGGGAGGCTCTCTCCGGCCGTCTTCTGGACAGGGGTGGTTTCCCGGGGCACATGTAACTACATCGATGGCCTCCCGACCGCCCCCCACGCGCGCCTCTTCCATCCGGACGCAGAAGACGAAGCAGTCCTCCTCGAAGCAGTCCTCCTCCGGCGCCCGGCGCGCCGTGGGGAAGCGCTCCGGACCGGGCTGGGGGCGCTGGGCGTTGGGCGGCTGGTTGATGCTCGTCCTGTGGCTCAGCGTGGAGTACGTGCGGCTGCCCGACGTGAGCACCCTGCGGACGCAGAACCCGCGCACCACCGCGCTCATGGCCCAGCGAGTGGAGGAGTCGCTCGAGGCGGGCAGGAAGCCCCGCGTGCGCCAGGCCTGGGTCCCCTTGAGCGCGGTGGCCCCGCACGTGGTGGACGCGGTGCTCATCTCCGAGGATGCGCGCTTCTACCGCCACGAGGGCGTGGACTGGACGGAGGTGGAGAACGCCTTCGAGCAGTCGGTGCGCGAGGCGCGGCTGGGGCGCGGCGCCTCCACCCTCACGCAGCAGCTGGCGAAGAACCTCTACCTCTCCACGGACCGCAGCCTGCTGCGCAAGGGCAAGGAGCTGCTGCTCGCCCGCAGGCTGGAGGCGGACCTGTCCAAGCAGCGCATCCTCGCGCTGTACGTGAACGTCGTGGAGTGGGGAGAGGGCGTCTACGGCATCGAGGCGGCGGCGCGCGAGCACTTCGGCGTCCCGGCGCGGTCGCTCAGCGTGGCGCAGGGCGCGATGCTCGCGGCCATGCTGCCCGCCCCGCGCCGCTGGCTGCCGGCCCTGCGGCCGGAGACCCTGCGCACCCGCGCCGGCGTCATCCTCGTGCGGCTGGAGCGCGAGGGGCGCATCAGCGCAGCGCAAGCCCGCGAAGCCCAGGCCGAACTCTCCCGCTTCTTCGGCGTCCCACCCGCGCCCGGCGTCGCGTCGGCGCCCATCGCCCGGCTGCCCGCGGGGAGCTGATCCGCGAGCGACGCGAACGCCTGCGCGCTGGCTTCCACGGCCGGGGTGCTACGTGCCGGGGCCCTGGAAGCCCTTCGCGCGGAAGGTCAGCACGAGCGTGTCCCGGTGCCCCTTGCCGTCGAGCGGCTGGATGGGCGTGCTCTCGTGAATCACGCGCTCGTCATCCAGCAGCAGCGCGGACCAGGGCTCGGTGAGCGTGAAGCGGAGGCCGTTCGGCCCCGCTGCCTCGAACACGCGCGTCTCTCCGCCCTTGATGCCTTCGCGGCCCGTGAGCAGCACGGCGACGAAGTCCACGCCGTCGCGGTGCGCTCCCTCGGGGGTCGGCCGGCCAATGCCATCCGTCGTGTCGATGCGGAACTGGTGCGCCTCGACGTACCAGGGCTGGGCGCTCTTCAGCGCGGAGCAGCACGCCCCCAGCTCGCCCAGCAACCGGGGCCACACGGGCTGTGAGACGACGGCGGGTGAAATCGGCTCGAACCAGCGCTCCAGCCCGCCGTGCAGCGCGTTGTACTCGACAGGCTGCCAGTGCGCGCGGTGCGGCACCTGGGAGACCGAGGCCCCGTCGACGACGAAGCATGAGTGCCGGCGCGTGCGATAGCGGCCGCCGTCCCGCAGGTACCCGTCGAGCGGCAGGTCGTCCCACGTCGGCAGCAACGCATCGAGCGAGGGGGCAGGCGTGCCCACCAGCTCGCACAGGCCCGCGCGGCTGAGGACGGCGTAGCCGCGCTCGCGGAGGACGGAGTGGACAGCCGAAGGAGGCGTGACGGGCGGTGAGAAGCTCATGGGCGCGTACAGGGGCGGTGTGGTGCACGCGGACCATGACGGCAGGGCGCGCACGTTGCAACCGCGCTGTCTCCGCCCGGCCGGGGAACTTTCTTCCGGAGGGGGTGAGGGAAATCCGCCCCGCATTTCGTTGATGCGCCAGACCCGGAAGAACGCACGGCGAACCCCGCGCGCTCCTCCGGATGCAACAGGCCATCCACGCCCCGCACGGGGGGAGACACCGACCATGGGATTCCGGAAGCAAACGCAGCAGTGGACGAGCGCGGCGCTCGCGGGGGCCCTGCTCCTGCCCGCGGCGGCGCTGGCGAACGAGACGCATGTCTACGGCATCGCCAACTTCGGAGGGGCAGGGCAGTGCAATGCCGACTCGCACTCCGTGCACACGAAGACGGCGGCGGAGTTCGCCGGCTACTTCAACGGGCTCGTGAACCAGGGGCTCTGGTCGGACGTCCGCACCCTCAACAACACCAGCGCGCGCACGGACCTCTGGACGGACCCGTCGAAGGGCTCGGTGACCAACGCGCAGGACGCCCAGGCCAACGCGGGCGTGGACGACGCGGACGTCCTCTTCGTGCACACCCATGGCGGCCACAACCTGGCGGACCTCCGGAGCTGGCTCGTGATGGGCAGCAACGCGGATGCGTGCTCCGCCATGACGGATGTCCACATGAGCCTGGGAAACGGGAAGCTGAACATCGCCGTCGTGAAGGCCTGTCAGTCGGGTGACTTCGAGGTCTGGAAGCAGGGCGGGTACCGGGAGCTGGTGACGAGCACCAGCGGCTTCTCCATGTGGAATGCCTTTCACGGTGACTCGTCGTGCGGCAACTTCGTGAAGCGCTACGTGAAACGCTACGCCGCGAACTCCCGGAGCGATGGCGTGGGCGAGAACTGGATTGACGAGGCCTACGACTGGGACATCGGCAAGAACAACGACGACTGCCCGGTGTCCATGGTCTTCGGTGAGACCAAGGCGCTGCGCCTGTCGATGTTCGAGAACGGCGGCTGGAGGGACCGCAAGAACACCGGACGCAAGACCAACTCCAGCTTCTTCTCCGTGTACGGCTGTGATCCCGACAACGGTCAGAAGCTCCCGGAAGAGTGACAGCCCCCTCCATCGCCCTCGCACAGAGAGAACGAAACGCCATGAAGACCCATCTGCTCTTCCGATTCCTGACCGTCCTTCCGCTCGCCGCCCTCCCGGGCTGTGACAGCAGTGAGCCCCTGCAGTCCGGAGCGCCCGCCGAGCCCGCCGCCCAGGTCGCCCGTGCGACCGTGGGCTTCATCTTCGACTCCACGGGGATCGCCACCCCGCCCACCGGCGGCATCCCCACCACGCTGCTGCCCCGCACCGCGTTCGATGACGCCATGCTGCAGCGGGGCCTGGTGGGAACGACCGAGCCCTTCACCGTGACGGAGGACCTGGGCACCCGCCGGGACCTGGAGTCGCAGGGCTGGAAGCTCGAGCGCGACCCGTCCGAAGGGCAGGTGCTGGTGCTGAACAAGGTCCCCAGTGGCCCGGCGACCCCGCAGGAGCCCGCCATCCTGCAGCGGACCGCCCTGGCCCGCCTGCAGCGCTGGGGCATCCCCACGGCGGAGCTGGGGCCCGTGCGGCAGGTGAAGTCCTTCCTCCAGAGCGAGGAGAACGGCGTGCTCGGAGCGCCCGAGGTCCACCGCCACAAGACCTTCGTGATGCGGGCCATCAATGGCATCCGCGTGGAGGGCCACCGCGCGGTGGTGTCCCACGGTGTGGATGGCAGCTTCCAGCGCGCGCTCATCAGCTGGCCGGCCCTGGCCCGCACGGGCCACCTGCTCCGCACGCGGCTGACCACGGCGGAGATCGAGCAGCGCGCCCGTGAGGCGCTGTGGGCGGAAGGGGAGACCGCGGGGAACGTGTATCTCTATTGGAAGTACGTGCCCACCCAGCTCAGCACGGGCGAATGGGCGCTGACGCTCCAGGTGGCCGCCGCGATGCCCTCGGTCACCGGCACGACGAGCACCGAGGAGCCGCGCGTCATCGACGTGGACGTGAGCGCCGTACCGTAGCGCCATACCCTGGCGCCCGGCCCCTGCTGGCCGGGCGCTACCGTGAAATCCTTCAATTGCAGTCATGACGAAATAGCCAGGGAATCTGTTGATTGGCGTTTACTGGGGTGGATTACCCAACCCTCTCTTCACCCCCGGGCCCTTCATGTCCTTGCGCCGTCTGTCCTTGTTGCTCGTTCCCGTCTGCGCCACCTGGCTGGGCTGCGCGGGAGCAGACCCCTCCGCTGAGGAAATGAACTCGCAGGAGGTCGTGCAGGCGGACCCTCGCGAGGGAACGGCGGTCTTCACCGACGAGCCGCTGCTGCCGGGCTGCGGTGAGGCCGACGGAGGCACGGACGCGGGGACGTTGGACACCTCCGTGCTGGTGACGGCCGACACCCGCTTCCACGCGAGCAACGGGACGGTGACGGCGGTCCCCAAGAGCCTGGCGGGCCAGGACCTGGAGCTGCTCATCCCCCAACCCAACGGCATCGGCTTCGACCGGCGCACGGGCACCCCGGTGACGGGGGGCATGCGCTTCGACAACGTGCCCCAGGGTGAGTACTTCCTGCGCTTGAGTCGCCACTACTTCCTGACCCGCGAGCGCCGCTTCGACCTGGGCGTCAACCGCGTGGGCCGCGCGGACGCCGTCCATCCCCCTTCCGTGGAACTGCCCGTGCAGGTGGACTTCTCCCAGCTCACGCCCTGGCAGCTCTACACGGGCCTCACCAACCCGGGCAGCTCCTTGCAGGTCACCAGCGGCGACGTGGACGTGTTGGCCAACCTGTACTTCTATTCGAGCGAGCCGCCCGAGGGCGCCACGTCCTACAGCTCCACGGACGGCTACATGGAGAACCCCATCACCCCGCTGCCCGTCCTGAGCGCGGCCAAGGGGGACCGGCTCTACGTCAACCAGCTCAGCGCGACGACGGCCGGGACGACGCCGAGCAGCGGCGCGCCGCTGACGTACGCCGCCGTGTCGAAGAGCCTGCACATGCCGGCATTTGACTACACGCCCGACGGCGCGTCGTTCCTGTCGCTCAGTGGCTTGATGCAGCAGCCGCCGCAGACCTCGTTCTCGCTGGAGTGGCGGCTGGCGGAGTTCACGCGCTGGCGCACGGACGCGAACCCGAGCGCGTCGCTCAACTACCCCGCGTTCTCGGTGGTGCCCGCGGCGAACGGGCTCCAGAACGGCTGGGTGGGCTACCAGGGGGAGCTGCTCGACATGTACCTGCCCCGGGGCGAGGACGGGGTCCTCACGCGCCGGCTCGCCTTCGGCAATCCCTATCCGTCCACCTGGGGCGTGGTGGGCAACGCGTCCTATTCGTTCCGGGCGTCCTCCGCGGTGGTCGTGAACGGCCGCACCTTCTACCCGAGCGGCAGCTTCTACATGACCGACCGGCTGGACCGGCTCGTCGCCGGGCCCATCCAGCCCGACATCTCGCCGCCGCGGGAGATGCGCATCGACGGAGTGGATGCCTATGTGTCGCGCCAGGTGGGCGCCAACCAGCCGGTGGTGAGCTGGAGGCCGCCCGTGCTGGGGACGCCGCGGGCCTACGTCGTGACGCTCGTGCTGCTGCCCACGGACAACTTCGTCACCGTGACGACGCGCTTCACCGTGCCGGGTGACCGCACGCAGCTGCGCCTGCCGCCGGACCTCCTGGCCCCCGGCTCCACGTACTACCTGCGCGTGGGGGCGGATGGCTCTCCGAACTACGAGCCCTGGCGCGCGCCCTACATCACCGCGGAGCTGCTGCCCAGCTCCCGCGCGGAGACGTTCAGCGCCGCGTTCACCACGCCGTAGCCCCCGCCGCGCCTGAAGCTCAGGGGACGTACCGATCGGCGGTGTTCAGCGCCGCGCCGCCGTCGGTGCCGCCGATGATGAGCACGCTGCCTGACTTCAGCTTCGTGGCCGTGTGAAAGGCACGCGTCGATGTCATGGGAGCGATGAGCTCCCAGACGCCATTCCTCCGGAGTATCTCCGCGGAGGCACGTGGCTTCGCGTAGGGGGTGGAATACCCGCCCGTCACCAGCAGCTCGTCCGAGGGCAAGTCAGTGGCCGTGTGGATGAAGCGGGCTTCCTTCATGAGTGCCTGGGGCGTCCACGAAGCGGTGCCCAGATCGAAGAGGTCCACTGCTCGGAGGACCGTTCCAGGTGAACCCTCGAGGGAGCCGGTGACCAGGACTTTTCCAGAGGGCAGCAGCGTCGAGGCGTGCCCGGCACGCCCATGGACCATCTGCTCCGCGATGAGTTGCCAGCCCCCCTCCGGATGGCTGTCGGTGTAGAGCTCGGCGGTTGGTTCCGCTCCACTGGCATTGTAGCCACCGATGGCCAATACCCAGTCAATGCCCTGCAAGGTGAGTGTCAGTCCGTTGCGTTTGGCATTCAGGTTCCCCGCGTTCGTCCACGTGTCATTGATCGGATCATAGAGCGCGGAGGTGTTCAGCCCATCGTCATCCGAGTACCCGCCACCCGCCACCAGCACCTTCCCCGAGGACAGCAGGACGGCGGCATGGCCGGAGCGTGCTCCGACGGGGATGGGACTGGCAGCCTTCCATTGATTCGCAACCGGGTCGTAGATTTCAGCGCTGCTCAGCGCGCCACCCGAGGGGCCCCGGCCACCGACCACCAGGACCCTGCCATCCTTCAACCGGGTGGCGGTGTGGTCCATGCGCGCCGTCCCGAGGCTCGGCCCCGGACTCCAGGTGTTGGATGAGACGGTGTAGAGCTCCGTCGTGTTCGTCTGGCTGCCCGCCGAGGCGGTACCCGTGGTGCTTCCGCCAACGACGAGCACCCGGCCGTTCTCCAGCTCCGTGGCCGTATGACTTGAGCGCCGCGTCTGCATCGGGGCCACGGGTTTCCATCCCGGCAGCTCGGGTCCGCCGCCATCGGGGGGGCCACCGTCCCCGCCGTCCATCCCACCGTCCCCGCCGTCTGGTTTACCGTCGCCGCCATCGGTGGGGCCACCGTCCCCGCCGTCCGGCCGACCTTCATCCACTCCTCCATCCAGGATGGCATTGCCGTCAGGGGCCGGATCCGCACCGCCTTCCTCGCAGATGTCCACGTTGTCGTCGCAGAACAGGCTCACCGCCCTGCCAACGTCGAGGCACGCAGTGACCTGGACGCTGAGCACCAGTACGCCAAGGACAGTCGAACGAAGCAGGGGTTTCACGGCCACCTCCCGGACACGAACACAGACGTTCCATTCATCCCGAGCTGCACGGGCACCGGCCTCTTCGGCGATCCCAGCAGGTACATCCCCGTGGAGGCGCCCAGCCCCACCAGGCCTCCCACCAGCAGCCCCACGGAGACCGTCTGCAGCCCGCGCGCGTTGTTCGCCACGCGCATGGCATCGGCCCGCGTGTGGATGTCTGTCGCGTGAGCCAGCTTCGACTTCTGTCCCTCCGCCAATCCCCAGGTGACGCCCGCCGCGACGACGAGGATCCCTCCCGCCACGGCGGGGATGAGCGCCCGGTCTTGCAAGGAAGCGCGCGAGCTGGACACCCCCGGCACCGGAGGGGATGCGGGCTCCGGGAGTGCCGTGGCGACGGCGGGGATCGGCTCCTGAAGCTCCTGTGTCCCCTCGGGGGCCTCCGGCTTCAGGGGCTCACGGTCTCCTCCCTGCGCGGCCAACTCGCCCAGGGCCCTCCGGCGCAGCGCTTCAAAGTGCCGCATCACCTTGGGCGAGACCTTCAGCGGCAACTTCGCCTCGGGGTTCAAGGAGAGGGCTGCCTTGAAGGCGGCTTCGGCGTCGCGCAACCTTCCGCTCAGCTCCGCGAGGATGACGCCCTGATAGAGCGACAGCAGCACCTCGTCCTCGGGCCCGCTCGACACCCTCTTGCCGTGGTCCACCTGCTCCAGGGCACGCTCGTAGTCGAGGTCCTCGATCAACACGTAGATGTTCACCGCGCAGCGGTGCACGTCAGGGGAGACCTCGCCTCGGGCCACCCCTGGGAGGAGAAAGAGCCCGACGAGCAGGGCCCAGGCACAGGTGCCTGGCCACCCCGGGGTGCTTGAAGAAAGGGCCCCGGCCTTGCCGTAGGTGGATGGACGCATCGCATGGTCTTTCATGGAGGGCTGGCCCTGTCGCCGGGTGCGGAGTCGCCTGCTACGTGGGCGTCATCGAGGAGGTGTCGCTGCCGTCCGGCATGGGGGGGACGGAGTCGAAGGGGGCCGCGTCGTAGGGCACCGGCTCGCCCACGGGGCTCCCCTCGAAGGGGGCCACCGCGTCGAGCGGAATGCCAGGCGCCCCTTCCGCACCGGCCGACTGGATGACCTCCTGCTGCGGCGGAGGCGTCAATCCCATCAGCTTCTCCAGGTCCACCTTCTGACCGGTGGCTTCGAAGACCGATTCGAACTCGTTCCTCGGCGGCTTCAGCTTGTCGAAGTCCTTCTGGCTGAAGGGCGGCGTCTTGCCTTCATCGAGGGCCGCCGCGTTCGCCTTGCGCATGGCCTTCTCGGCGCTGTTGGCCGCCTGGGTCGCCTTCTCCTCCGCCTCCTTGAGCTTCTGGGCCGCGCTCCTGGACGCCTCGTTGGCCTCCTTGAGCTTCTTCTCCGCGGCGGCGAGGGCGTCCTTCGACTTCTGGGCCTCCTCGGGCGTCTGTCCCGGCTTCTCCGCGGCCTTGCGGGCGTCGGCGACGCCCTTTTCCGCGGCGGCCTTCTGCCGGCGCGCGGAGTTCGCGTCGAGTCGGGCCTGCGACAGGGTGTCCCGGGCCTCCGTCGTCGCCTTGCGTTGGGCCTCGGCCGCGAGCCGCGCTGCCTCCGCCTTCTGACGGGCCGCCTCCGCGCGGCGCTGTGCCTCGGCGGGATCGACCTTCGAGGCACCCGAACCACCGACTCCTGACACTCCACCCATGGGCTCTCTCCTCTGGATTGGGGGGGCCATGCGTGGCCACCCGTGCCATCGAGGAGAAAGAGGGAGCGGGCTCGCGGGCGTCCCAGGAAATCGTCATCCGCCGGGACGAGCCACGTCCCGTGGCGGGCGGAGACAGCCCGCGTGCCCGCTCCCTCCGGACGCGCTCAGGGCGACCGGTGCTGCTTCGCCCAGGCCGCGACCTCCGGCGTGCGCTCCTCCACCCACTGGCGGAACTGCTTCTCCGGGGACTGGCCCGGGTTCGGGCCTCCCAGGGGAGGATGGCCGAAGAACAGGACATGGACCTCGGCCGCGAGCGTGCCCATGTCCACGCCGTGGGCCTTCGCCAGCCGTTCGAGGAACGTCGGGAAGTCCGCGCCCTTCATCCCCATCGCCTTGGCGCCCAGGCTCAGGCTGTCGAACTGGAGCGGTTCGCGCGCGAGCTCCGGGTGGTCGGTGATGAACGTCTGCACCTGCTCCGGCGACATGCGCGCCTCCTGCCGCAGCCGCTTGTCGAGGAGGTCCGGGCCCAGGTCGATGAGGTTCTGCGCCAGCTTCCCGTCCATGCCGCTCTGGGTGAGCAGGAGCACCTGGGCGCCGCGCGTGGAGTACTGGTCCGGGTCCAGGAACTTCAACGTGAGCCCGCCCAGGAACAGCGCGGCGCCGACGAGCTGGGCGCCGGGGATCCACTCGGTCAGCGCGCCTGCTGCCATGAGGACGGCGCCCACGGACTGGGCGCCGGACGCGCTCGCCTCCCAGTACTTGCCCTCCTTCACGGCCTGGAAGGACTGGATGCCGTCACCCACCGCGCCCAGCAGCGCGCCCGCGCCGGACGCCTTGCCGAGCACGTTGGAGAGGACCGGCGCCGCCTTGCCGAGCGCGGAGAGGATGACCGTCCCGCCGTCCCCGCCGACGCTGAGCCCGTCGCCGACGATCTTCAGCTTCGCGGCGAAGTCCGCCTGGTTCCAGCCCGCGGCGTCCCCCACGGCCGCCGACGCGGTGACGAGGACGCCCAGCCCGCGCAGCGCCTGGCCCTGGGGGGACTTCGGGTTGCCCGGCAGCCCCGTCTCCTGATTCTCCAGGAGGTCCTTCAGCGACTGCGTGATGCCCCGGACCTGCTCCTGCGTCGAGTCCGGTTTGATGCCGCGCAGCAGCTTGACGTACTGCTGCATGTCCTTCGGATTCATCCCGAAGAGGTGGGCGTTCTTCGCGAGCCCGTTGAAGACGGCCTCGGCGCCTCCCTTCGACTTCAAGCCGGCCGCGACGATGGCGCCCGAGCCCGCGCTCTTCACGAGCGCGAGGGCGAGCTTCTCGTCGAAGTCCTTCAGGTCCTTCAGCGTGCCGACGGTGTCGAGGAACGCGGGGCGGCCCTCGCCCTGGGCGGTGAGCTGGGAGGCGAGGTACTCCGCGCCGGACTGCGTCTCCGCCATGCGCGGCAGCTCGCGCGCGAGCGCCACGACCTCCGGGCCCTGCTCGCCCGAGGGCGGGCCGTCCGGGGCCGCGCGCCCCAGCAGGGTGCTCAGCCGCTCGAACTCCGCGAGGTCCTTCTTTCGCTCGGGGTCGTTCAGGTAGGTGTCGGTGAAGGCCTGCTGCTGCTCCGGGGTGAGGATCTTCGCCGGGCCGCTGAGCAGCTCCGTGAGCCGCTCCCGGTGCTGCTCCGCCTTGTCGGCGACCGCCGCGAACGGGGCGCGGAGCCCGTCGATGGCGCTCCACAACGTCTTGTGGATGGCCGCGGCATCCAGGCTGCGGGTGGGCCCCTTGAAGCCGGGCGGGAGGACCTCGCTCTTGTTCAGCGCGCGCTCCATGTCGAACGCGAGGCGCGAGCCGATGCCCATGTTGACGGCGGTCCGGATGGCGTGGCCCAGCGAGAGGTTGGCGAGCCCCGGCGGCGTGTCCCGCGCGAAGGCCTGGCCGACGAGGCCCGCGGTCGGCTCCCCCAGCCGCTCCGTGGCACGCGCCAGGCTGAGGTACGTCTTCTGCTCGATGACGGTCTCCGCCTCCGCCAGCTTCTCGAGCAGCGGCCGATCCCTCGCGAGGTCGGGGGCGCGCAGCGGCGGACGCGGGTGCAGCTTGCGGTCCGTCTCCGGTGACACCCCGGCGAAGAGCTGGCCCATCTTCGCGAGGGACGGCTCCGCGGCGCGGACGAACGCCTCCTGGTAGGTGGGGTCCGGGTTGCTGGCGATGAGCTGCTCGAACTGCGCGGCCCCTTGTTCCAGGCTGTTCTGGAGCGTGCCCGCCAGGAGCTTCGCGTCCTGCTGCGCACGCGTCTTCACGTCCGTGCCGGCCCCGCCCGCCCCAGCGACG
>NZ_RAWG01000221.1 GCF_003611735.1 Corallococcus sicarius | reverse complement strand
GTTGTGGGCGGTGGGGGCCTTCGCGGCGGGCGGTGCGGCAGCGGTGGAGGTGGCGCCGCCGCCCGCGGGCGCGAAGGTCCAGGCCGCGCCGCTGAAGGAGGGTGAGAAGCCGAGGCTGCTGGTCTCGGACCTGACGCCGCAGGGCGCGGAGCCCGAGCAGGCGGCGGCGCTCACCGACGCGGTGGTGCAGACGCTCACCGAGCGCGGGCTGTTCCAGGTGCTGTCGCGCAAGGACCTGCAGACGGTGCTGGGCACGGAGCGGCAGCGGCAGCTGCTGGGCGCGTGTGACACGAACCCGTCGTCCTGCGCCACGGACCTGGGCGACGTGCTGGGTGCGCGCTACGTGCTGACGGGGGCGCTGTCGAAGCTGGGCGCGACGTATGAGTTGTCGCTCCAGGTCATCGACACGGTGAAGGGGCAGCCGGTGGGGCGCAGCACGCGGCTGGCGAAGGATCCGCAGACGCTGAGGCAGCTGGTGCCCTGGGCGGTGGCGGAGGCGAGTGGTGCGCCGCTGCCGCCGCCGGCCTCGCGCGTGCTGCCGTACTCGCTGCTGACGGGCGGTGGCGCGGCGCTCCTGGGCGGAGGCGTGTACGGGCTCATCGCGCTGTCGAGGCAGAAGGTGCTCAACGACGAGCTGTGTCCGGGAGGGGATGCCGCGTGCGCGGGGCAGAACCTGCGACCGCTGGCGTACTACCAGGAACAGGACCGCAAGCTGGGGAATGACAAGACATTGGCGCTGGGCGTGATGGCGGCCGGAGCGCTGCTGGTGGGCGCGGGGCTGTACCTGATGCCGCCGCCGGAAGGAGGGCCCCGAGTGGCGCTGGTGCCGTCGCACCGGGGGCTGGGCTTCGCGGGGGTGTTTCCATGAGCGGCGAAGGAGCGCAGGCCCGAGTTGGAGACACGCGACACATGAGGCCCGCAGGTGGCGAAGGCTCGCGGGCCGGAGTTTCGGGCTCGAGCGCACGCCGGTTCCTCGTGGGCCTGCTGGGCGCGGCGAGCCTCTGGGCAGTGGCGGCGGCGTGTTCCGGTGGCGTGAAGGTGGACGAGGGCAACGCGTTCCCCTGTGACCTCACGCAGTCCGAGGACGTGCGCGACACGGCGTGTCCGCCCGCGTGGCGCTGCGGCATCGACAACCGCTGCCACGAGGCCACGGAGGAGTCCGTGACTTCCGCGAGCGAGCCGACCTTCGAGGCGACGCGTCGCTACCCGGTGTTGCTGGAGGGCGATGCCAGGATGGTGGCGTCCGACACGCGCGGAGGCCAGGTGGTGGTGGGCCATGCGGACGGTGGCGCCTTCCTGTCGAACGGGCGCGTGGTCCGGGCGCTGACGGTGGAGCCTCCGGCGCTGACACCCGCGCAGCTCGCGTTCACGGGGACCCGCGTGGCGGTCGTCACGCCGCGGAGCGCGGTGAGCGGAGAGAACGCGCTGCTGCTGGGTCGCCTGGACGACACGCGTCCGCAGGTCGCGGCGCTCACGGTGGAGCCCGCGGTCGTGACCCGGGGAGTGCGAGGCTTGCGCACGGCGCCGGGGAGGTTGGAACGGGGCCTGTTGGCGGTGCTGCTCGACACGCTGGGCGCGGGCGAGGTGGCCCCTGACACGGGCGCGTACACGCTCTATCCGGGCGCACTGCGAGCCCTGCCGGACGCGGGCGTGGAGGTGTGTGGCGCCGCGCCCCTGCCGCCGTGTCCGCCGGGTTCGCTGCTGCCCTACCTGGACGTGCGGCCCGTTCCGACGTCGCTGTTCACGAAGGACGCTGGAGCAGGACCTGACGCGCTGCCGGTGGTGGTGACGCCGGAGTACTTCTTCTGGCGAGCGCCCACGAGCGTGCCGGGCGGCAGGGACACTTGGAAGGTGCTCAACCCGGAGGACCCCATCTCCGCGGGAGGAGCGCCGAGCCCTGCGACGGCGGAGCGCGCGGCGGTGTGGTCGCTGCGTCACAGCGAGACCGCGGAGGTCTGGGCGTTGCGGAGGCCGCTGGACGGCCGGCACGTGCTGGGCACCTGGGTGCTGCGGCGCAGTGGAGGCGAGCCCCGGTTGGAGCGGGCCTGGGCGGACTGCACGCCGTGCGGGAGCGGGCGCCTGGTGGCATTCACGCCGGTGTCGGACGGAGCGCTGGGCGTGGAGGTGTTGTGCGAATCCGCGCAGGCGGGCCGCCGCACGTTGGCGCGCGTGGTGGGAAGCTCGGTGGTGAATCCGAGCGATGCCTGTCTCACGCAGCCGCTGGAAGCGCCGGTGGACTTCTCCGAGCTGTCCTCGGACGGGACGACGGGCACGCGGCTGGCGCGAGCCGGAGCGGTGGACGATGCACAGGGCGCGGGGGCGCTGCTCGGTGGAGAGCACGGGCAGGTGTGGCGGGGCCGCACGCTGTCCACGTTGCGGCCGCTGTACCTGGACCGGGTGCCGCTGAGCGTGGCGGCGCTGGGCAACGGGCTGCTGGCGTTGACGCGGGACTACCTGTCGCTGGAGGTGCCGGACTCGAGGCTGCCCGCGCGCGTGGGGCTGTCGGTGACGGCGTCGTCGGTGGAGGCGGACGGGGGCGTGCTGGAGCAGCCCGCGCTGGGCGGGTTGGTGGAGGGCTCGGCGGGATGGTTGGTGTTGGAGTCGGGGCAGGTGGCGAAGGTGAACACGCAGGGGACGACGGCGGACGTGTCGTTGGGGAGCACGTACGGGCCGCAATTGCTGGCGCCCAGCGGCGCGCCGACGTCGGGGCCCTTCCTGGGGCAGGGCGCGACGGCGGACGGAGGCTCGCTGGTGATCGCGGCGAATGATCAGCTCTACTACCTGGAAGGCATCTCACCGACGACTGAACCGGGACAGCTCGCCGGCGTGTTGCCGCGCCTGACGCCGGATCCCGGCTTCCCGGTGCGCTCGTTGGCGAGGGACCGGACCGTGAGCCTGACGGGAGCAACGCCGCAGCGGGTGCGAGGCTGGGTGGCCACGGGCCGGGGCCTCTTCGAGTACGCGCAGTCGAAGGAAGGGCGCTGGAGCCTGACGCCGTTGCCCCTGGGGGACGCGGAGCCGGTGAAGGTGTGGAGCCGCGAAGGCGGAGGCGTGGGCTACGGAAGGGTGGGCCTGCGGGACGGCGTGGTGCTGCGATTGCCGGAGGGCTTGCCGCTGACGCAGCCGCTGCCGGACGAAGGGCGCGTGGTGGACTACGTGTCGCTCGCGGGCTGGCCGGTGGCGCTGACGGAGACGGACGTGTACGCGGCGACGGTGCGGGGAACGCGCGCGGACGGACAGGCAGGGCTGCTGCAATGGATGCCATTGTCCAGGCCCGTTGGACTCACGAACGAAGCGCTCCTGGGAGCGCGCATCTTCGTGGTGAAGCACGACAGTGAAGAGGTGCTCTATCTCTTCACCCGGACGGGTTTCGTGTACCAGCTGGGAAAGGGGAGGCCGTAGGTGTTTCCCTGTCCCAGGGAACACTCCTGAAGTGCCCGTGCTGTCCATCACCATGACCGGGCAGGTCAGACCCCTCTGGTAGTCCCTGTCTTCCGACACCGGGCGAAAGCCGTGATGGAAGACAGGGATGCCCATGAGGGGACGCTGGATCGCGGTGCTGGGACTGTTGTCATTGCCAGGGACAGGCTCGGCGGCCCTCCCGCAGGAGACACCCTCCAAAGTGCCCGCTGTCAGGGATGCGCCATCCCAGGGCCCGCCGCTTCCATCCGTGGATGACTGGCATTTCCTGGCGCGGCTCGATGTCACGACGCTGGCCCTGCTGCCTCGAAACGTCGCCGGGCGGAGCGAAGGCTTCGCCCAGGTGAGCCCCACGCTGGTGGTGGACGGTGGGGCAGAGTTCGGCGTCAGCCTGGGCGCTCCGGTGCGGCTGCGTCTGTGGGGCGGTGAGCGGGACGCAGGACGCCTCCGTCAGGAGGATTGGGACAGCCTGTCGGACTGGGGGCAGGTGGTGCGCGCCCTCAAGTGGGGGTCGGACGAAGCACCCTGGGGCATCTGGGTGGGAGCCCTGGATAGCTACAGCCTGCTGTCCGGCCACCTGGTGCGGCGCTACTCCAACCGGAGCAACCCGGACTACCACCCGGCTGGTGGCTTCCTCACGGGAACGCTCGGCGCGCTCTACGTGGAGGCCTTCGCTTCGGACGTCCTGGGCGCACGCCTCCTGGGCGCGGAGGCAGAGGTGGACCTGGAACACGTCCTCTTCGGCCGCCCGCCGCAACCCGGGCGGTACACGTTGGCGGTGTCCGCCGTGCACGACGTCGGCAAGGGCGAGAGGATTTCGCCTGCGCTCACGCTGGCCCACCTGGATGGGACCGCGGTGGTGTGGGTGCGACCGGGCTTTGAACTGCACCTGCTGGCCGGCTGGGGTGGAAGGCCGGGGACGGGCAGTGCATGGGGTGCGGTGGCGGGTGTGGGCGCTGACGCGGAGACGCCGTGGTTGAACGCACGTCTGCGACTGGAAGCGCGGCGACAACATGGAGGCTTCCGTCAGGGCGCCTTCGGTCCGGACTACGAGTTGGCGCGCTTTCGCGCGGCGGGGCCTTCCGGCCGGCCCCTGGCGGAGGCACCATTTCCAGATGGAGCCTCTGCTTACGCCGAAGCGAATGTCGGCTGGGACGCGGAGCGGTTGGGAGGGCTGGTGCAACGGCACCTGACCCTCTCCTGCGCCGTGGAGGCCTTCTCGTGGGGCCGCGTGGACGCGGATGGGCGCTTCGCCCTGCAGTTGTTCGACAGGAACCTTGAACTCGCGGCGAGTGTGCTCGCGGTGGGGGCGGGCCAGCCTGGGACCCGCTACCTGTTCTCAGGGGAGGTGCGCTGGCGCTTCGCTGGGAAGCTGTACGCACTGGGGCAGGGCGGGACGTTGCTGTTCCCGGAAGCAGACGGAGCACTGCGTCCTGGGGCCTACGCGTCCTTCGGCCTGGGGGTGGACCATGCGCGTTGAGGCCCTGGTGTTGAGCGCGGCCCTGCTGGTCACAGGCTGCGTTTCCGTGAGGCCACCGTCCGGGCACGGCCGTGTCTTGAGGGACGCCCGCGGAGTGTCCCAGCCCCTGGCACCTCCTTCCCCGGTCTCCCTGGCGCAGGGTGGACCGTCGCGATTGAGGCGTCACCGGCCGGAGCGCCCGATGAGCACGGGAGCCGGGGGCCGGCCGGAGGTGAGCGACGCCGTGGAGGCGGACGCCTTCGAGCGCCTGTTGGTGCTCGCGGGATTGGACCCCCGGGACGAGAGGCCCTTGCGTGAATCCTCGCTGACGCCGACGCAGGCGACGCAGCTGCTGGCGGCCCTGCTGAAGAAGCCCGTGACAGCGGGCAACTTCCCGCCGCGCATGGGCGCGAGCCTTCTGCTGCGCGAGGTGATGGAGGGCGGCACCGTGTCGCGGGAGGACTTGCTGCATCGATTGGCACGGCTCCATCGCGCCGTGGTGCTGCGCCCCGATGGCTACCTCGCGTGGGTCATCAGCGGGCGCACGCAGCAGCGGGTGGCGGCGGTGGAATGGAAGGATGGAGTCTTTGCCGCCCTGGGTTTCGAACTGGGGCGCTTCTATCTCGACACCGGGGGCGTGTTCCGACCGGCGGACGCGCAGCTGCAGCCTGTGTTCAGTTCGTTCGTCGTGGAGGTGTACGACGACGCGGACGTCATCGGTCGTTCCCTGGATGGAGCCGAGGACGCCCTGGCCGGGCTGTACCATGCCGTCGGCCAGGTCTTGTCGCGTCCGCTGGACAGTCTCTTCGCGCTTCAGCACCTGCCTGCTGGAGTGGCGGCGCTCATCGCGTCCTCCCCCGCATATTGGGAGCGCTTCCAGTCCATGACGGTTGGCGAGCAGATCCGGGAAGTGTCCCGACTGACGACCCAGCTCCTCCTGGCGGGCGGCACGACCGCGGCGAGCACTCGGGCGCTGACAGGGTGGGTTGCCGGTGCCGAAGCGACCGTGCCGGTGTTGTCCCTGTCTGCGTCGGGCGCACTGGGGATGGAGGCTGTCGCGGTGCCGGTGGGGCGCGTTGCAACGATGATGGGAGGCGGAGCGGGGGCGGCCATCATCCTCCATGAGCCCGGGAGGTCAGGCACCGGAGGTCCAGGACAGATGCGCCCGTCGGCGGAGGAACTTCTTCAACAATCCACCCAGCGTCCTCCCGAAAGGCTCAGCGGCTTCCGCATTTTCGGGAACAAAGGACTGGTGGGTTCGACCTTCCAGCGCAACATTCTGCTGATCGAAGCAGAGGCCAAGGGAGCGGCACCGTTGAGGCGGTTGATCTCGGAGTTCGAGGCAGAAGCGCGAGCTGCGGGGGCCTCACGGCTGAGCATCACCGGGCATGCCGTCATCAATCAGGGGTTCTTGAGCCCTGCGCTCGCGGAGCGTTTCGGGTTCCAGCTTCGCCGCATCAACAAGGATACGATCGAACTGGTCAAGGAGCTGACGCGATGAAGGGACTCAGCGCTGAAGCCAGACTCCGACGGCTCCTTCGGGTCTTCACCCAGACGGGAGGAGAAGGGCTGCGGACACGCACCTTCGACAACCTCCCCGAGGATGCACGAGCGTATCTGCTGGAGCGTGCGGCACTGGGTGCCGACGAGCTCCCTGTCATCGCGTACTTCGCAGGTCCTGCGCACTGGGCACTCGTCACCACGGAGCGCATCGTGTTGGGACGGGAAGCCGGACTCCTGCATGTGCCCTGGAGTGAGCTGGAGAACGCCACGACGGACACGGCTCACATCCAGGCTGCGTTCGCATCCGACGCTGGCAACAAGTTGTCCCTGAGTCGGCTCCGGCTCCAGCGTCGGAATGCCGAGGACGTGGAGATCGAGGTCGAGGCGGGAACTGCGTTCTACGGACTCTGGAACGTGCTGAAGACGATCGCGGTCCTTCGGAAGGACTGACCCCTCGGCCCGCCTCCACCCGTGCCCCCCAGCCAGCGGAGCACCCCGCATCACGACGCTGGCCGCCCGCCGCATCTGTAGTACGAAGGGCCCCCCTCACGGTGACGCTGTGCGCCTCCTCTCCCTCCAGGTCCAGGACTTCCGCAACCTCCCGAAGGTGCAGCTCGCGCCCAGCATCCACGCGACCATCGCCGTGGGCCAGAACGGGCAGGGGAAGACCAACCTCCTGGAGGCGCTCTACTTCCTCGCCACCCTGAAGCCCCTGCGCGCGGGCCGGCTCTCCGAACTCGTCCGCTGGGGCTCACAGGCCGCCCGCGTCACCGGCCGCTTCCTCCTCAAGGGCGCCGAGCGCGAAATCTCCGTCGAGGTCGGCGGGGGCACCCGCCAGGCCCTCGTGGACGGCAAGAAGGCCTCCAGCCTGGAGGACTACTTCGGCGGCGTCTCCGTGGTCGCCTTCACCCCCGACGACCTCGAGGTCATCAAGGGCGGCCCCGACGCACGCCGCGCCTTCCTCGACCGCGCCGTGTTCAACCGCTTCCCCGCCTTCCTCAAGGAAAGCCGCGAGTACGCCCGCGCCCTCAAGAACCGCAACCGCCTGCTCCGAGACGGCGCCTCCGTCGACGCCGCGTACCTCGACGCCTATGACGAAACGCTCGCCCGTGCGGGCGCCCGCCTCTACGCCCGCCGCCGCGCGCTGATGGCGGAACTCGCCCCTCGCGCCCAGGCCACGTTCGCCTCCATCGGTCGCACCGCCGACCCCGCCGTGTACGCCTACCACCCCGCGCACCTCGGCGCGGACTTCGCCCAGGCGGACGAGGCCGCGCTCGCCGCCGCCTTGCGTGAAGCGCTCGCGGGCCGCCTGCGCCGCGACCTGGACCGCGGCTTCACCTCCGTGGGTCCTCACGTGGATGACGTCTCCGTGACGCTCGGCGGCCGCAGCGCCCGCGCCTACGCGAGCCAGGGACAGCAGCGCGCCCTGGTGCTGGGCTGGAAGATCGCGGAGATCGAAAACCTGGAAGCCGCCATGGGCTTCCTCCCCCTGCTCCTCCTGGATGACGTCTCCAGCGAGCTGGATCCGGAGCGCAATGCCTACCTCATGGGCTACCTGGCCCAGAGCGGCGCGCAGGTCTTCCTCACCACCACCGACGCAGGGCTCGTCCGAGCCGCCGCCGCCAGTGACTCCCTGTGGCTCACCGTCCACGCGGGACAGGTGAACACAGACACGCCGTCTCCCTAGTGCACGCGCCGTCGCTGCCAGGGCCAGTGCACCGGCCCGCGCTTCGCCCGCTGCGAAAGCTCCTCCTGCGTCACGTGGCCGAAGTACGCGTAGCGGAACTCCGCCCACAACACCCCGAACGCCGCCGCGAACAGGAACACCGCGAGCGTCAGCCACCACACCGTGCCCGTCGCCCACGCGATGATGCCCAGCACGGCCAGCGCCGCTGACGCGCCCAGCGACACCTCGCGCAGCCGCTTCGACTCGCTGAACGCCATCCCCATCGTCAACATCGAGATGACCAGCAGCGGCCACGCCAGCCAGTACGACGTGCGCGCGAACAGGTTGGCAATCGATAGCAGGAACAACCCGAATCCAAATATCGCCAGTCCGCCGTCCATTGAATCCTCCTCGTGAGAATCCCCTGGGGACTCCCGGCTGAACATGCGTCCTCGCTCCACGCGGAGGCACTCCCCCGGAGAGCGGGCCCGCCGCGTCCGACCGGGGACACGGCGGGAGAGCGGCACCTCCAGCGCGCCCGGAATACGCGCCAGCGCCGTGGTGTCTGCTTCGTGTTCACACCGACGCGCGCGTGTCGCGCCCGCAGTCCTTCCGAGGCGGCGGGCGCTCGCTGACGGCGTGAGGAGCGGTAGTCGACGTTTGCTCCAACGAAGTTGTTGCGGACGTCCCAGGCCTGCACCATGACGTGCGCCGTCCCACCCGGAAGCCCTCGGGACGAACGAAATGGTGCCATGTCGCGGATGCTGCTGACGCTCGTGTTGTCCCCCCTGCTCGCGGGGTGCCACCGCGCGACGTTCGAGGACTCGGTGCTCCAGAAGTCCGACGTGAAGTACCGCGTCGGCCCCCTGCCCACGGACGTCTGGCAACGCACGGGCTTCGAGGACAACGACCTCGCCTTCGTGGAACGCGGTGACACGGGCCGTGTCATCGCCACCAACTCCACCTGCAAGGACCACGACGACCCGTCGCTGCCCGTCCTCACGAAGCACCTGCTCATGGGCTTCACCGAACGGCAGGACCTGGGCCAGCGCACCTTCACGCTGGATGGCCGCGAGGCCCTGCGCAGCCGCTACGTCGCCAAGCTCGACGGCGTCCCCGTGTCGCTGGAACTCGTCGTCGTCAAGAAGGACAACTGCGTCTTCGACTTCAGCTACGTGTCCCCCGTGGGCGCCGCCGAAGCACGCATGGCCGACTTCGAGAGCCTCGTCTCCGGCTTCCACGCGGAGCGCCTGCAATGATGCCCGAACCCCCCAGCCCCTCCGGCCCCACCCTCAAGGAGCGGCTCAAGGAGCGCATGGAGTCGCTGGGCGCGCTGTCCGTGATGACGGGCCAGGTGTTCAGCCGCGCCGTGCGCCCCCCGTATGACGTGGCCGGGCTCATCTTCCACACCGAGTCCCTGGGCGTGCGCTCGCTGCCCATCGCGCTGCTCACCGCCACCTTCGCCGGCCTCGTCATCTCCCTGCAGTTCGGCTACTTCCTCGCCCGCTTCGGCGTGCAGTACACCGTGGGCCGCGTCGTCATCCTCACGCTGTTCCGGGAGCTGGCCCCCGTGCTCACCGCCCTCACCGTGGGCGCGCGCATCGGGTCCGGCATCGCCGCGGAGCTGGGCTCCATGACCGTGACGGAGCAGGTGGACGCCATCCGCGCGCTCGGCGCGGACCCGCTGCGCAAGCTCGTGGTGCCGCGCGTGTTCGCGTGCCTCATCGTCATGCCCGTGCTCACCGTGTTCTCCGACGTGGTGGGCCTGATTGGCGGCGCGCTCGTCGTGCGCTCCCAGTACGGCATCTCCCTGGATCAGTTCTTCCAGGGCGCGCTGGACGCGGTGCTGATGGGCGACTTCCTGTCCGGCGTCATCAAGGGCGCGGTGTTCGGGCTCATCATCGGGCTGGTCGGCTGCTTCAAGGGGCTCGCGGTGGAGGGCGGCACCGAAGGCGTGGGCCGCGCCACCACCCAGACGGTGGCCATCACCTCCGTGTCCGTGTGCCTGTCGGACTTCTTCATCACGAAAATCACGCTCTACTTCTGAGTGAAGCCCGAATGAAGCCGTCCCGGACCCCGCGCAAGTCGCGCACCCCTCACGTCGACCCGCCCGCCCCGTTCGAGTTCCGCAAGCCCACCCCGGGCGAGGAGCTCATCCGCTTCGACGGGCTCGTCAAACAGTTCGGCGCCAAGCGCATCTACGACGGCGTGGACCTGGACGTGCGCGCGGGGGAGACCCTGGTCGTCCTCGGCGGCTCCGGCGTGGGCAAGAGCGTGCTGCTCAAGTGTCTCATCGGCCTGATGCACCCGGACGGCGGCCGCGTCCTCTTCGAGGGCTACGACGTCTCACGCTTCTCCGAGGAGCAGTTCCTGGAGGTCAGGAAGCACGTGGCCATGGTGTTCCAGGGCGCGGCCCTCTTCGACTCGCTCAGCGTCGGGGAGAACGTGGCGTACCCGCTGCGCGAACACTTCCCGAAGCTGTCGGCCGCGGAGGTGCGCAAGCGCGTGGCGGAGAAGCTGGAGCTGGTGGACCTGCCCAACACGGAGAAGCTGATGCCGTCGGACCTGTCCGGTGGCATGCGCAAGCGCGTGGGCCTGGCGCGCGCCATCGCCACCGACGCGGAGGTCATCCTCTGGGATGAGCCGACGACGGGCCTGGACCCCGTCACCACGCAGACCATCAACGAGTTGATTGACTCCATGAAACAGCGGCTGGGCGCCACCTCCATCGTCGTCACGCACGACATGGTGAGCGCCTTCGTGCTCGCGGACCGGATGGCCATGCTGGCCAACCGTAGAATCGTCCAGGTGGGCACCCCTGAAGAGATGCGCCGCTCCACGGTGCCGGAGGTGCGGGCCTTCCTGGACGCGCGCCGCCTGGAGCTGAACCCCCGAGGAACACCATGAGTCTCTTCACGACCACCTCGAAGGAGAAGCGCCTCGCCGTGCGCGCGGGCGTCTTCGTCGCCGTCGGCCTTGCAGTGGCCGGCGTCGTCGTCTTCTTCATCGGACGCGAGTCGAACCTCTTCCAGCGTCAGGTCGTCTTCCGCGCCTACTTCAACAGCGTGGACGGCCTGAGCGACCAGTCCCCCGTCTGGATTGGCGGCCTCAAGGTGGGCCGCGTCAACGGCGTGACCTTCTCCCCGGACCTGAAGGACAGCCGCCTGGAGGTGCAGTTCCAGGTCGCCAGCGCCTACTCGGACCGCGTTCGCGCGGACTCCGTGGCGAAGCTCACCAGCATGGGCGTCCTGGGCGACAAGGCGGTGGACATCTCCCTGGGCAGCGCGGACCAGCCGGCCGTGCCCCCCGGCGGCGTCGTCAAGTCCAGCAGCGGCGGGGACCTGTCCAAGCTCATGAGCAGCGCCAGCCAGGTGATGGAGAACTCCGTCGCCATCAGCGAGTCCCTCAAGGACGCCGTCAAGGTCTACGCGAACCCGGAGCTGTCGCGCGACCTGGCCAAGAGCGTCGCGTCGCTGCGCGCCATCATGGAAGAGGTGGAGAAGGGCGACGGCGCGCTGCACGCCCTCATCTACGACAAGCGCACGGGCCAGGAGGTGAACACCCTGCTCGCCAACGCGTCGGGCGCCGCGAAGCGCATGGATGGCGCGCTGGGCCATGTGGAGGCCATCCTCGGTGAAGTCCGCCGCGGCGACGGCACCGCGCACGCGCTCATCTACGGCCAGGACGGCGCGGTGGCCCTGCAACAGCTGGGCGAGGCCGCGGGCCAGCTCGCGGGCCTGATTGAAGACGCGAAGAAGAGCCCCAATGGCGCAGTGCACCAGCTCGTCTACGGCGACGCGAAGGGCATGTTCGCGGACCTGGGCAGCGCGGCGGCGGACATCAAGCAGATCACCGCCACCGTGGCCAAGGGCGACGGCACCCTGGGCGCGCTCGTCTCCGACCCCACCGTCTACGACGACCTGCGCGAGGTGCTGGGCAACGTGAAGCGCAATCGCATCCTCCGCGCGCTGGTGCGCTTCTCCGTCAGCAATCACGAATCCCTGGACCAGGTGGGCAAACCCCAGACAGCGCCCGCGCCGCTGACGCCCGCCGAGCCTCCCGCGCCTCCCGAGACTCCCGCGCCCACGAGCCCCTCGCCCACACCCTGAAATCCAGCGGTACGAAGTGACCCGTGGGTAAGCCAGACAACCCCTGTTTCACTGCGGGGGACACCCTGGGAGCCCATACGGATTTGCGAATATTTCGGTGAATGCCGGTCCATTGACTTTCAAGTCATGCAAGGCGTATTTCCGTCTCCCCACTTTTTCGAGGAGCTGGGAAATGCTTCGTAACGTCGCGCAGCGCGGTGGCCGTGTCGCGGTGGTCCTTGGCACGCTGATGTCCCTGGCGGGTTGCAACAGCAGCGCCCCGGCGCCCGAAGAGCAGGCCCCGGTGGAGACGGCCGCGCCGACGCAGGAGGCCCTGCCGCACCGCGGCTGTGCCACCATCGAGCCGTCCGCGGATGAGAAGCTGGAGATTGAAGCCATGCTCTCGGGTCGCGTGCAGGCGATGCGCGCGGTGGGCTCGGTGAACGTGCCCACGTACTTCCACGTCATCAACAAGGGCACGGGCATCGCCAACGGCGACATCCCGGCCTCGCAGATCACCGCGCAGATGAACGTGCTGAACGCGGCGTACGCGAACACGCCGTTCCGCTTCACGCTGGCGGGCACGGACCGTACGACGAACAGCTCCTGGTACAACCTGGCGCAGGGCAGCACCAACGAGCGCAACATGAAGAACGCGCTGCGCAAGGGTGGCAAGGAGTCGCTGAACATCTACACGGCGAACCTCAGCGGCGGCCTGCTGGGCTGGGCGACGTTCCCCTCCAGCTACGCCAGCAACCCCAAGATGGACGGCGTCGTGATGCTGTACAGCAGCGTCCCCGGCGGCACCGCGTCCCCGTACAACCTGGGCGACACCGGCACGCACGAAGTCGGTCACTGGGTGGGCCTGTACCACACGTTCCAGGGTGGCTGTGCCAGCCCGGGCGACTCGGTCAGCGACACGCCTCCGGAGGCCTCGCCCGCGTACGGCTGCCCCGTCGGCCGTGACACCTGCTCCGGTGGCGGCGTGGACCCCATCTACAACTTCATGGACTACTCCGACGACAGCTGCATGAACACGTTCACCGCGGGCCAGTCGACCCGCGCGGACAGCCTGACGCTGTCGTACCGCTAGCCGGCCGCGCCTTCTTCGGCGCTTCCATCGCTGTGGCCGTTTCCTGACGCCGGAGGTCTCCCATTCACGGGGGCCCCGGCGTCGTCCATTTCCGGCGTGAAACACATACGCCCCGTCACCTCGCCCACGGACAACCTGTTGGGGGTCAACTGGGTTTGCTGGGATTGCAATTTTTCAGCATGGGTTGACTTCCGCTGTTTCATGGGTGTATTTCCGTCTCCCCACTTTTCCGAGGAGTTGGGAAAACATGCTTCGTAACGTCGCGCAGCGCAGTGGTCGTGTCGCGGTGGTCCTTGGCACGCTGATGTCCCTGGCGGGTTGCAGCAGCAGCGCCCCGGCGCCCGAAGAGCAGGCCCCGGCGGAGACGGCCGCGCCGACGCAGGAGGCCCTCCCGCACCGCGGCTGTGCCACCATCGAGCCGTCCGCGGCTGAGAAGGCGGAGATCGAAGCGGCCATCGCGGGCCGTGTGCAGGCGAAGCGCGCGGTGGGCTCGGTGAACGTGCCCACGTACTTCCACGTCATCAACAAGGGCACGGGCATCGCGAACGGCGACATCCCGGACTCGCAGATCACCGCGCAGATGAACGTGCTGAACGCGGCGTTCGCGAACACGCCGTTCAAGTTCACGCTGGCGGGCACGGACCGCACGACGAACAGCACCTGGTACAACCTGAACAGCGGCTCCGCGGCGGAGAAGAAGATGAAGGCCGCGCTGCGCAAGGGTGGCAAGGAGTCGCTGAACATCTACACGGCGAACCTCGGCGGCGGCCTGCTGGGCTGGGCGACGTTCCCCTCCAACTACGCGCGTCAGCCGTCCATGGACGGCGTGGTCCTCCTCTACAGCAGCGTCCCCGGCGGCACCGCGTCCCCGTACAACCTGGGTGACACGGGCACGCACGAGGTCGGCCACTGGGTGGGCCTGTACCACACGTTCCAGGGTGGCTGCGCCGCCCCTGGCGACTCGGTCAGCGACACGCCTCCGGAGGCCTCGGCCGCGTTTGGTTGCCCGACGGGCCGCGACACCTGCGCGGGCGACGGCGCGGACCCCATCCTGAACTTCATGGACTACACCGACGACGCCTGCATGGACCGGTTCAGCCCCGGCCAGTCGGCCCGCGCGGACACCCTGACGGCGCAGTACCGCTAGTCAGCCGCTCTCGCAGTCCCTTCAGCTCCTGACGCCGGAGTCTCCCCAGTCACACGGGGGGCTCCGGCGTCTTCCTTTTCACGGTGTCCACCCGGCGTGCGCCGTGGCTCGCGGGAGGCTCGCGGCCGTGGACAAGGCGGGGCCGCGCTGGCCACAGTGGGGCCTGCCCCTTCCGCCCCTGGAGGGTGCCCCAAGGAGGGTGTGTCGCCGTGAGAGACCTGTTGATGATTCCCGGTCCGGTGGACGTGGACGCTGACGTGTTGGCGGCGCTGGCGGCGCCGGTGCCCGGGCACCTGGACGCGGACTTCATCGCCACCTTTGGCCGGGCCTTGAAGCGCCTGCGGGAGATTTCACTCGCGCCCGGCGCGCAGCCCTTCGTCGTCTCCGGCAGCGGCACCCTGGCGATGGAGCTGGCGGTGGCCAACCTCACCGAGCCGGGCGACCGCGCGCTGGTGGTGAACACCGGCTACTTCAGCGACCGCATGGCCTTCATCCTGGAGCGCCACGGCGCGAAGGTGACGCACGTGCGCGCGCCCCTGGGCGGCGCGCCGGACGCGGCCCAGGTGGAGGCGGAGCTGCGGAAGGGCCCCTTCAAGCTGATGACCGTCACCCACGTGGACACCTCCACCGCGGTGCTGGCCCCCGTGGAGTCGCTGGTGAAGGCCGCGCGCCGGCACGGCGTGCTCGCGGTGGTGGACGGCGTGTGCGCCACCGCGGGCGAGCCCTTCCACCAGGACGCGTGGGGCGCGGACGTGTACCTCACCGCCAGCCAGAAGGCGGTGGGCGTGCCGCCGGGCCTGGCGCTCCTGACGGTGAGCCCGCGCGCGCTGGAGGCGTGGCGCCAGCGCAAGGTGCCCGTGGCCAGCGTGTACCCGGACTGGGCGGAGTGGCTGCCGGTGATGGAGGCCTACGAAGCCGGCAAGCCCGCCTACTTCGCCACGCCCCCCACGTCCCTCATCCGCGCGCTGGACGTGAGCCTGGGACAGATTCTCGCTGAAGGGCTGGAGGCCCGCTTCGAACGCCACCGCCGCATGGCCCGCGCCTTCCGCGCCGCGTGGAGCGCCATGGGCCTGCGCATGCTCCCCACGTCCGAAGCCGTCGCCGCCAACACCCTGAGCGCCCTGTACTACCCGGACGGCATGGACGCCTCGCTCGTCGGCCGCGTGAAGGCCCAGGGCGTGGCCATCGCCGGAGGCCTCCACCCGGAGCTGAAGACGCGCTACTTCCGCGTGGGCCACATGAACCGCGTCACCGCCGCGGACGTGCTCGCCACCGTGGGCGCCATCGAGCGCGCCCTCCAGGCTGGAGGCCACCGCGCCACCGCGTCCGGCACCGGCGTCGCCGCCGCCCAGGCCGTCCTGTCCGACTGAGCCGCCAGTCTCCCGTCCTCTCAACTTCCAGGAAACAGCCGGGCGGCCCACCCATTAGGTTTCTGTACACTCCTGGATAATGTCCGGTACTTCCGGTGTTGCCGGTATTTCTTGGCGTTATCCTGGAAATGTGTGATTGGACTGCAAGGTGTGGGCGGGGCGTGGGCTCCGGCACTGGTGAGGGGGAAGGACTGCGCCGACGGAGGGACCCGAAACCGGGTGTCCGTTCCGGCGCCAGAAGTGGATGGGAGGTCGGTATGGAGCTCGGACCGTTCGAGGGTTCGGCAGGGGTGGCGGGGGCG
>NZ_RAWG01000220.1 GCF_003611735.1 Corallococcus sicarius | reverse complement strand
CACCCGCGCACCCCGAGCCCCAGCACGATGAGCGGATAGGTCACGGCATTGGGGATGAGCCGGCGCAGCACGTCGGTCACCACCGCAATCACCAGGGCCACTCCCAGAATCGTCCACAGCGCGAGCTGAACAGGTGTCATTCGGCACCTGTCCCCTTGTCGGGCAGGCGACCCTCATCAAACCAGGGAGGGCCGCAGCCCGTCAAATGCTCAACACGGCCATCGGACGGAGGGGCAGCGCGTCATCAGTGGATGACGAGGCGGATCTTCTCGCTGCAGATGAAGTACTCGTCCCCGTCTTCAACCTTGCGGCGCTTGATGCGCTGCTTGTTGAACCAGGTCCCGTTCGAGGAGCCGAGGTCCTCGATGTAGAAGTCGCTGCCATCGCGGGCGATGACGGCGTGCTCGCGCGACACCTTGCCGGAGTTGATGACGAAGTCGCAGTGCTTGCCACGGCCGATGACGTAGCGGTCCTTGATGATCTTCTCCTGCTCACCGGATTCGGTGACCAGGTAGAGCGACGCGCCCTCCTCCTCGTCGGCCTCCTCCGCGGGCTCCTCGTCGGCCTCCTCCGCAGGTTCGTCCTCCAACTCGTCCTCGAGCGGCGGATCCTCCTGCTCGGGCAGGGGCTCCTCCTCGTCCTCGATCATGTCGTCGGCGGACGGAGGGGGCGGCTCGTTCTTGCCCTTGATGAGCCGCTCCAGCTCCGCGGCCGTCTCCAGGACGCGCTCGGCCACTTCGCGGCGCACCGGATCATTGTCCAGGCCGTTGGAGGACGGGCGCTCCTCGGCCGTGTTGCGCGCGGCGGGCCGGGAGGACGCGGCTTCAGCGCGCGCGGGCGCGAGCACCGGCGGCGCACCCTTGGACGACGCGGCCGCGGCAGGCGGCGGGGAAGCCGGACGCGGCGAGGGCGTGGGCGACGGCACCGCCGCCACCGACGGCTCCGCCTTCGCCTTCACGTCGATGAAGCCGTTGAGGCGCGCGAACATGAAGAGCGCCTGGTTGATGAGCGCGTCGCGATCCGACCCCATCTGCTGGGCCATCTCTTCGTACGTCTCCCACAGGTGCTCGGCGATGCCGACCTTGCGTGCGGGACGGGAGTTCTGATCGATCATCGTTCTTGGCTCGGGAAATGCTGACCGTGGGGGACGATAACAGAGCCGGTCCGGACCGCCCAGTTACTGGAAGGCCCGGACAAACTGGAAGTTGTCCGCGTTGTCGGTGATCTGCTCCAGGGCGAACTGGAGCAGGCCGTCCGCGGAAGGATAGGCGATATAGGCGAGGCTGGAGGCGGCTTCGCCGCTCCCGACGTTCGTGGCGACCACGGTGCCGGGCAGGCGGTAGGCCGCCAGGTTGCTCGTGTCGCGCGTGTCCACCTTGAAGACGAAGCGGCGGAAGCGCGGCTGCAACACCACCAGGTAGCGGTCGCCAGGGTTGAGCCGTTGCGCATCCCCGAACACCGCCGTCAGCGTGAGCGTCAGCGGCGCCTGAGCGAAGGTCGGCTCCGGCAGCGGATCCGGCGGCGCCGGCGGGAGCCGCCCGAGGTCGAAGTTGTCCACGTGGTAGTAATAATCCAACTGGGTGGACACCGTGTACGGCTCGCCCACCGCCAGCCGCTGCACATAGCTGTCGCTGGTCTCCAGGCCCGCGTAGAGCACGTAGGGCTTCGCGAGGGGCCCGGCGCGCACGGAGAAGTTGGCGTACGTGGCGCAGTCCGTCAGCGCGGTGAGCGTGTCCGGGTCCGCCAGGTCCGGCAGGAGCCGGGTGCGGCCGTCGCCCTGGTCCTCCAGGCGCAGCACCTTGATGTTCTGCGGGCAGGCGCCCACGTTGTTCGCCAGCACGATGGTGTCACCCGGCATCACCCCCCGGGACGTGGCCAGGGAGGTCTCCACCAGGAAGGGCGGATCCTCCACGCTGACGTCGCGCACCAGGTCCAGCAGGCCTGGCAGGACGCCCTGGAAGACGAAGCGGTAGGTCCCGGAGGGCAGCGTCCCGTCACAGACATTGACCGTGGCGTTGGTCACCGCCGCATTCGGAGGGCAGGGCTTCTGGTTCACGCCCGTCTGACTCACGATGATGCTCTGGAACTGGGCCGCGCGGACATTCTCGTTGCCGTCGCGCAGCTCCACCGCCACCGCCGCGCGCTGATCCACTGTCTCGGAGTTGTTCGGATCCGCCGGCTTGGGAACGCGGTCCAGGTTGAACGTCCGCCGCTCGTCGGCGCGGAACAGGGTGATCTCCCCGCTGGACGACGGCATGATCCCCAGCAGCGGGACGCGTCCGATGCGGACCGTCCCGTCCCCCAACACCTGGCGGACCTCCAGGTCCGGACGCAGGGTGAGCCCCGTGGGCAGGCCCTGGGACGGCCGCAGCGTCAGCATGGGCGTGCCGGAGGCGTCGCGGGCGAGCACCGGCGTCGGGGACAGCGTCTGCCCCGGCCCGTTGTCGAGCGCGATGACGCCCTCGCAATCCGTCGAGGCGCACGTCAGCTCATCGAGCACCACGTACACATACCGTCCCTCGCGCACGCGGTCGTTCTCCTGACCGGAGGACGGAATGAACGTCGGGTGCGTGGTGACGAACCGCGCCGGGATGTCCACCAGGTCCGCGTAGTCCGGCACCGAGAAGGGCACCGGGCGCGGCCGCTTGTAGGGGATCTCCACCGAGCCGCCGTCCGCCACGGCGCGCACCAGCCGGCTGGTGCCCGTCACGTTGCGGATGGCGAGCACCAGCGACTCCGTCACGCCCGCCTTCACCGGCAGGACGATCATGGACAGCACCGTGTCCGCGGGCCGCAGGCAGAAGACGGGCAACGCGGGCGGCAGCGCCGCGGCGTCGAAGTTCTCCGGACCGGGGAGGTCCTGGCGCATCACCACCCCGCCCCCGAAGGGACCGCAGAGCTGCTCGGCGGCCTCCGGGCGCGTCTGGAGCGCGTAGAACAGGACGCTCGGAGCCGTTTCGGACACCGGGCCGTGCGCGGTGAAGGCGGTGATGAGCTGGCCGGTGGACAGGCGCGTCACCTCGTTGAGGCGCGCGCGGTCCGCGGCCACCACGGAGATATCCCGGCCCCCGGAGCTGCGGGCGTAGATGTACGGGCCGGCGACGTCGTTGCCTTGCGCGTCGTAGCCCACGTCGCGGGTGAGCGCGTCGGGCCGCGCGATGACGGGGATGGCCAGCGGCTCCAGCGGGTTGGGCGCGGGGATGAACTCGCGCGGGGTGCGCTCCAGGTCCAGCACGCGCAGTTCGTCCCGGTCCTGCGAGGTGACGAAGACGAGGTTGTTGGACAACACCACGTCGTAGGTGCCGGCCAGGCCGGCGGCGCCCGCCGTGGTGGTGGTGTCGGAGCAGGCGCCCAGCAAGCCAGAGGCGCTCAACAACAGGGCAGCAGGGATGCCGCGCTTCAAGGTTGGTTCTCCTGGCACACGCTGGTGCCCTGGTTCGGATCCCTCTGCTGCTGCGTGCCGAGCCGCGCCGTCAGCTTCGCGTCCTGGGGACGGGTGAGGTCGGGGATGTCCACGATGGCCACCTGCCCGTCTCCGAAGTTGGTCACGAACAGTCGCGCCGCGTTCGCGCCGGGCGGGTTGTCCACCGTCAGCCCGAAGGCCTGCGACGGGTTGCTGGTCTGGTTCTGCGAGTTGACGAGCGGCACCTGGGCGACGACCTGCCCCAGCGCCTCGTCGTAGAGGGACACCGCGCTGTCACCGGTGCTCGTCACCGCGAGGATGTTCGTGTTGGCGTCGTTGGGCGGCGCCTGCCGGCTGATGAGCTGCATGTCACTGACGCCGTCGGGCATGGGCACCGCGGAGGCCACCCGGAAGAAGGGCGTGGTGGCCGCGCCGCCGGGCACCGCTTCGTATTCGAAGTCGAGCGTGAGCAGCGTGTCCGGGCCCCGCGCCAGCATGTACAGCCGCTCGCGCACGAGGTTGGGACGGGCCGCGAGCTCCGCGGCCGTCACCGGCCGGGACACCACCCGGGCCGCGCGCGCCTCACGGATGCCGTACACGCTCGACAGGTTGGGCTCCAGGACGGTCCCGGGCACGTTCTTGTCCACCAGCCGCAGCACGAAGTTCGCCGCCACCGTGCCGTTGGTGCCTTCCACGAAGTTGCGGCCCGTCACGTAGATGTACCCCGCGCCCACGGTGGTCGAATCCGAGCCGCCGTACGCGTAGCCGGTGGGCGACAGCGGGATGAAGCCCAGGGTGTCGCGGGTGGGGTTGTCCGTCTTCAGCGTGACGAGGTAGTTCTCGAAGTTGGTGCTGGACCTCGCGGGCGAGTCCGCCGCCTCCGAGTGCGTCACGTACAGCGTGCCGCTCGCGTCATCCACCGTCACGCCGATGGGCGACGGCGCGCGCGGCGGATCCGTGCGGCCCTCCTCGCGCAGCGACTCCGGGATGTCGTTCGTGAGCGACAGCGAGCCCTCGCGGCAGTCCACGCCGCCCTGCACGCAGCGGAGGACCGGCGCGCCGTTGGCGCCCAGGGAGACGTCCACCGCGTGCAGGTCATTGCCCTCCGCGCGCGAGGGGACGAACAGGCGGGGCAGCCCGCTGCCCGGGTTGACCCACAGGGCCATGTCCCCCGCGAAGCTGCGGATCTGCACCAGCGAGTCGCCGGACGTGGACAGGTCCTCGAAGACGAGCGGGCTCGCGGGCACGGCGCTGCCCAGCCGGGGCACGGAGACGGACTGGCCGTCCGCCTGCGCGCTCAGCGCGTCCAGGTTGAGCGCGACCACCGAGCCGGAGTCGTAGCAGTTGTCGAAGTTCGCGTTCGCGACGAAGAGGTAGCCGTTGCTCGCCGCGGGTCCGCCAGCCGTGGGTGGGCGCCAGAACGCCACCCCACTGGGGTACACGAAGCGGGTGGACGGGGGCGGGTTCGGTTCGGATTCAGTCGAACACGCCGTGACGAACAACAGCGCGGAGGTCAGGAAGGGGAGGCGCATCAGAGGGGGGCGGAGTGTAGGAACGCCGCGCTGCCCCGGGCAACTGAATAGGGTTCTTCCTATTCCCGGACGCCCGCCCGCCGACACCCAGGCATCCCTCCGGGCAACGCGTCCCGCCCCCCTGGCAGGGGGGCGGGCGCGCTCCGGCGCTCCAGCGGCCGTCAGGGCATCAGGCGGCGGCGGCGGCGACCTCGGCCTGGATCTTGGAGAAGTCCGCCACCTGGTTGAACAGGGCGCCAATCTCCGTGAGGAACCGGATGCGGTTCTCCCGCAGGTCCTTGTCCTCGGCCATGACCATCACCTTGTCGAAGAAGGTGTCCACGGCGGGCTTCAGGCCGGTGATTTCGCGCAGGGCTCCGGCGAAGTCGTCCGCGCGCACGTGCTGGCCCACCTTGTCGCGCGCCTGGGTGAAGGCGGTGTGGAGGTTGCGCTCGGGCTCGTCCGTGAAGCGCTGCGGGTTGGTCTGTCCGCCGGCCACGTCCTTGCCCTGCTTCTCCACGATGTTGACCACGCGCTTGAAGGCCGCCGCGAGCGGCTGGAAGTCCGAGTGGCCCACCAGCGGGCTCAGCGCCTCCAGGCGCTTCTTCGCGGCGACCAGGTCGTCGAAGCCCACGGCCAGCACCGCCTCCACCACGTCCGTGCGGTGCTGCTCCCCCCACAGCGCCTTGAGGCGGCCGCGGAAGAACTCCAGCACCTGCTCGCGCGGCGCGGCCTCCCCCGGCTTGCGCTTCACGTTGGCGAGCTTCGGCGCCAGCAGGCGCAGCGCCTCGTCCACCGCGGCCGACAGGCTGAAGCGGTAGCCGCGCCCCAGCACGATGCGGATGATGGCCAGGCACGAGCGGCGCAGCGCGAACGGATCCGCCGCACCCGACGGGGCCTTGCCAATGGCGAAGATGCCGCACAGCGAGTCCAACCGGTCCGCCAGGCCGATGAGCGCGCCCGCGTCCTGGGTCGGCAGCGCGTCCTCGGCGCCCCGGGGCAGGTAGTGCTCGGAGATGGCGAGCGCCACCGCGTCCGGCTCGCCGCTGGCGCGCGCGTACTCGCGGCCCATGACGCCCTGGAGCTCCGGGAACTCACCCACCATGCCGGTGACGAGGTCCGCCTTGGACAGCGTGGCGGCGCGCTCCACCGTGGCCGCCTCCCCTGCCCTGTCCGCGTGCTGCGCGAGCCAGCCCGCGAGCGAGCGGAAGCGCTCCACCTTCTCCAGGTACGTGCCCAGCTGGTTCTGCCACATCACGCGGCCCAGCTTCTCCACGCGGTCGCCCAGCGGCGTCTTGCGGTCCTCGTCGAAGAAGAAGCGCCCGTCCGCGAGCCGCGCCCGCAGCACGCGCTCATAGCCGCGCAGGGACAGCTGCTCGTCGCGCACCGGCGTGTTGGACACGGCGATGAACTTCGGCAGCAGCTTCCCCTGCCCGTCCAGCAGCGAGAAGTAGCGCTGGTGGCTCTTCATCTCCTGCACCAGCACCTCCGGCGGCAGGTCCAGGTGGCGCTCGTCGAAGCTGCCCACCACGGGGCTCGGCAGCTCCACCAGGTTCGTCACCTGGTCCACCAGCCCCTCGTCCTCCAGGAGCTGGCCGCCCGCCTTCTTCGCCGCGGCGGTCACCTTCTGCACGAGCGCCGCGCGGCGCTTGCCGATGTCCGCCAGCACGTGCGCCTTCTCCAGCGCGGACTCGTAGTCCGTGGGCGCCTTCAGCAGGATGGGGCCGGGCGCGAGGAAGCGGTGGCCGTAGGTGGTCCGCCCGCTCTTCACGTCGCCGAGCACCACCGGCAGCTCCGTGTCGCCCAGCAGCGCCACCAGCCACTGCACCGGGCGCGCGAAGGCCGTGTCCACGTCACCCCAGCGCATGGACTTGCGGAAGTTGATGCCGTGCACCGCGGTGTGCAGCGCGTCCTGGAGGATGGCGTCCGCCGGACGGCCCTTCTCCTCCACGCGCGCGGACACGTACTCGCCCTTGGCCGTCGTCGTGCGGCCGAGCGCTTCCACCGAAAGCTTGAGCCCCTCGGCGAACTTCTCCGCCGCCTTGGTGGGCTTGCCCTGCGCGTCGAAGGCGGCCTTGGCGCTGGGCCCCAGCACCTCCTTCGTCACGTCCTCGCCCGCGTCCGCCACGTCGCGCACGAGGACGGCCAGCCGGCGCGGCGTTCCGAACGTGCGCACGTCGCCGTGCTTCAGGCGCGCGTCGGCCATGCGCTCGGCGAGCACGCGCTTCAGGTCCTCCAGCGCGGGCACGATGAACGACGCCGGGATCTCCTCGGCACCGATTTCCAGGAGCAGATCACGCGCCACGGGCCACCTCCGTCTTGTCCGTCTTCTCCTTCTTCTCCACGGGCTTGTTGAGCGTCACCGTCTTCCAGTAGTCGCTGGCGGGCTTGCCCTCCAGCACCGGCGGCTGCTCCCCCACCGTCCACGGCGTCTTCGTCAGCGGGAAGCCCAGCCGCTCGCGCATCTGCAGGTAGCCCTCCGCGCACAGGCGCGCGTTGTCGCGCACGCGCTTGATGAAGTTGGCGCGCTCGGTGACGGAGATGGCGCCGCGCGCGTCCAGCAGGTTGAACGCGTGGCTGCACTTGAGCGCGTAGTCATACGCGGGCAGCGGCAGGTGGCGCTCGATGAGGCGCTTGCATTCCTTCTCGTACGCGTCGAACAGCGCGAAGAGCATCTGCGGATCCGACTCGTGGAGGGCGTACTTGCTCATCTCCACTTCGTTCGCGTGGAACACCTCGCGGTACTTCACGCCCTTGACCCACTCGATGTCGTAGACGCTCTCCACGTTCTGCAGGTACGTCGTCAGGCGCTCCAGCCCGTACGTCAGCTCCGCGGCCACGGGGCGGCAGTCGAAGCCGCCGCACTGCTGGAAGTAGGTGAACTGCGTCACCTCCATGCCGTCGCACCACACCTCCCAGCCCAGGCCCCAGGCACCCAGCGTGGGGGACTCCCAGTCGTCCTCGACGAAGCGGATGTCGTGCTCCATCGGGTCCATGCCGATCTTCCGCAGGGACTCCAGGTACAGCTCCTGGACGTTCTTGGGCGCGGGCTTGAGGATGACCTGGAACTGGTGGTGCTGGAACAGGCGGTTCGGGTTCTCACCGAAACGGCCGTCCGCGGGGCGACGCGAGGGCTGCACGTAGGCGACGTTCCACGGCTCGGGCCCGAGCGCGTGCAGGAACGTGTACGGGGCCATCGTGCCCGCGCCGACCTCGAGGTCGTACGACTGGGTGACGATGCATCCCTGGTCGGCCCAGTGCTTCTGGAGCGTGAGGATGAGGTCCTGGAAGTACATGGATGGCGAGTCCTTCTCGCAGTGCGTCGAAGGCGGAACGCGGCGGACCCTAGTGAGGGGGTCCAGGAGCGTCAAGGACGGCCATCACTCCGTGTAGGGCGGGAGGTCGGCCAGTCGAATCTGCAGCTTCGTCAGCTCGCCCGGACGGATGGGAACGGACAACAGCTTGCTCGTCCCTCCCGGGTCCTGCGGATCCACCACGCGCAGGCGGTACGTGCCCACCGGGATTGCAATCTTGGTCAGCGGCGACGTGCCCAGCTGGGTCGAGCCGTCGAACACCGCCGCGTTCTTCGGCACCGTGTAGAGCGTCAGCCAGCCCAGGCCCGCCTTCGCCGCACCCTTCGAGGTGGTCGTGTCCAGCACCTCCGCCACGTCCGGCGTCTGCGTGACGGTGGTGACCGGCTCCGGGGGACGCTGCGAGGGCTCCGGCCGGGGCGTCACGGGCGTGGACGGGGTCTTCGCGGCGACGGCCTTGTCGCCCGTGGCAGACTCGGTGGCCCAGTTCGCGGGGGAGCTCCCCTTCGTCTTGCGGCCGCCCTTGACGGGGGCCTTCTTGGTGTCGTCAGGCGTCGCTTCGGCGACTGCACCTGCGCGGTGGCCGCGGCGGCGGCCGTGTCGCTGCCCTCCTCCGCCTGCAGCGCTCCGGCGGCCTCGCTGACGCGGGCGTCCTCGGCGCGGCTGGCCAGTTCCAGGAGGGTGCGCGTCTTCTGACGCTTCTCCTCGAAGAGCTCGCCCATGATGGCGGTCATCTGGTCTTCGTCGAACAGCTCGGAGCCCAGCGTGGACTCAATGGCGCGCGCCAGCTCCCGGCAGGTGCCGAAGCGCTGCCCGGCGTCCCGCGACAGCGCCTTGAGCACCACCGCTTCCAGGGCCTCCGGGATCGCCGGGTTGAGCGAGCGCGGCGCGGGAATCTCCCCGTCCACGATCTGCATCATCACGGCGGCCTCGCCCGGCGCGTTGAACAGGCGCTGACCGGCCACCAGCTCATGCAGCATCACGCCCGCGGAGAACTGGTCGCTGCGGCCATCCAGCGCCTGGCCACGCACCTGCTCCGGGGACATGTAGCCGCTGGTCCCCTTCACCGTGCCCACCTGCGTGCGGCCCAGCTTGCCGCGCGCCTTGGCGATGCCGAAGTCGATCACCTTCACGACGCCGTCGTAGGTGAGCATCACGTTCTTCGGCGACACGTCCCGGTGCACCACCGCCACGGGACGGCCCGACGGATCCATGAAGTGGTGGGCGTAGTGCAGGCCCAGGCAGGTGTCGCGGATCACGCGGGCACTGAAGCCCAGCGGCAGCGCGTAGTTGCGCTTGGCCGCCATCTTCACCACCTGCTCCAGGTTCTGGCCGGGCAGGAACTCCATGGCGAGGTACAGCTCGCCGTCCTCCTCGCCCAGGTCGAACACCTGTCCGATGTTCGCGTGCGAGAAGGCGGCGGTGATGCGCGCCTCGTCGAGGAACATCTTGACGAACTGATCGTCCTTCTTGATGTCGGGGAGGATCTGCTTCACCGCGACGAACTTGCGGAAGCCACCGGGGCCCGAGGTGAATGCGAGGAACAGCTCCGCCATCCCGCCCATCGAGAGTCGGGTGAGGATCTCGTATTTTCCGATGCGCCGCCCCCGGTCGGGATCTTCTCCGGCGGCGCCTCCCTGCGTAGCCATGGCCTCGGGGATGTTACCCGCCGCCGTCCCCCAGGTCGATGATCGTCTTCCAGGGGCCCCTGCCCCACCTCTCCCGGCGGGGTCGGCTTCGGCAGGGGGAGAACGGAGAAAGCGGGTTAGGCCTCGAACCGCTGCCGCCGCACGTCGAGCAGCCACGCTTCGAGCGCGGCCACGGCCGGGGCCGGAGGCTCCAGCGGGAGCACGGAGGCGCCCTCCGCCGCGTCGAGCACGGCGAAGGCCCGCGCCACCTCGCTCCGCCAGCGCTCGCTGAGCGCCTCGGGCAATTCGCTGCGCTCCCCCCGCAGCTTCTGCTCGACCAGGGCATGGGCCTCGCTGAAGCCATACGGCTCCAGGAGGACGGTGACGTCCGTCTCCACCTCGCCCGTGCGCAGCGCGTGCGCCCCGGTGAGGGCGGTGCGCAGCACGTAGAGCAATTTCTTCGCGGAGCGGAAGCCACTCTTCTCCCACTCGCGAAGCTGGCCCTGCGCGAAGCCCCGGTAGTGCCGGTGGATGCGGCGCGACAGCACGGCGCGGACATGGGGGCGCAGCGCCTCCAGCTCCGGAAGGCTCCGCACGGGGATGGCCCCCAGCACGCGCTCCAGGTAGTTGCCGTTGCCCTGCAGGATGCCCAGCAGCACGGGCTGCAGTTCGTTGGACGAGTAGTCCACCTCCACGCCCTCCAGCACCTCCAGCCGTTCGGCGGGCACGTGCCGAGGCTGGAGCGCCAGGAGCGAGGCGGTGGACGCGACGTGGATGGACTTGAGGTCCAGGTCGCTGTCCGGCGAAGGGAAGCCATACGCGTGCGCACCGGAGAGGGAGATGACCAGGTGCTCGCGCTGGCGCGACTCCTCGTCCAGCACCCGGTCCGCCATCCGGCGCTGATGCTCCGTCATCGTGCCCTTCATTCCGCCCCTCCTTCCAGCGCCGGAGCCTCCGGCGCATCACGTCCCAGCGGTCCGGGCGACTTCAGCACCCAGCGCCGCGCGACCTCTTCACCCACCCGCCGCAGCAACCGGTCCGCGCGGGCGTAGTCCGGATGCTCCGGCAACCGGCTCTCCCGGTGCGCGGCCTCCAGCTCCGGCGCCATCGCCTCGGCGTCCCGCAGGACCTCCTCCAGCGGCACCTGCCCGCCCTTGATGTCGAGCAGCCGCGCCTTCAACGCCCCTGTCGCCTCGAAGGTGGGCACTCCGTCGCGCAGCCAGCCCGTCGCCAGCGCCACCAGTCGCAGCAGGTTGTAGGCGTTCTTCGGCCGCAGCTCCCGCGCGGACGGAGGACGCTGGCCACCACCGCGCGCGTACGCGGTCAGCGCCGCGAAGTCGTTGGCCGCGAGCAGCCCCTGGTCCCAGAGCGAGCGGTAGAGCTGCTTCACGTAGGTCTTCGCCGCGAGCACCGCGTCCTCGGGCGTGGGCGCGGTCCGGGGAGACACGGCGGCCAGCCGTCGGGCCACGACGTCCAGGTCCGGCGTGGGCTCCTCGCACAGCCACGCGAGCAGCAGGTCGCGGTGCTCGGCCAGCCGCTGGCTGCGCGTGAGCTTGTCGAGCTGGCTCATGGCATAGCGCCCGAAGCTGCCGAAGATGGCCCGGGAGACGAACGCCTCACGCGCCTCCAGCATCCACGTGCCCAGCTCGTCCAGCGCCGTCGCACCGGGGACGAACAGCGTCTCGAGCGTGTTCGGATCCGCGCGCAGGGCCTGCTCCACCGTCTTGCGAACCTCCCAGTACGTGGTGCTGCCATCCGCGCTCACCAGGTCCTGCGGTGGCTGCGCCAGCCCCAGGGTCCACGGCAGCGGCAGCGCGAACACGCCGCGCACGTCCACGTCGGAGCGCGCGTCCGCCAGCCCCCAGGCATGGCTGCCCACGCGCGTCTCCAAGACGACGCAGGGTCGCAGCGCGCCCCAGGCCGCCTCGCGCCGCTGGGCGAACTGGACCTGGCCCACGCGCCGGGGCACCAGTTCGTCGCGCGCGAACCACACCTCGCCCACGCCGACGATCTGCACGTCGAAGCCGCCGTCATGCGCGCGGACCACGCGGCCCACCACGCCCTGCGGGATGCGGCGCCCCGCCGAGGCCACGCGCTCCACGCGCGTCGTCACCTCGGTGCCATGCGGCAGGGGCACGGACAGCCGGTCGATCTGCTCGAGTCCCCGGACCCTTGAGGAAGTGGCAGAGGAGGATTCATTTCGCGGGTCGCTCATCGGTCCCTCCCAGGCGGGATGGTGGGCCACGAAGGACGCAGTGAAGCACGACAGCCTGACCGGGCGCAGTGCTTCGCTTCAGCGCGCGATGCGCTCCGGGGCGTCCACGCCGGGGGGGCGCGTGGGCATCAAGCCCTCGACCTCCGCCGCCAGGGGAAGGGCCGCCACCGCGCCCAGCTTCGTCACCACCCGCGCCCCCACGCTGGCGGCGAACGTCATCAGCGCGACCAGGTCCCCGCGTGACGCCTCCGCGAGCGAGCGCGCATCGCCGTACCAGCGCACCAGCCCCTGCAGCATCGCGGACACGAAGCCATCTCCCGCGCCCGTGGTGTCCACCACCGTCACCTGGGGCGCGGGGACGTGGACGACCTCTCCCCGCCAGAGGAACACCGCGCCCCGCTCTCCCAGCGTCACCACGGGCAGCCGCACGCCCTGATCCGCCAGGAGCCGCAAGGCCTCCTCGGGCGTGCGCGCGCCGGTCACGAAGGCCACCTCGTCCTCGGACAGCTTCACCACGGTGCACAGGGGCAGCATGCGCCCCAGGAGGGCTCGCAGCTCGTCGGGTTGGGGCCACACCTCGAGCCGCAGGTTCGGATCACAGCTCACGAGCATCCCGGCGTCGCGCGCCAGGGTGAGCATCCGCACCATGGCCTCGCGTGCCTCCGGCAACACCAGCGAGTTGGAGCCGCAGTGCAGCACCTTCGCGCCGCGCACGAAGTCCCCGTCCACATCCGAAGCGTCCAGCAGGAACTCCGCCGAACGCGTCCGGAAGTACGTGAAGCTGCGCTCGCCCCGGGCATCCAGCGACACGAACAGCAGGCCCGTGCGCGCATGGTCCACCTGGCGCAGGTGGCTCACGTCCACGCCCTCCGCCGCCAGCCGGTCGCGCAGGAAGTGGCCGAACTCATCCGAGCCCACCACGCCCACCATCGCCGAGCGCAGGCCCAGCCGCGAAAGCCCCACGGAGACGTTCGCCGGCGAGCCCCCGGGCGCGGGCCGCCACGCCTCCACGTCCCGCACCCGCGCGGCACGTCCGGCCACGGGAAGGAAGTCCACCAGCGTCTCGCCGACACACACCACGTCCAGCGGTCCGGCCCCGTGCATGACGCTCTCCGCCCGCGACGTGCGGGACCGCGCTTCAGTCCAGGCCCACCTGGGCCATGAAGTCCACGCTCTTGAGCCGCCGGCCCAGATGGTGCGAGATGAAGACGTTGAGCAGCCCGCGCGCGCGGGCCCGGAGGTCCGCGGGCAGCGGCGTGCGCCCCCCCTCCTGCAGCGAGCGCAGCCCGGACAGCAGCGCCACCGGCACCGCGACCGAATCCCGCGCGCGTCCGCCGCAGGGCTCGCACACCGCGCCGCCATGGCCCTGGTCGAACCGGGGCCGCTCTCCCGGCGCGCCGCCGCACAGGGCGCAGGAGTCGAAGCGGGGCATCAGCCCGGCCTGCGCCAGTGCCGCCAGCTCGAAGGCGAGCAGCGACGTGGGCCCGGCCTCCTTCGCGTCCAGGCGCTGAAGGTACCCCTCCATCAGCTGGAACAGCTCCGGCTGCGGTTCGTGCTCGCGCGTGAGTTCGCGGCACAGCTCCACGGCGTACAGCGCCCGGGCGATGAGCGACAGATCCTCCCGCGCCGCATAGAAGCCCGCGACGATGTCCGCGGAGTCCAGACGCACCGTGGAGCCGCGCGTCTCCACGAGCTGGACGCGCAGCCGCATGAACGGCTCCAGCGCCCCCGCGAAGCGCCGCTTGCTCTTGCGCGCTCCCGCGGCGAACGCGGTCAGCTTTCCATGCTCGCGCGTCAGCAGCGTCACCATCCGGTCGGCGTCACCGTAGTCGACCGTGGACAGGACGAACGCGTCATCGGCGTACCGCTCCATGATCCCCCTTCAACGCGCCAGGGGCGACGGAAGCTTCCCGGTCAGCACCAGGAACAGGAGCGCGCCCAGGAGCAGCACCGCCAGCACCGCGGCCAGGATGACGTACGCCCGCTTGCGCCGCTCCTTCTCGAGCTGCACGGGCGACGGCGCGGGCACCGCCCGGTCCACCTCCTCGTAGCGCAGCGCCGCTTCCTCTGGCGACAGCCCGATGACCTGCGCGTACGCGCGGATGTAGTTCAGCACGAACACGCGCTCGGGCAGACGCTCCACCTGACCCGCCTCCAGCGCCGCGACGAGGCTGGGGGGGATCTTCGTCTCCCGAGAGACGTCCTCGCGCGACAGCCCGCGGAGCTCGCGTTGCTGGCTGAGGTATTTGCCGAAGTCGACGTGATCCACGGTCCCCAGGGCCCCTGGCTAGAGGTGTTCCAGCAGTTGGCGGCAATCGTCCTTGAGCACCTGCTCGTTGGGCTGGGCCTTCGCCTCGCAGCCCGCGAACGCCTTCTTCGCCGCGTCCACCTGCCCGAGCTTCGCCTGGCACACCCCCTCGCGGTGGTAGGCCTCCGTCGCCTCGGGGCACTTCTCACGGTAGTGGCTGAACTGCCGGCAGGCCTCCTCCGTCTTGCCCGTCTCGTCGTAGATGATGCCCAGGTTCCGGAAGCCCATGCAGAACTCCGGGTTGGTCGTCACCGCCGCCTTGATGTTCTGCAGCGCGTTCGCGGTGTCACCCTTCTTGTAGAGCGCCCAGCCCAGGTTCCCCTGCGCGGAGAAGCCGAAGCGGTACTGCATGTCGTTGAGCGCCTCTTCGTACAGCTTGATGGCGTCGTCGTAGCGGCCCTGGTCCAACCGCAGGTTGCCCAGGTTGTTGCGCGCGTCGGAGAAGGTCGGCCGCAGCTTCAGGGCCTTCTCGTAGTGCGCTGACGCCTCATCCAGCCGGCGGAAGGACAGGTGCAGCAGGATGCCCATCGCGTTGTGGGCCTCCGGGTTGTCCGGGTTCGCATCCAGGGCCTTCTGGTACTCCGCGAGCGCGTCCTGCACATGGCCGTGCTGCTGGGCCTGCACGCCCAGGTCGTAGTGGATCTCCGAACTCCGAAGCTCCTTCTCCGTGGGGACGTGCGCACAGCCCGCGGACGCGAGCACGAACGCGAGGCAGCAGGCGGAAGGGATGCGGAACATGGGTGCCAATCCGGGGTGGAGGTTCAGAACGCGGCCAGGAAGCGGCCCAGGGTGGTGGCGACGTTGCGCTTCTCTTCGGCGCGGGCCTTCACGGCGGGCACGAGCGTGGGCTCCTTGAAGAAGACGGGGAGCGTCTTGAGCCACTCGTCCTGCTGCGCGGGCGCCACGGCGCGCCAGTTCGCGTTGTCCATCATGAAGCCCAGCGACTCCACGAACGCGAGCGCGTCGTCCTCGTCCTCGCGCAGCTCGTCCGCGGACTGGATGCGCCGGCCGGACACGTACACCGCGCAGTCGCCCGCCTCCACCAGGTACAGGTACACGAAGACGCCCGCGCCCTGCCCTCCGCGAAGCCCCACCACGAAGGCCTGTGCCGGCCCCGCCTGCTTGCCGGGGATGGCCACGTGCGGCGCGTTGAGGGACAGGTGCAGCGCGAGCACCTGGTCGCGACTGGCGGGGAGCCCCCGGTAGCGCTCGTCGATGGTGAACACCGTCGTCTCCCTTCCCCGCGCCCCCCGTGTCAGCGGGTGGTGAGGGTGAACTCCTCGGTCGCGTCCTGCGCGTCCGCAGCCGTCTTCTGGAAGCGGATGAGGGGCGTGTCAATCATCACGTTGCCACCGCCCTCATTGCCTTCCCCGATGATCACCTTGAAGACGTTGTTGGGCGAATTGCTGCGCCGGCTTCCCCCCGCCACCTTGCGGGCAATCAGCGTCACCGCGTTCGGCCCGGGACGCAACTGACCGGTGATATCGACGACGACCTGCTCCTCGTTGTTGCGCAAACGACGCACCCAGCGCGAGTTCACGTACACGTCGATGTCGAAGTCCGTCATCCCCGGGGTCGTCTGCTCCGTCACCAGCCAGTAGCGCTGGGTGATGCGTCCCGGAACGGGGGCCGTGGCGGCGGGCGGCACGGGGGCCGGACCCACGCCGGCATCATTGGGG
>NZ_RAWG01000021.1 GCF_003611735.1 Corallococcus sicarius | reverse complement strand
GGGTTGGGAAGCAGGAGGGATGGACGTGAAGGATGCCACCGTGCAGGCGGCGCTGCGCCAGGCCTGCGAGGACGCCGGGCTGCCGGAGTCCCTTCGGGGGTGCGTGTACCCGCTGCTGCGGGACCCGGAGGGCGACTGGCCCTCGTGCTGTGGTGGAGGCTGCATGCCGTGCTCCTCCACGCTGGCGGACGTGGCGGTGCGCACGCTGGAGCTGCTGGGCACGCCGCGACGCTCGCCCGTGCCACCGGGTTGAGCACGCCTACGGCGCCCCGTGGTCGACCAACACCTCCACGCGTGGCAGCGACCAGTGCATCTGGACCATGCGCCAGGCGGTTCCCCGGCGCTCGAATGCGCAGGTCACGCGGATCCCGGTGAAGGTGGTGGGCTTGCCGTCCGCCGTCACCGTGAGGTCCATCGCGGGCACCGTGAGACACGCCATCGTGGAGGGCGGCGCGCCCCCGTGCCAGCGCGGCTCGGAGCGCAGCGTCACGCGGAGGTCGCGCAGGTGTTCGAACTGTCTGTGGAAGGAGTGCTCGACCTGCGCCCAGCCGACGAAGTGGAGGTTGGAGTGGGTGCCCACCACGACGATGTCCTCGTCATGCCAGAACAGCTCTCCCAGGGCCTCCAGGCTCCTGCGTTCGTAGGCGTCGATGAACGCGGCGAAGCGCTGCCCCAGCTCCACCTTCCAGTCGCCTCCGTCCTTCGCACGCTCATCCGAACTCATCGCGCCGCGCTCCCTTCCCTGCCGTCAGGCAGTCCTCGATGATCCGCGCCACCTCCGTCACGAAGGGCGGCTCCATGACGGAGAAGTGATTGCCGGGCACCTCGTGGAACTGGAAGCTGCCGGTCGTCAGCGCCCGCCACCACGCCTCCGCATGCACGTCCAGGACCGTGTCCCGCTCCTGGCCCCGCAGATACACCAGGGGGACCGCGTGTCGTCCCGGCAGGTACGAGGCGAGGGCCTCATTGGTGGCGAGCACCACATCGCGCAGCCGCGGGTCGGTCTCCATCGCGGCCCGCAGGCCTTCCGCCACGAGCGGCGAGATGCGCCGGAAGGCGTCGATCAATTGGAGCACATCCCCCACGGTCTTGATTCCCAGCCGGCGTGAGTCGTCCACCGTCACCGTGTCGATCTGGATGACGCCCGCCACGCGATGTCCCCGCTCCAGCAGGACGGCCCCCATCTCATAGGCGACCACGCCTCCCGACGAGTGCCCTCCCAGCCAGTAGGGCCCCTGGGGTTGGAACTCCAGCAGCTCGTCCACGTACCGGCGCGCCATCGACGGCACGTCCCGGTAGAGCACCTCTCCAGGCTCCAACCCCGACGCGCGGAACGCATGGACGGGCCTGGAAGGCCCCAGCTGTCGCGTCAGCGGCAGGTACGTGTAGACCGTTCCGCCAATGGGCTGCACGAGGAAGAGGGGCGTCTGATCAGGCCGCCCGTCCTGGAGCTGCATCCGCAGCGCGGGAGGCTTCCGCGGGGGCCGGCCCAGCTGCTCCAGCGCGTCCTGGACGGCCTGCACGAACGTCCCCAGGGTCGGGTGCTCCAACACCGCGTGCAGCGACAGGCGCACGGAGAGCCGCGCCTTCAGCTCGCGGTTGAGCTGCACGACCAGGAGGGAGGTTCCCCCCGACCCGAAGAAGTGGCTGTCGGGCGTCAGCACATCCACCCCGAGCAGCTCCTTCCAGAGGTCTTCCACCAACACCCGCACCTCCTCGCTCCCGAGGTCCCGGCGCTCCGTCGCGGGCCGGGGCACGGGCTCCCGCGAGGCCCGGGACGGCTGCTCCTCCAGGGAGTAGCGCTGGCGCTCGAAGGGGTACGTCGGCAGTGGGACCCGCCGCCTCGGCGCCTCATCCCGCATCGCGCTCCAGTCCACGGGGACACCCGCGGTCCAGAGCTGTCCCACGGCGCCGAGCAGGGCCTGCTCATCGGTCTCGGGAGGATCCCGCCGGCCCTGCGACACCCCGAGCGTGGACAGGACCTGGCGCTCCTGGCCCACCTGGGGATGCAGCAGGGTCAGCGTGGAGAGGGTCCTTCCCGGGCCGACCTCCACGAAGATCCGCTCGCGGTCTTCCAGCAGCAGCTCCAGCCCGGAGGAGAACCGGACGGTCTGCCGCAGGTGCCGTGCCCAGTATCCGGGGTCGCGCGCGTCGTCCGCGCCCAGCCAGGTTCCCGTGACGTTGGAGACGATGGGAATCACCGGGGCCCTGGGGTCCATCGTCGCGGCCAGCGCCGTGAGCGGCTTCATCACCGGCTCCACGAGCACGGAATGGAACCCGCCGGGGAGCGGCAGTCGCTTCGACCGCACACCCCTCGCATCCAGCCGCGCCGCGAAGGTGTCCAGTGCATCCAGCGTCCCCGACACCACGCACTGTGCCGGCCCGTTCACGGCGGCCAGCGACAGTCCGGCAGCGAGCGCCTGCGCGAGCACGCCGGGCGACATCGGAACAGCCAGCATCCCGGAAGGTGGCAAGGCGTCGCAGAGCCGGCCACGCAGGCCGACCAGGGCCACCGCCTCTTCCAGCGACAGGACGCCGGCCAGACACGCGGCGGTGTACTCGCCCAGGCTGTGCCCCATCAGGGCCGCTGGACGGATGCCCCAGGAGCCCAACAGCCGCGACAGCGCGTACTCCGTGGAGAAGATGGCGGCCATGCCCAGTGAGGGGGCTCGGAGGGCCTCTTCCGCGTGCGCCCGTCCCGCCTCCTCCGCGAACAGCGCGCCGCGCAACTCACGCTCCAGGTCCCGGCCGAAGAGCGCGAGGCATTGATCCAGGGCCTCGCGGTACACCGGCGCGCGCCTGTACCACGCCACGCCCATGCCCACCTCCTGCGTGCCCCCGCCAGGGAACAGGAAGACCACCTCCGGGGCACGGGGCGCCACGCGCCGCGCGGGAACGCGCAACCGGAGCTTCACGGTGGCCTCCGCGAGGTCCTGGCACACGACGGCCCGGCGGTACTCGAAGGCCGCCCTCCCCTCCTGCAGCGTGTACGCGAGATCCGCCAGGGCCTGGGGCGGGTGTTGCTCCAGGTGGTCCGCGAGCCGCTCGGTCGCCGTCTCCAGCGCATCCTCGCTCCGGGCCGACACCACCAGCACCGTCGCTTCCTCTCGCGCTTCGGAGGCCGCTGGCGCGGGTGGCGCTTCTTCGACGACCACGTGGGCATTGGTTCCCCCAATGCCAAACGCGCTGACGCCAGCGAGGCGCGGGAGCCCCGCGGGCGGTGTCCACGGGCGCCCTTCCCGGCTCACCACGAAGGGCCCGCGCTCCAGCCCCAGCTCCGGATGCGCGTGTTCGAAGTGGACGGTCCCGGGCAGGAACCGGTGTTTCAAGGCCAGCGTCGCCTTGATGAGCCCCGCCACTCCGGCCGCTGAATCCAGGTGGCCCACGTTGCTCTTGAGCGACCCCAGGACACAGGGAGGCGCCGTGTCTCCACGGTCTCCGAAGGCCAGCCGCAGCGCCTGGAGTTCCAGCGGATCCCCCAGCGGCGTCGCCGTCCCGTGGGCTTCGACGAAGGTGATGTGTCGCGGATCCACTCCGGCGGCCGCGTGCGCCTGGTGGATGACTTCACGCTGTCCTTCCACGCTCGGGGCGGTGAAGCCGACCTTGTCGCTTCCGTCGTTGTTGATGGCCGAGCCCCGGATGACAGCGTGGATGGAGTCCCCGTCGCGCAGCGCGTGCTCCAGGCGCTTCAACACCACGAGGCCCACGCCGCTGGAGGGCACCGTGCCCTGCCCCTTCACGTCGAAGGGACGGCAATGCCCATCCGGAGACGCGATGCCGCCTTCCTCGTAGAGATAGCCGGAGGGGCGGGAGGCGAAGAGGGAGACACCGCCCGCCAGCGCCAGCTCGCACTCGCCCAAGCGCAGGCTCTGGCAGGCCTGGTGGACCGCTACCAGCGACGTGGAGCAGGCCGTCTGCACCGTGAGCGCGGGCCCGCGCAGGCCCAGTTGATACGCCGTCACCGTGGCGAGGAACTGCCACGGATTGCCCAGGATGGACCGATACGAATCGGAGGCCACGGCGGACATGGTGCGGGAGTGAGGAACGACCTGATCCAGCCAGTAGCGAGGCAGCCCTGCCCCCGCGAAGACGCCTGCCCTCCCAGGCAACCGCTTCGGGTCGTAGCCCGCGGCTTCAAGTGCCTCCCAGGCGCACTCCAGGAACACGCGGAGCTGCGGATCCATCAGCCGGGCATCCTGGGGGCTGTAGCCGAAGAAGCCCGCGTCGAAGGACTCCGTCTCTTCGAGGAGCCCCACCGCGTGCACGTAGGCGGGATCCTCCAGGAGCCGGGGCTCCACGCCCGCCGCCAGCAGCTCCTCCGGGCTGAACCGCGACAGGCCTTCGCGGCCCTCCACCAGCAGCGTCCACAGGGAGGGGACGTCGGGCGCGCCCGGGAACCGGCCCGCCATGCCGATGATGGCGATGCGGTCGGGACGCTCGGAGTTCCTGCTCCGGGGTGCGCTCGGCATCCGGGCCGGCTGCTCCACCGACGCGTCGTCCAACCGCCGCGCCAGGGATTCGATGGTGGGGAACTGGAACAGCGTGGCCATGCTCAAGCGGATCCCCAGCTCCGACTCAAGCGCCGACTGAACGCGCGCGAGCAGCAGGGAGTTCCCTCCCGCCTCGAAGAAGCCCTCCTGCCGGCCCACCCGCTCCACGCCGAGGAGCCGGCACCAGATCCGCTCCACCCCCTTCTCGCGCTCCGTGCCAGGCGGTGCTTCAGGGGCCTGTGCTCGTGAAGGAGGCGGAGGAAGAGCGCGCCGGTCGAGCTTCCCGGTGGCGCCCAGCGGGAACGCCTCCAGCACCACCCACTCCCTTGGGACCATGTGGGGTGGAAGCGTGTCGACCAGCAAGTCCTTGAGTCCGCGCGACAGCCGTGGATCCGCCGCGTTGGCATCCCGGGGGATGACGTAGGCCACGAGGTGCCGCTCTCCCGCGAGCCATTGAGGTTCGACCACGGCATCCCGGACATCCGGATGCGCCCTCAGCACGGCCTCGATCTCTCCCAGCTCGATGCGAAAGCCGCGCAGCTTGAGCTGTCGATCCGCGCGTCCGTGGAACTCCAGACTCCCATCCGGGCGATGGCTGGCGACATCCCCGCTCTTGTAGAGCCGTGCCCCCGGCTCCGCGCTGAACGGATGGGGAACGAACCGCTCCGCATCAAGCTCGGGACGGCGCAGGTAGCCGCGCGCCAATCCCATCCCACCGATGTAGAGCGTTCCCCGCACGCCCACGGGAACCGGCTCCAGGGCCTCATCCAGGACGTAGACCTCGTAGCCCGGCAGCGGCTTCCCGATGGACGGCGTCCCTCCGCCCGCCACGCAGTCCGCCAGGGTCGCGAAGACGGTGGTCTCCGTGGGGCCATAGCCATTGATGAGGCGCCGGCCCGGAGCCCAGGTGTCCACGAGCCGCTCCGGCACCTCCTCGCCCCCGAGCACGATGAGCCTCAAGTCCGGGAGCGCCCGAAGGGCCATGGAGCCCAGCGCCGCGGGCGTGAACATCGCGACGTGGATGCGCTGTGACTCCAGGAAGTCCGCGAGCTCCTCGCCGGCTGTCACCTCCGCCTGCGCGAGCAGGTACAGCGTGGCGCCGGAGAACAGCGTCGGGAAGATCTCCGCGACGGAGAAGTCGAACCCGAACCGCGAGAACTGCAACACGCGGTCGCCCGGCGCGAAGCCAAAGCGAGACGCCACGGTCTCGCAGAGGTGGACCGCGCCCCGGTGTTCCAGCAGCACGCCCTTGGGCTGGCCCGTCGAACCGGAGGTGTAGATGACATACGCCAGGTCGCTCCCGGTGACGGGGATGCGTGGGTCCTCCACGGAGGCGGCCGCGAGCGCGTCCCGCACCTGCTCCAGCACGACCACCCGCACGCCCGTATCGGTCACGAGCGGATGCGTCGCCTCCTGCGCGAGGATGAGCGTCAACCCCGCGTCGCGCGCCGTGAACTCCAGCCGTGCCTGCGGATAGGTCGGATCCAGGGGCACGTAGGCCGCGCCTGTCTTCAGCGTCGCCAGCAGGCTGACGATCAGCTCGAAGGAGCGCTGGAGGCACAGGCCCACGAAGTCCCCGGGCCCGACGCCCAGCGAACGCAGGTGGTGGGCCCGCCGGTTCGCCTCCGCGTTCAGCGTCCGGTAGCTCATGGACTGGCCCTGGAAGATCAGCGCGGGCGCATCAGGGGTGCGCGCGGCTTGCGCCTCGAACGGGTGGTGCAGACAGGCAGCGCCGGCCCCGTCCTCCACCGGCCCCTGGGCCCACGTGAGCAGCCTCGCCTTCTCCTGCTCCGAAAGCAGCGGCAGCGTCTGCACAGGCGCCTCTGGATTCCGCACGGCCTCGCGGAGCACCGCCACGAAGTGCTCGGCGAGTTGGGAGATCATCCCGGGGTCGAACAGGTCGAGCGCGTACTCCAGCCGCGCGGACATGCCCTCCGGCCGCTCATCCAGTTCAAGGGAGAGGTCCAGCTTCGACGTCCCCGTGTCGACGTCGTGCGGCTCCACCCTCCACCCCGAGCCCGGCACCGAGATGGGCGGCTCCAGCGTGCACGACACCTGGAGGAGCGGATTGGCGCCGGGAAGGCGCGCCGGGTTCACCGCCTCCACGATGCGCAGGAGCGGCGCGTCCTGGTGTTCGAGCGCCTCCAGACACGCCTTCCTCACGCGCGCCAGCAGCGCCCGGAAGCTCAGCCCTTCGGAGAACCGCAGCCGCAGGGGCAACAGGTTCACGAAGTGCCCGGAGATGGCGCGCAGCTCCTCACGGCTCCGTCCCGAGAAGGCCGCGCCGATGACGAAGTCGTCGCTCCCCGAATAGCGATGCAGCAGCGCTCCGAACGCCGACAGCAACGTCATGAAGAGCGTCGAGTCCTCCCGGCGCCCCAACGTCTTCACCGCGTCCAGCAGCTCCCGGGGGATCCGCACCACGTGCTTGCCACCCTGGAAGCTCTGGACCGGAGGGCGGGGACGCTGCGTGGGGAGCGCCAGGAATGGAGCCCCCGCGAGCGACTGCTTCCAGTACGCGAGGTGCGGCGCGATGGCTTCCTGGTAGCGCGGACCCTGCTGCCAGACAGCGGCGTCTCCGTACTGGAGCGGCAGGGGCGCCAGCACGGGGAGCCCGCCCACGAGGGCCGCCTGGTAGAACCGGTGCAACTCCTGGAGGAACGTCGCCATCGTGAAGCCATCCACGGTCAGGTGATGCATCACCAGCGCAAGGCGACACTCCGAAGCGCTCAGTTGCAGCAACGTCGCCCGCAGCAACGGCCCCTGCTCCAGGTCGAAGGGCCTGCGCGCTTCCTGCGTGGCCACCTGCAACGCCTTCGCGCTCCGAAGCCCCTCGGGAATCGCTCGCAGGTCCACGCGCCGCAGGTGGAACGGCACGCCAGGGCGCACCCGTTGGACAGGCCCTCCCGGCGTGATTTCAAACGTCGTGCGAAGGACTTCATGCCGGGCGATGAGGGATTGGAAGGCCTGCTCCAAGGCCTCTGCATGAAGGACGCCCGGCAGGTACAGCGTGAAGGGCTCGTTGTAGAAGGCGCTCCGGGGCGCCACCTGGCTCAAGAGCCAGAGCTGCGTCTGCGCGTCGGACAGCGGCAGGGGCCGGCTGCGCTCCACGGGGACCACCGGGGGCAGGTCCACGCCCCGGGCTTCATCCCTCGCATGTTCCACGAGTCGCGCCAGCTCCACGATGTTCGGGCTGTCGAAGAGCGCCCGCACCGGGAGCCGGACGGACAGGGCTCGTTCGAGCCGCTCGATGAGCCGGATCGCGAGCAGCGAGTCCCCTCCCGACTCCATGAAGCGGTCCTGCGTCCCGGCCTGGGCCGTCCCCAACACCTCCGACCAGATGCGCGCGACGTCCTGCTCCAACGTCGTGCGCGGCGCCTCACCCTCCCCCGAGCCGAAGCGCGGAGCCGGCAGCTGATGCACGTCCACCTTGCCACTGGGATTGAGCGGCAAGCGGTCCAGGACGATGACCGCATGGGGGAGCATGAAGTCCGGGAGCTTCGAGCGCAGGGACTCCCGAAGCTCCGCCGGATCCGGTGACGCCCCCTCGCGAGGAGCGACATAGGCGACGAGTCGCTTGTCTCCCCGTGACACCTCATGCACCCGCACGACCGCGTCGCCCACCTGGGCCAGGGAGCGCAGGACGCTCTCAATCTCCCCCAGCTCCACCCGGGCGCCGCGGATCTTCACCTGATGATCCATCCGCCCCAGGAACTCCAGGTTGCCATCCTCCAGCCACCGCGCGCGGTCCCCGGTTCGATACAGCCGTGCGCCCGGCGAACCGGGGAAGGGATCCGGAACGAACCGCTCGCCCGTGAGGTCGGGGCGGTTCAGGTAGCCCCGCGCGAGCCCCTCTCCTCCCAGGTACAGCGCTCCCGCCTCACCCACGGGGAGGAGCGCCAGCGCTTCATCCAGCACATACACCTGGAGGTTCGCGAGCGGCCTGCCGATGGGGACGTTGCTGCCCGGAGCAGGCACCGCGCGGAGCTCATGGGCCGTCGCGGAGGTGGTGCACTCGGTGGGGCCATAGCTGTTGAGCAGGCGTTGGGGCTTCCCGTGCGCCATCACGTGGCCCACCCACTTGGGGTCCAGCACGTCGCCCCCGACCATCAGCACGCGGAGCGCGCCGAACGCGTCCGGGATGGCCTCCGCCAGTTGATGGAACAGCGACGTGCTCAGGACCGCGGCCGACACCGCGTCGCTCCGGAGCTTCGCCGCGAGGAGCGGAGGCGACAGCAGGGTCTCCCGTGAGACGAGACACAGCGAGGCCCCGTTCAGCAGCGCGCCCCAGACCTCCAGCGTCGAGGCATCGAACGAGAAGGACGCGGCCTGGAGGACGCGGTCCTCACGCCGGAACCCCATGAAGCCCTCGTCGAGCACCAGCCGGGCCACGCCCGCATGGGGAATGCACACGCCCTTGGGCCGGCCGGTGGAGCCCGACGTGAACAACACATACGCCAGCGAGTCGGGCCCCGCGCCTCCCTTCACGTTCAGCGCGTCGTCTTCTCCGGAAGGCGCGTCCGGCAGGGAGGGTTCAATGACGTCCCCCTGGAAGCGCAGCGCCTGGAGGTCGCCGTGCCGGCCCACCAGCACTCGCAGACCCGCATCCTCCATCATCCACGCGAGCCGCTCCGCCGGATGACTGGGATCCAAAGGCAGATAGGCACCCCCTGCCTTCAGGATGCCCAACAGCCCCACGAGGGTTTCCGGGGTGCGGTCGGTGAGGATGCCCACCGGCTGCTCCAGCCCCACACCCCGCGCCTGGAGCCGCCTGGCCAACCGGTTCGCGCGCCGGTTGAGCAGGTCATAGCTAAGCACTCCTCCGTCGAAACGCACGGCAATGGCACTCGGAGTGTCGCGGACGTGGGCTTCGAAATAATCGCAGATGGATTTCATGAAGAGTGAGCCCCCACTTTTTCAACGCGGAGGGCGGAGAACCTTCACCCATGGCATGCCCCTCCCCTGGGACAGGTGACGTCCGTGCGTGGACGCCGTACCCTTGCGCATCCCCATGAGTCCCCCATGAGCCCCATCGTCCACGCCGAACTGTCCTGGCTGCTGGCGCAAGGCCTGCGTGAACGGCGCGACCGCATCCTTGTCACCTGCGCGGGGCTCGCACCGGACCTGGATGGATTGTCATTGCTCGCGGGAGAAGAGTTCTATTCGCGCTACCACCACGTCATCTTTCACGGCTACGTGGGGGCGCTCGTCACGATGGCCGTCTGTACCGCGCTGGCACGACAGCGCGCGGCCGTGGCGCTGCTGTCGGTGGCGGCATTCCACGGACACCTGCTGTGTGACCTGGTCGGCAGCGGCCCCGGGTGGCCCATCCACTACTTCTGGCCGCGGAGCCTGGCGGAGTGGTCCTGGTCCGGGCAGTGGGACCTGGCCTCCTGGCAGAACAGCCTCATCGGGCTGGCCGCGACGCTGGCATGTCTGGCCTGTGCCCTGCCCTTCCACCGGACCGTGCTGGAAGTGCTGTCACCCCGCTGGGACGCGGAGGTCACCCGCACGGTGCGGCGGCGCTTCTTGCGACAGCGCGCACCGGACGCCTCCTGAAGCCTACGGGGTCGCGGGCTCCAGCTTCACCTCGAAGAGGTCCGGCCACAGCTTGCCGGTGAAGAACAGCCGGCCGGTGCCGGGCTCCTTCGCGATGCCGTTGAGCACCGCGCTGTTGTTCTGGATGCGGCCGCGCACCGCCCGCACCAGCTCCGACGCGTCGATGACGGCCAGCACGCGGCCCGTCGCGTAGTCGATCTTCAGCACGCGGTCGGAGTACCAGACGTTGGCGTAGACGCCGTCCTCCGCGCACTCCAGTTCGTTGAGCCGCTCCTGCGGCGTGCCCTCCAACGTCACCTGCACCTGGGACTTCACGCGGAAGTCCTTCGGGTCGTGGAAGCGCAGCGTGGCCGTGCCGTCGCTCCTCACGAGCTGCCCCTGCCAGAAGCACAGGCCCCAGCCCTCGCCCGCGTAGGCCACCTGCTTCTCCCGCGCGGGCGGCGTGCCGTTCCACACGTACAGCGTCTCGTCCTGCCAGGTGAGCTGGTACAGCCGCGTGCCGTCGCTGGCGAGCCCTTCCGGGAACACGTCCGGCAGGGGCTGGACCCACAGCGGCGCGGCCTGCTCCAGGGAGATGCGCCGCAGGTCGCCCACTCCACCGGTGCTCTCGTAGAGCTGGCCCTGGTGGAACTGGAGGCCCTGCGTGAAGGCGGTCGGGTCGTGCGGATACGTGTGGACGATGCGCGCCACCAGTCGCTGCGGCACGACCTCCGGGGGCCCGGCGTCCGGGTCCAGCGCCTGGCGTTGCGTGGGCGCGCACCCCAGGCACAGCAGGGACAACGACAGGGACCAGGGGATGCGGCGCATGGGTTTCCTTGCGAGGGCGACGGCTTCGCGAGCAGCGCCACCTTAGCGCGCCAGCGCGGCCTCCACCTCGCCGCGCAGCTCCTCCAGTTCGAACGGCTTGTTAAGGACACAGGCGGCTCCCAGGCGCAGGGCGTCCCGGTGCAGCTGCGCGTCGCCAAAGGCGGTGATGAGGATGACGGGCGTGGTCCACTGCTCGCGGCGCAGGCGGGCGAGCACCTCCAGCCCCGTGAAGCCCGGCATGCGCACGTCGGTGATGATGAGGTCGGGCGCGCGCGACTCTTCCGCGGTCAGCCCTTCAATGAGGATGCGCACCAGGCCGGGTCCGTCCTCCGCCTCCACCACCTCACAGCCCCGCCGCACCAGCATCTTGCGGATGAGCGTGCGCATCTCCGGCTGATCATCCGCGAGGAGGATGCGAGGCGCCCGCCCTGGCTGGGGCCTGGGGTTCTTCCAGGCCGCGCCACGCGCGCTCCCTTCTGATTGCTCGTGCACCATGGGAGTGACCTCCGGGGGACAGGGTGCGCCGGGCACCCGGGTGGTAGGACTGGAGGCGCCTGGAGCATCCGCCGTGCCACCGGCGCCCCTCTGGATCTGGCGGAAGTGCTCCCTGGGACATGGGGCACGTTGCCCCCGGGCGAAATGCCCCGGCTGGGGCACTTTGCCCCGCGCGCGAGGGGCCGCTGGGGCGTGGCTCCCCTGGAGGCACGGGTGGAGGGGTCCTGGCCCGCGGGCTGCAATGGAGTCCGGGTGTCGAATCGGATGCGGGGCTTCCTCCTCGGAGCTCCCTTCCTGGCAGCTGGGCCGCTGGCGACCTCCCGGTGTCGTCGGTGGAACGGGACCGCTGCCTCCTTCCCAGGGTGCCCACCGCATCCGGTTCGACGCTTTTTCGCCCGGAACGTCGTTTCCGGCCGCACACAAGGAGAACGCACGATGGTTCGCATGCTTCCGTCCCGCCGCCGCCTTGCCGGAGCGCTCGCACTCACGCCCCTGATGGTCCTGGGGGCCTGCAAGCCCGCGCCGGACGCGGCCCCCGCCGCCCGCCCCACGCTGCCCCTGAGAACGCCGCAGACACCGAAGGCCGAGCAGGCGGCGCAGCCCAACACCACGCCCTCCGGCGCCAGGGTGGAGCCCGCGGTCTACTCCGCCGCGCCGGGCACTCCGGGCGCCATCATGTCGCTGGCGCCGCTGGTGGACACGGTGAAGGGCGCGGTGGTGAACGTGGAGGTGCAGGCGCGGGCCCGTCCCGCGATGGGCATGCGCGGCCTGCCTCCGGGGCTCGCGGAGCGCTTCGGCCTTCCGGGCGGACAGAACCCCTTCGGTGAGGGGGGCGGCGCGCCGTCCAAGCAGGGGGTGGGTTCGGGCTTCGTCATCGACCCCGCGGGCCTGGTGCTCACCAACAACCATGTCGTCGAGGGCGCGGACCTGGTCCGCGTGAAGCTGGAGGACGGGCGCGCGTTCGACGCGGAGGTGCTGGGCCGCGACGCGCTCACGGACGTGGCGTTGATCCAGCTCAAGGGCGTGTCCGGCGCGCTGCCCTACGTGAAGCTGGGGGACTCCGACGGCCTGCGCGTGGGCGACCCGGTGATGGCCATTGGCAACCCGTTCGGGCTCGCGTCCAGCGTGAGCGCGGGCATCCTCTCCGCCCGGGCGCGCGACATCCACGCGGGCCCCTATGACGACTTCCTGCAGACGGACGCCGCCATCAACCCGGGCAACTCCGGCGGCCCGCTCTTCAACATGAAGGGCGAGGTGGTGGGGATGAACACGGCCATCATCGGCGGCGCCACGGGCATCGGCTTCGCAGTGCCGGCCAACCTCATCCAGGCGCTGCTGCCGCAGCTCCAGGAGACCGGCGTGGTGCGCCGGGGCTGGGTGGGGCTGGCGGTGCAGGACCTCACGCCGGAGCTGGCGAAGGCGCTGCGCGTGGAGGCCGCGAAGGGCGCGGTGGTGGCCAGCGTCAGCGCGGGCGGCCCGGGCGACAAGGCGGGCCTGCGCGAGGAGGACGTCATCACGTCGGTGGGCGAGCGCGCGGTGGAGTCCGCCGGGTCGCTGACGCGCGCGGTGGCGCTGCTCAAGCCGGGCAGCGAGGTGAAGGTGAGCGTCGTGCGCGGAGGAAAGGCGATGGAGGTGCCCGTGAAGCTGGGCACCCGGCCCACGCAGCGGGGCGAGGAGGAGATGACGCCCCGGGACTCGACGCCCGCGCCGCTGTCCAAGCGGCTGGGCCTGCGGCTGTCCGAGGCGCAGGACGGCAGCGGCGGCGCGCAGGTGGTGGCGGTGGAGTCCGGCAGCGCCGCGGAGCGCGCGGGGCTTTCGCCCGGCATGGTGCTCACGCAGGTGGGCGACATGAAGGTGTCCGGCGTCGCCGACGCCGCCCAGGCGCTGACCGCCGCCGAGCCGGGGACGGCGCTGCTGCTGCGCGCGCGGGTGCCCGGTCAGGACGGCGCGCTGATGCGTGCCATTGAAGTGCCGGCGCGGTAGGGCGCTCGCCGTTTGCTCGGGGCTGGCAGGGAGTCCTGACCTTCGCGGCGCGACGCGGTGCGAAATGACGCGGCGGGTGCAGCTGCGACCCGCTGCACTCCGGACGGCTCGTGCTGTCGGGTGTCGCGCGTTTTCCGGAGGTAGGGCGCCCGGGCGGCCCCGGGTTCGGAAATCGAAGGCGCGCTGGCGTAGAGTATTGCCCGTGCCGCGCTGCCTCACATGCGGGCGACGTTGGGAAGGCACTCACACGCCGTGCCCGCCCGGCGTACCGCCGTCCACCGCCCTGCCGTCCGATGTCTCGAACCTGTTGCCCGAGGTTCCGGGCTACCGGTGCGAGCAGGTCATCGCGCGCGGTGGCTTCGGCGTCCTCCTGGCCGCGCACAAGCGCGCGGGCGACGGCACCGAGGGCGAACGCGTCGCGTTGAAGCTGGCCCGTCCCGGCGTCGCGCTCGCGGAGGCCCAGCTCACCCGCGAGGCCGCGGCGCTGCGCACCATCGGGCCGCCCACCGTGCCCACGTTGTATGAGACGGGCACGTTGCCGGGCGGTCAGCGCTTCGTCGCGATGGAGTTCGTGCCCCTGCCCACCCTGGCGGACTGGCTCGCCCAGGCGTCCGGGCCGCTGTCGCCCCAGGAGTTCGGCCCGCGCGCCAACGCGCTCCTGGAGGCGGTGGCCCACGTGCACGCGCACGGGCTGGTGCACTGCGACCTCAAGCCCGAGCACGTCTTCCTGGACGACGCGCAGGGCCGGGCCCGCGTCTTCGACTTCGGCCTGGTGCAGCGTCCCGCGCCCGGCGAGCCCGCCGAGGACGGCACGCCCGGCGACACCACCTCCTTCGCCGGCACCGCCGAGTACATGGCGCCCGAGCAGTGCGCGGGCCACGCGGCGCTCGACGCGCGCACGGACGTGTACGCGCTGGGCGTCATCCTCTACGAGCTCATCACCGGCCGGCCGCCGTTCTTCGGCGCGCTCACGGAGGTGCTCCAGGCGCACCTGTCGCTGCGGCCGCCGCCGCCTTCGGAGTACGCCCCGGTGGCGCCGTCGGTGGAGGAGGTCGTGCTGCGGTGTCTGGCCAAGGAGCCCGCGCGCCGTCCCCGCGACGCGGCCGCCGTGGCCCAGGCGCTGCGCGCGGCGCTGGAGCACGCGGGGCAGGCCGCGGTGCAGCCCGCGCCCCGCCTCACCGTCCTGCCTGACCCGCGCCCCGCCCAGACGCGCCGCTCGGTGGCGGTGCTGTTCCTCGCCTCGCGCGCGAACCCGGTGGCGGTGCAGAAGGCGCTCGCCGCGTACGGAGGCCACATGGCCTTCACCGACGGCGCGCGCTTCGCGGGCGTGTTCGATCCGGACGTGGGAGAGAACCCCGTGCGCCGCGCCCTGCGCGCCGCGGAAGGATTGGCCGACCGGGGACTCGCGCCGGCCGCGCTGGTGGACGTGGCCACCGTCACGGTGCAGCGCCGGCTGGATGGCGCGCCCCGCTACCTGAGCGCCATCTTCGCGCGCGAGGACCGCTATCCCAGCGTCCCGGAGACGCGCGGCCTGATGCTGTCGCCCGCCGCGGCGGAGGCCGTGCCGGAGGTGCCGTGCCTGCCGGTGCCGGGACGCTCCAGCCTGATGCGCCCCGCGCCTTCGGGTGCCGCGCCCCGGCCGGATGTCACCGTGTTGCAGCTGGGCAGCGCGGTGCTGCTGGGCCGCGATGCGGAGCTGGAGAACCTGCTGGAGAGCGCCCGGGGCGCGGTGTCGGAAGCGGCGCCCACCGTCGTCACCGTGAAGGGCGACCGGGGCCATGGCAAGAGCCACCTGGCCGCCACGCTCGCGCTGCGCCTGCGGGCCGCGCTGCCCCACGCCCGCGTCTACTCCATGCGCGCCCGCGAGCCCGTGCAGGGCGACCCGGAAGGCACGCTGCGCACGCTGCTGCGCGTCGCGCTGCACGGCTTCGACCACGACGACACGGACACGCAGGAGGATGGCCGCACCGCCATCCTCGACCGGCTGGGGAACCGGCTGGGCATGGAGCTGTGGCCGGGCGTGGCCGCGACGCTCGGGTGGTACGCGCCCGGCGGGCCGGAGCTGCACAGCTGGGCCGCGGCCCCGGGCGCGCTGCGCTCGCTGGCCCTGCGCGCCACGGGTGAGCTGCTGGCGGCGAGCGCCCGCGAGCGACCCCTGTGCCTCGTCGTGGACGACGCGCACTTCGCGGAGGAGACGGCGCTGGACGCGCTGGAGTACGCGGCCCTCGCGGAGACGCGCGTGCCCTTGTGGGTCTGCGTGCTCGTGCGCCCGGGCTTCGAGCAGAGCCGCCCGTCCTGGGGCGCCCGCGCCGCGCGGCAGCTGGAGCTGCCCCTGTCCGGCCTCACGTCGGGCGACGCGCAGGCGCTGTGCCGCGCGCTGCTCAAGCCGGTGGAGAACGTGCCCGCGCAGGCGGTGGAGCGCATCGTCGAGCGCGCGCAGCGCGTGCCCCTGTTCCTCGTGGAGCTGGTGCGCGGCCTCAAGCGCCAGGGGCTCGTGCGCCAGCGCTCGCCCGGCGGCAACTGGTACCTCGTCACCGACGAACTGGACCGCGTCCCGGAGCTGCGGCTGGTGGAGTGGCTCGCGGATCGCGAACTGGGCGCGCTGCCCCCGGCGCTCGCCGCGCACGCCCGCCTGTGCGCGCTGCTGGGCGCGGCCTTCACCGCCACCGCCGCGGACGGCGTGGTGCGCGAGCTGGAGCGCGACGGCGCCGCGGCGCAGTTCCCGCTGGACGTGGGCCACGCGACGCGGCGGCTGCTGGACTCGGGGCTGCTCGTGGAGCACCGGCTGGAGGGCCTGAGCTTCCGCAACGAGCTGGTGCGCGAGGCCGTGGTCGCGGGCCTGCCCGCCGAGGAGAAGGCGCGCATCCACCGCGCCGCCTACCGCCACTACCTGAGCCCGGCGGGTTCGCAGGAGCGCCAGCGGCTGGCCCGACTGGCGCTGCACGCGGCGGCGGCCGGTCTGCGCGACGAGGCGGCGGCGCTCACCATCGACCTGGCGGAGTCCGCGCGGGGCCGTCACGCCTTCCTCGACGCGGAGGCCATGTACACGCGGGCCCTGGAGCTGTTGGAGCCCGAGGACGAGCTGCGCTGCCTCACCGCGCTGAGAGGCCGGGGCCTGATGCGCTACCGCATCGGCCGGTACGAGGACTCGCTCACGGACTTCGCCATCGCGAGGGACCGGGCGCAGGGCGTGGGCGATTCGCGCGCGGTGGTGGAGCTGCTGCTCGACGAGGCCATGGCGCTCGACTGGGTGAACGACTACGCGCGCAGCGAGGAGCGGGCCCAGGAGGCGCAGCACCTGTCGGAGACGGTGACGTCGCCGTACGTGCAGGCGCGGCTGCTGCTGGCGCTGGGCCGCGCGCAGTTCCGCAAGGGTGAGTGGCTGGACGCGCTGATGCCGCTGGAGGCCGCCGCGGAGCGCGCCCGGAAGCTGGGAGACGCGGGCTACGAGACGCTGGTGGTGGCGCTGCTGCTGATGGCCGTCATCCTCCCCAACCTGGGCGACATCGACGGCGCCGAGCGCGTGATGGACGAGGTCATCAGCGCATGCACGGAGCGCGGAGACCGGTTCCACCTGGGTTCGGCCATCAACAACCGCCGCAACCTGTGGGTGGCGCGGAGGGATTTGACGCACGCGCTGAAGGACCAGGAGCGCTTCATGCAACTGGGGCGCGAGCTGGGCGTCGTGGGCTGGGAGTACTTCGCCGAGCACAACATGGGCGAGCTGTACTACCAGGCCGGCGACGTGGAGGCCGCGGCGCCGCACATCGCCCGCGCCATCGTGCTGGAGCGCCGGCACCCGGAGGTGGCGCACCGCCCGTGGGCCCTCTTGCTCCAGGCCCGCGCCATGGCGTGGACGGGGCGGCATGACCGGGCGCGGGAGCTGCTCGCGCAGGTGCGGCAGACGATGGCGAACAGCCGGCACGGCGTGAACCTGAGCCCGTCGGAGGAGGTGCTCTTCTCCATGGTGGAACTGACCGCCCGCGACGCGACGGCGGAGGAGTGGCACGCGCTGCGCGAGCGCTCCGCGCAGGTGTCCGTGGAGCAGGAGCCGCTCGAGGTGCTGGAGATGATGGGCCTCGCGGCGTGGCGCCGGGGCGACTTCGCCGAGGCGATGCTCGCCCTGGGCGAGGCGCTGGCGCGCGCGGCGCACGTGCCCAACTTGATGGAAGACCGCATCCGCCGCTCGCTGGAGCGCGTGCGCGACCTCACGCCCGCCGCGTAGCAGCCCGCGCTACACCGACCGCTGGAGCGCTGTCGTCGCGGCGATGATGAGCCCCATCAGCGACTCGCCCACCAGCGCGCCCGACCCCACCGCGGGCACATGGTCGTTGGTGACCTTCGCAGACCACCGCCGTGCGAGCGCCGCCAGCCCCGCGCCCAGGAACAGCGTCACCGCGTAGAAGGCCGGCGTGATGAAGCCGATGCCCATCGCCACCGGCGACGGCAGCCACCGCGCGGCCTTGCCCCGCGATGCCAGCGTCAACACCGCGCCCACCAGACACCCCACCAGCGCGCCCACGCCCGCGTGCGGCGGCAGCCCGGCCAGCCCGCGCACGGACACCTCCGCCACCGCGCGGAACTGCGCCGCCGCGGGCACCGGCAGCGAGGCCGAGCCCAGCCCATACGCCTCCACCAGCAGCAGGTAGGCCGGCACCGTCACCACCGCGCCCACCACGACGCCCACCAACTGCGCGGCGAGCTGCCGCGGCACCGAAGCCCCCAACAGGTGCCCGGCCTTGAGCGACCACAGGCTCACGCCCGTCTGCGCCGCCGCGCCCGCCACCACCGAACCCGCCGCCACGTTGGGCGCCAGCGCCCCGGGATGCACGCCGCCGAAGACGACCTGCGTGAGGTTGCCCACCTGGGTCACCGGCGAAACATCCGTCTGCCCCGCCCCCCGGGCGCACACCGCGCACAGGGGCACCAGCAGCACGAGCGCCAACACCATGGACGGCACGCTCAAGTCGAACAGCACCCCACCCAGCCCCACCGCCAGCACGCACGCGACCGCCGCCACGCCCAGCGTCCACCGGGGCATCCCGCTCCGGTTCGCGCCCACCGAACGCAAATCCCTCGCCGCGCTCAGGAAGTCCCGCGCCTGCGCGCCGAGCGACACCACCGCCGCGCCCACCATCAACCCCACGCCGGGCCAGGTCAGCCACGCGGACAGCGACTCGTAGCCCGCCCCTGTCACGACGCCCACGCGGAGCAGCACGGGCGCGAGCACGCCCCAGGCCACGCCCGCGCCCAGCAGCATGCTCAGCGCGAGCTGCAACCCCGTCATCATCCCCACCGCCAACAACATGGGGCTCACGCCCACGCCCCACGTCAGCGATGCCAGCGGCGCACCGCCCACGCTGCCCGGCAGGCCCACCATCGCGGGCAGCGCCGCACGCGCGTCCCGCAGCCACGTCACGCCCATGGCCAGCAGGCCCACGCCCACCATGGTCCGGCCCCGCCCCGCGGGCGTGTCCCGCGCTTCCGTGGGCGTGGCCGCGTGCAGCGTGGAGATGAGCTCCGCGGTCGCGATGCCCGTGGGGAACGGCAGCGCCTCCTGCTCCAGGAGGCGCCGACGCAGGAGCCCCGCCACCAGCACGCCCATCGTGCCCAGCACCAACCCCCAGGCCGCGATGCCCCAACCCGGCACCGACACGCCCAAGAGCGCCAGCGCCGGCAGCGCGCCCAGCAGGCCCGCCGCCGCGGGCATCGCGCCCACCGACGACGCGGCCGTCTGCGTGAGGTTGTTCTCCAGCGGCGTGTACGGCACGCCCCGCCTGCGCCCGTAGGCCGCCAGGCCACTGAACCCCAGCACCGTCGCGGTGATGGAGCCGCTGTCCCACCAGCCCGTCTTCATCCCCATGTAGAGGTTGGTGACGGCCAGCAGCGCGCCGATGAGCAGCCCCATCCCCAGCGACCGCGCCGTCCACTCGCGGCCCTCGGACGCCGGAGCGCCTGGCGGCGTCACCACGGGCCCCGGGCTCCCCGGCCCCACCGCGGCCTCGGGAGGAGCCGCGGGGTGACCGGCGGGGGAGCTCATCGACCGGCCTCCGCCGAGCGCCCTACCAATTCCCGCAGCTGCGTCAGGTCCAGGGGCTTGCTCAGCTTGAGGTTGGGCACGTCACGCAGGAAGGACACCGTGCGCGGCGTGAAGGCCCCGCCCGTCATGAACACCATGCGCCCGGCCTGCTCCGGCACGGAGCGCCCCAGCTCGAAGTACAGGTCCATGCCCGTCATCCCCGGCATCATCACGTCGCAGAGGATGAGGTCGAAGCGGCCGCCCTCGTTCACGAGCCGCAGCGCCGCCTGCGCGCTGTTGGCCGTGGCCACCTCGTGCTCCGTCGCCAGCGAGCGCTGCAGGGCCACCGTCACGTTGGGCTCGTCATCCACCACCAGGATGCGCGCCCGCGCCCCCGGCTGCGCCGTCGCCGACAGGCGCGGGTAGATGTCCGCCTCGTGCTGCGCCGAACGCAGCACCACGCGGAAGGTGCTGCCCTGCCCCGGCGTGCTCTCCGCGTGGATGGAGCCGCCCATGGATTCGATGATGCCGTGGCAGATGGACAGCCCCAGCCCCGTGCCCACGCCCACCGCCTTGGTGGTGAAGAACGGGTCGAAGATGCGCCCCAGCACCTCGGGCGTCATGCCCACGCCGGTGTCGCGCACCTCCACCACCACCCGGCCGGGCTCGCCATGGCGGATGATGGCGCGGATCTCGTGCTCCGTGACGGAGGTGGGGTCCTCCGGAATGGCCTGCGCCGCGTTGAGCAGCAGGTTGAGGAACACCTGGCACAGCCGCGCCTCGCTCGCCTCCACCGCGGGCACCGGTTCAAATTCTGTAACAAGCCGCGCGCGGTGACGGATGACGTTGTCCGCCATCTTGCATGCCAGCTCCACGGAGCGCCGGACGTCCACCGGCATCGGCCGCGACTCCTGCTCGCCGCGCGCGAAGACCTTCAAGTCCCGCACGATGGTGGCGATGCGCTCCGCGCCCTCGGTCGTCTCGCGCACGAGCTGCTGGATGGCCGCCACCGGCTCCGCGGGCGCGCCCTGCGTCTCCAGCTTGTCCAGCCCCTCCCGGATGAGGTGCAGGTTCACCAGCATGTAGGCCAGCGGGTTGTTGATTTCATGCGCCACGCCCGCGCCCAGCGTGCCCACGCTGGCCAGCCGGTCCGCCACCACCAGCCGCGCCTGGAGCTGCCGGCGCTCGGAGAGGTCGCGGTGCACCATGATGTTGGCGATGATGCGCCCTTCGGCGTCGCGCAGCGGCACCACCACCGACTCGCAGACGCACGCCATGCCGTCGTCGCGCCGGAACTCCAGCTCTCCGGACCAGCGCCCGTGCACCTCCAGCGCGGTGAGGATGGCGCCCGTCAGCCGGTCCGGCTCGCCCGGGTGCAGCACGCTGAAGAGCGTCTGTCCCATGGCCTCCTTGCGGCTGCGGCCGAACATCCGCTCCGCGCTGGTGTTCCAGTCGATGACACCGCCCGCCAGGTCCGTGATGACGACGCCGTCGGAGATGCTCTCGAAGATGAGCGCCTGCCGGTGCAGCTCCTGCTCCGCCTGCTTGCGCGCGGTGATGTCCATCACCGTGCCCGTCACCCGCGCGGGCTGCCCCGACGCGTCGAGCAGCACGTCGCCCTTGCACGAAATCCAGCGGTAGCCGCTGCCCGCGGGCTCGATGCGGTACTCCACGTCCACCTGCGAGCGCTGCTGGAGCGCCGTGGCCAGCCCCGCGCGAAGCCTGGGCAGGTCCGCCGGGTGCACCACCTCCTCCAGGTCCATGGCGCGGCCGGACAGCTTGCCCACGGCGAGCCCGAGGAGCCGGTCCACGTGCTCGCTCCACGTCACCTGCCCGCTCTTCGCGTTCCAGTCCCAGATGCCCACGCGCGCCGCGGACAGCGCCTGGCGCAGCTGCTCCTCGCGCTGCTCCAGCACCTCGCGCCGGGAGAAGCGGAACACCGTGACGGTGCCCACCTGGAGCCGGTCGCCCTCCTGAAGCTCCGCGGTGGACACGGGCAGGCCGTTGAGGAACGTGCCGTTGGTGGATTCCAGGTCGGTGACGTGACAGGTGCCGTCGGCGGCGCGGCGGATGCGCGCGTGCTTGCGCGACACGCCGTGGTCGTCGATGCGCACCTCCGCCTCGGAGCCCCGGCCGATGACGTGCTCGCCCGGCTCCAGCCGGTACGCCTTGCCGATGGCCGCTGGCGTCGTGGTGCTGATGAGGATGAGGCACGCCCCGGTCGAGGACGGGGCCGTCACCGACTGGCCCGCGCAGGTCGTGAGCTCGTCCAACAACGTCATCATGTATGCCAGCCCCCTGGCGTTCCCCTGCGCTCGGGCCGGCAACATCCTCGCCGCCTGTCGTGCATGACGCCGCGCTCCGTGAGGGCCTGTAGCCTCGGCCCGGTTCGCAACCATACCCCAACGGCCTCCAATGAACGCCCCTTCCACCCGGAGGGTGGGAGGGCTGACTCCTGGTGAACGGGCAAACGAGCAGGCAGGGGAGCATCCGGGGGGGCCCCCCCGCGACCCACCCGGTGGATGGTAGGGTGCGGCCCATTCATGGCGGCGGACTCCGAGAGCACCTTCCGCATCCAGGCGCGCGCAGCAGCGAACGCCACGGACAAGGGGCTCGATACACCCATCCGTTCCGAGCGCGGCCCGGGCACGCTCGCGGGCGAGTACGTTCTCAAGTCGATGCTGGCCGCTGGCGGCCACGGCAGCGTCTATGAGGCGGAGCACCGCATCCTGGGGCGGCTGGCCGCGGTGAAGGTGCTGCACGCGCACCTGGCCGACCAGGGGGAGATGCTCCAGCGCTTCGTGCGCGAGGCGCGCGTGGTGAATCAGATCCACCACCCCAACATCGTGGACGTGTACGACTTCGGCCTGATGCCGGACGGCAGCCCCTACTACGTCATGGAGCTGCTGTCGGGGCGCACCCTGAGCCAGGTGGTGCAGGAGCGCGGGCGGCTGTCCGCGTCCCGCGCGCTCGCGTACCTGGAGCCCATCTGCGGCGCGCTGGAGGCAGCGCACCGCGCGGGCGTCGTCCACCGCGACCTGAAGTCCAGCAACATCCTCGTCGTGGAGGAGGGGGAGAAGCCCCGGCTGAAGCTGCTCGACTTCGGCATCGCCAAGCTCATCCAGCAGGAGCCCGGCCAGGAGGGGCTCACCACCGCCGGCCAGCGCCTGGGCACCGCGCACGCCATGGCGCCGGAGCAGTTCCGCGGAGGCCGCATCGGGCCGCCCACGGACGTGTACGCGCTGGGCGTCCTCTTGCACCAGCTGCTCACCGGCCGCTACCCGTTCCAGTCCGAGGACCGGCTGGAGCTGGAGCGGATGCACCTGGAGGCCCCGCCCCCACGCCCCAGCGTCCGCGCCCCGGTGTCACCCGGCATGGACGCGGTGGTGCTGCGCTGCCTGGACAAGGACGCCAGCCGCCGCTACCCCAGCGTGAGCGCCTTCCTCACCGCGCTGCGCGAGGCCGCCGAAGAGCCCGGGCAGGTGGAGGGCCAGACGCGCGACGTGCTCGCCGTCCACGCGGAGGTGGTGCTGCCCGCCACCGACCAGGACGACGACACCGTCTACGCCGCGCTCGCCGTGGTGCTGGACACGCTGGAGCAGGGCCTGCGCACGAACGGCTTCCTCCTGGCGCTCCAGACCGGCACCGCGCTGCTGGGCGTGCGGCCCCTCTCCTCCGACACCGCCCCCGCCGCCACGCTGGAGGCCCTGCGCGACCTGCACGCGGAAGCCCAGCGGCTGGCGGAGGCCGCCCACGCCCGCGTCCACCTCTGCATCCATCAGGGTGAGGCGGAGACACGCGGCGAGGCCGACGAGGCCGAGGTGGTAGGCGGCCCGGTGACGCATGTGGCAACCTGGAACGTAAGAGACCCGGGTGGCTTCGCCGTCACCCGCCCCGCCTCGTTGTTGCTCGACAGCCCTCCCCCGCATTGAGTTGTCTTTCCCGCTGTGCCTTCCCCTCCCCCCGCGTCCGCACTCCCGCATTCCCTGTAAGTCCAAGCCCTTCACAGGCCTACCTCGCCTTGCGAAAAAATTGGACTCACATCATAATTTTTTGAAGGTGACGTATTTCTTTCTGATCGTGAATCCGTCACGATTCCCCTGTCTGACAGTTCCGGCACCTTTCTAGGTAAATCCCGGGACTACCTGACATTCTGGAGGTCGGTCGTCCGACTTCCCTTGAGCGGGAGCCCCTACATGCGCCTCACCCCTGCTTTTCAGCCTGGAAGTGGATGCAGCAAGTGGTGGAACCGGAGTGCGTCACGCCCACCCCTGAGGGCGGTGTTGCTGACGGGGGCGTTGTTGGCCCTGGTGGGTTGCGGTGGCGCGGCCCCGGAAGAGGCTGACGCCGAGGCTGATGCTCCCGGCGCGACGCTGGTGGCGGTGGATCAGGCGCAGCGGGCGGACAACGGGCTGTCCACGAACGGGCTGTCCACGAATGGCCTGTCCACGAACGGGCTGTCCACGAATGGCCTGTCCACGAACGGGCTGTCCACGAACGGCTTCAACGACTGGTTCAACACGAACTCCGCCACGGCGCCCACGCTGATGGCGTACATCGTGAAGTGCGCGGTGCCCGCCGGGCAGACGCGCACCTTCCTGCACACGGCCACCGGGACGAACTACACGTGGCAGGGCAACCTGGGGCTCGCGCCGAACTGGGCGGGCGGACAGCCCGCGACGGAGGCGGAGCAGCAGGCGGTGAGCGCGTGCCTCGCGGCGCACGCGAACAAGTTCGGCCTGCACGTCTCGCTGTCGGTGCTGGGCCGCACCTCCGCGGGCACGCCGCTGCCCTACTCCGCGCAGGAGCTGTCGACGTTCAGCGTCCGGGAGGCGTGCTTCTTCGGCAACCTCTTCACGGCCGAGGGCGTCTTCGCGGCCCGGGACCGCGACTTCTCCGCGGCGGAGAGCACGACGCGCGCGTGTGGCCTGACGCTGAAGGCGGACTCCTGCGCGCCCATCACCAACGTGGGCAGCTGCTCGCAGTTCTGCACCAAGGCGGACCCCAGCCAGCCCTACTTCACGCAGTGCACGTACAACGGGAAGACCTACCCGGCCCTCACCACGCGTGTGCAGCCCCAGGAGCTGTACCGCTGCGGCGACGGCACCTGCCAGTTCACCGAGCACTGCGGCACCGGCCTCACCGCGGACAGCTGCCAGGCCGACTGCGGCACCTGCGGCTGATGCATCCCTGAGTCCTCTTGCAGGCACCGGGCACCCACGGCCTTCCCCCGGAGGTCCGTGCCCGAGCATCCGGGCGTGCGGCGTTTCCCACCGCGCGCCCGAATTCCGATCCCGCTGAAGCCCCTGGCGCCAGGGCTCGCACCGAGCGTTGGCGAATCAACAGCGGCGCGACTCCGCGCACCTTGCCCGTCGGGGGGGAGCGGTGTTGGATGCCCTTCGCGCCCCCGCCACGAGGAGCGGTGACGGGCGCGGGTGGTGGAGCGGGCCGCGATGACGTTACGAGCGAAAGTCGAGCGGTTGACGGCGCTGACGCGTCGGCGAGGCATGCTGCGTGAGGCGTTCGCCGGGCTCGACGGAAGGCCCGGCTCCGGCATCCACGGCGGCTTCCGTCCCGGACGGGGCGCGCCCCACGCGGACAACCTCCTGCTGGAAGAGACGGTGCGCGAGCGGACCGCGGCGCTGGAGGCGGCGAACGCGAAGCTGTCCAGCAGCCTGGAGCAGCTGCACGCCACGCAGGCCCAGCTGCTCTTCGCCGACCGGCTCATCGCGCTGGGGCGCATCGCGGCGGGCGTGGGCCATGAAATCAACAACCCGCTGGCCTTCATCCTGAGCAACCTGGAGTACATCCACCAGGAGCTGCAGCAGAAGGAGCGGCTGTCGGAGCAGGACCGGCAGGAGATTCTGGAGGCGCTGGCGGAGACGCGCGACGGCGCGGAGCGCATCCGGCTCATCGTGAGGGATTTGCAGACGCTGTCGCGCGCGGAGGACGTGGGCAGCGGCCCCGCGGAGCTGGCCTCGGTGGTGCGCACGGCGGCGAAGATGGCCATGCACGAATTGCGGCACCGCGCGCGCCTGGTGGTGGAGTGCGACGGCGTGCCGCCGGTGCAGGGCAACGGCTCCCGGCTGGGCCAGGTGTTCCTCAACCTGCTGCTCAACGCGGCGCAGTCCATCCCGCCGGGCAACGCGGAGGGCAACGAGGTGCGCGTGGTGGCCCGCCCCGGAGAGCCCGGACACGTGCTGGTGGAGGTGCGCGACACCGGCTGCGGCATCGCGCCCGAGCACCGCGAGCGCATCTTCGACCCCTTCTTCACCACCAAGCCGCTGGGCGTGGGCACCGGCCTGGGGCTCGCGGTGTGCCACGGCATCGTCACCTCGCTGGGCGGGACGCTGACGATGGAGAGTTCCCCCGGCCAGGGCAGCATCTTCCGCGTCTGCCTGCCGGTGGCGGGCGCCTTCGTGCAGTCCCCGCGCGCGCAGGCCGACTGGACCTGACGGAGCACCTGAAGGAGCCCCTGGCATGCCGTGGAACCCCTCCCTCCCGGTGCTGGCCCTGACGGTCCTCGTCATCTCCGGGACGGTGAAGCTCTTGACCGTGGCCCTGGGCTGGGTGGCGTGGCGCACGCGGGTGGCGGAGCGCCTGCGGGTGTACCGGCGGGAGTGGGCGCAAGGACAGCTGCGCAGCGAGGCGTGGGCCGCGGCGGGCGTGGTGCTGACGGACGCGGTGCTCATCACAGGACTGCGCTACTACACCGGGCCCCTGCTGGCGCCGTTCCGCCTGTCCACGGCGCTCTGGACGTACGCGTGGATGTTCGTGGGCTTCGAGGTCTGGTTCTACGCGACGCACCGGCTCTTGCACCTGCCGCGCTTCTACCGCTTCCATGCGCAGCACCACGTGGCGCGGGTGACGGAGCCGCTCACCGCGCTGTCGTTCTCCGTGGTGGAGCGGCTGGTGCTGATGGGCGGAGGGCTGGGCCTGCACCTCGCGGCGCTCCACCTGATGCCGGGCACGCAGGTCGGAATCCTGGCCTACATGGTGACCAACTACGTCCTCAACGCGCTGGGGCACGGCAACACGGAGTGGCTGCCCCAGCGCTTCGTGGCGTCCCGGTGGGGCCGCGTCTTCTTCACCCCCACGTTCCACGCGATGCACCACGCGCGCTACCAGGGGCACTACGGCCTCTTCACGGTCGTGTTGGACCGGTGGCTGGGCACCGCGTTCGAAGACTACCCGCGCGTGCACGCCCGGGCCCGCGACGGCGAGGGCCTCACGCGCATGGGTGAGCGGCTGACCGTGGCGCCCGAGCCCGCTCCCGTCCCGGCCCTTGCCACCGCTCAAGCCGGGCCTGGGGTGTCCCGGACGCCGTGAAGTCCCCGGCGCCCCCGACTCCAAGTCCTACGGCGGGCACGGGGGCGTGCATGCGTCGGCTGACGAGCAGGAGTGCAGGTCGCTCGTACCCGGAAGGGATGGCATCCGCAGGGCCCGGCCCTACAATCGTGCGGTGCACTCCCAGCAGGATGTGATCATCATCGGTGCGGGTGCCAGCGGGACGCTGCTGGCGGCCTGTCTCTTGCGCGGCGCCCGTTCGCCCCTGCGCGTCACCCTGGTGGAGAGGGGAGCGCGCGTTGGACGCGGGGTCGCGTACTCCACCACCAGCGCACGCCACCTGCTCAACGTGCCGGCCGGCCGCATGAGCGCATGGGTGGAGGACCCAGAGCACTTCCTGCGCTGGCTGCGCGCCACGGCGCCGGACACGCTCCCGTCCGCGTTCGCCGAGCGCCGCCGCTATGGCCAGTACCTGGAGGCCGTGCTGAAGGAGGCTGCGGAGCGGGCGGCCCCGGGCGTCCAACTCCAGACACTGCACGACGACGTGACGGCGGCGGTGGACACGGCCGACGGCGTGAAGCTGTCGCTCGCGAGCGGCGGGAGCCTGGAGGCGCGCGGCGTGGTGCTGGCGCTGGGCAACGCGCTGCCCGCGGACCTGCGCGTCCCCGACGGCGGGCTGTACGCGAGCCCCCGCTACCACCGCTCGCCGTGGGCGCCGGGAGCGCTCGAGGGCATCGGGCCCGAGGAGGCGGTGCTGCTCATCGGCACGGGCCTCACCATGGTGGACACGGTGCTGTCGCTGGGCGAGCGCGGCCACCGGGGACAGGTGCATGCGCTGTCCCGGCATGGCCTGCTGCCGCACGTGCACCGCGCGTCCGGAGCAAAGGCCCCCGCCGCCGCGGAGCCGCTGCGGATCCGCGAACTGTTGCGCTCGGTGCGCCGGGAGATGGACCGCTGCCGCGACGCGGAGACGGCGACGAGCGCCGCGTCCCCGACCGACGAGGGCGCGGTGCCCTTCAGCACGCTGCGCATCCGCGACGTGCTGCGCGCGATGCGCCAGGAGGTCGACGCGCAGGTGGCCGCGGGCGCGGACTGGCGCGCGGCGGTGGATGCGCTGCGGCCGGTGACGACGCTGCTGTGGCAGCGCTTCACGGACGCGGAGCGCCAGCGCTTCCTGCGCCACCTGCGCGCGCACTGGGAGGTGCACCGCCACCGCATGGCGCCGGAGATTGGCGAGACGCTGGACGTCTGGCGACGCGAAGGGCGGCTGGTGCTCCACGCCGGCCGCGTGCTCGGCTTCGAGCTGGAGCCAGAGGCGGTGGCGGTCCGCCTGCGTCCCCGGGGCCAGCGCGAGGCCCAGGTGCTGCGCGTGGGCCACATCATCAACTGCACCGGTCCGGAGTCGAGCCTCTCGCCCCGCAGCCAGCCGCTCCTGCGCGGCCTGCTGGAGGCGGGACAGGCCCGCGCGGATTCGCTCGGCATGGGGCTGTCCACGGCCGGGGACGGCGCGGTGCTGGACGCGCGCGGCAAGCCCTCCGCGCACCTCTTCACCCTGGGCCCGCCGCGCCGGGGCGACCTCTGGGAGACCACCGCCGTGCCGGAGATCCGCGCCCAGGCGAGGGACCTGGCGGACCACCTGCTGCGCCACCTGGGCACCGTGCGGGCCGCGGCCGAAGCCTCGCCCGCCGTGTCCTCCCAGTCCTCCCCCGCCCGGTAGCGGACCTGACAGGCGCCATGACCTGGAGCCCGGGCTCCCACGCTGGACGGGCAGTGGGGCTCCGTCGCCGGAGGGTGTGGGGCCTGGGGTTTCGTGCGACATTTCGAGCCCCCCTCCCGGAGTCACCTCCTGATGGCCCTGAAGCGCCCCGTCCGCACCCTCATGGGAGGCGTGTTCCTCATCCTCCTCGCGGGCCTCGGGGCGCTCGCGTACCGGCACCTGCGCACCGACGCGCTCGAAGCGCGCCTCACGCGCGAGGTGAACACGCTGACCCACGCGGAGCACCCGCGTCCGTCGCACGTCACCCCGCCGCGGCCCGGCACCTTTGGCACCGCCGTGGCGTCGCTGCTGCCCGCCCTGCTGCGACAGACGGGCAGCCGGCCTCCTCTCTCAGAGGCGGACGCCGCGCGCTGCGAGGCCGTGACGGAGGGGCGCTCGCTCGTGACGGACCTGCCCGCCGCGTGCCTTGAGGCGCTGGAGCAGGGCCGGCCCCTGATGCGGCAGGTGCTCGCCGCCACCCACGCGGAGTCGGGCGGGCTGCCGGAGGAGCTGCGGCCGCTGTCCGGGCCGGACGTGGCGGGACGCGACGCGGTGGGCAAGGCCCTGCGCCAGGTGGTGGAGCTGGCGGCGCTGGAGACGCGGCTGCTCGTGGCCCGAGGTGAGCCGGACGCTGGGGTGGACACCTGCGTGGACGCGCTCGCGCTCAGCCGGGAGCTGGCCCTGGGGGGAGGACTCGCCGGACAGCGGCTGTCCGCGCACGGCTACGCGCGGACCTGGAGGGCCTGCGCGGACGCGCTCGACGCGGCCTCCGTGTCCCGCAAGCGCAAGGCGGCCACGCAGCTCACCCGCCTGCACGAAGGCTTCCCGCCCGTGTCCCTCACGCTGCACGAGGAGTCCGTCGCCGCGCAGCTCATCACCTTCCGCGACCTGCTCTCCGAAGACGCCCGGGCCGCGCTGCCCCCCGAGTGGCTGGACGCGCCCGCGCTTCCGGGCGCCCTGTCCCGGCGGCGCCAGTGGCGGCAGTGGGTGACGGACGCGGACCGCCTGCGCGCCGTGGTGGATCAACCGCAGGAGTCGCGCCGCCGCGCGCTGGAGGCCCTGGTGGCCTGGCAGCGCTCGGAGCGCTTGCGCCAGGACGACGCCCCGTGGATGCGCCAGGTCTCCGAGGACGTGGACCTGCTCGACCTGCGCGCGCTGCGCTCCGAGGCCCTCATCGCCCTGGCGGAGGTCGACGCGGCCCGGGCGGAGAAGGGCCAGTGGCCTCGGGCACTCGCGACGAAGACGTCCTCGCTCGTGCTGGAGCCGGTGGACACGTCCCAGGCCGTCCTCCGCTCGTGCGTGCGGGGCCTCACCCCCGAGGCCCTCCGCATCACCGCGGACACCCAGGACGACCCCGGACAGGCCCGCGAACAGCCCTGAGTCCGCGCCGCCATAATATTACAGCTTTGCGCTGAATGTGGCTTTTGCGTGGATGACTAGGAATTGCGGCGTTACCCGCTACAATCCCCACTCCGCCCCGACACGTCTCTCTTCGTCCCTCTCCCCCCAGCGGACTCCTCCCGTCCTCGCGAAGACATCGCGAGTGCCGCGGAGGCGTGGCCACTCCATGAATGGGACCGGCGGCGTTCGCAGCCGGTTCCTTCCCCGCATCGGAGGTTCCGTGAAGCGTCTCGCATGGCCCTTCGTGCTGCTCACCGCGTTCTCGACCGCGGCGCTGGGCAGCACGAATCCACAAGGCAGTCCCCCCAACCTCATCCCTTCCGCCACCGCGGTCTTCACGCCCGTGAACGACCGGGGGCAGCCCATCGACGTCCTGCCCGCGGGTGACTCGCTCACCGTCGGCGCGCAGGGGCTGGCGCCCGACACCGTCTACGAGCTGCGCTTCGCGCTGGACGCGACGAGCATCCCCTCGCTGAACGAGGCCGTCGGCTTCGCCCGCGCGACGACGGACGCCAAGGGCGCGCTCGCGCCGCACATCCTCTGGTTCCAGTCCGGCGTCGTGGGCTGCCCGGAGCGCGCGGCCCCGCCCCAGTCGCCGTACCGCTTCCCCAGCTTCGAGCGCGCCGAGGCCGCGCTCGCCGGCCGCACGCTGCTCGTCACCGCGCAGCCCGTGGCGGCGGACAAGACGGGGACGATTCCCCCCATGAAGCTCCCCGTGGGCGCGCCGGTCGCCGCGTTCAACCTCCCCATCAATGTGGGCGCCACCCCGCGCGTCTACCCGTCCACCGCGGACGGCTGTCTGCTCAACGCCCATGAGACGGGCCGGGGCGACCTGTACGTGACGGGCTCCGGCTTCCGGGGCAACGAGACGGTGGAGGTCTCCATCGTCCCCAACCAGCGCGCATGGCGCGACGGCGACGCCTTCGCGGACGTGTCGGGTGACAACTTCGCCGCGGCCCCGAAGAAGGTCGTCACCGACGCCTCCGGTCGCTTCACGATTCCGGCGTGGAGCGCCACGTTCCAGCGCCGGGGTGTCTACGACATCATCGCGCGCCGTCCCCTGTTCAACCCGCCCGCGGGCCAGTTGAGCGCCAGCGACGTCGTGTCCTACGGCATCGACACCGGCGTCGTGCTCTACCTCATCTACCCGGTGGGTGGCCCCACGATGGACCTCGCCGGCCGGCCGCTGAGCAGCTTCCCCTACTTCCAGTTCGCGGACTCGTTCGCGGACACCAACGACCCGGTGTGGGGCGCGGTGGATCCCACCTATGTGCCCGCCAGCCACCCCGGCGGCACCTGGGCGGCCTACTACGTGGTGAACCACCGCTCCGTGCTCGGCTGGAACCTGAACACCAGCCTCACGGACGTGTCGGGCGGCATTGAAATCCAGCAGGTGAAGTCGGGGTGCGTGAACGGCACCGACGTCGTCATCTGGCACCCGCCGCTCGTGAAGGGCTCGTACGACGTCGTCGTGGACTTCGGCTCCACCGTGGCCAGCACGCCCGGCGCCTACGCCACCGACGGCAACTACAACGACACCGTCGACTTCCTGGATGGCGCCAACCAGATTGGCTTCCAGGTGGCGCAGGACCCCTACGCGCTGGGCACCTTCCCCATCGGGCAGGACAGCTACTCCATCGACAACTACTTCCCCACCATGGGCGCCGCCGCCAACGTGGACCTGCGCGCCGTCGTGCGCTACCCGGCCGTCGCCGCGGGCGTGGGCACCGCCGTCGCCGCGGGCACCTTCCCCGTCTTCGTCATCCAGCACGGCAACCACCGCATCTGCTACAACGCGCAGAACCACGCCACCTGCACCAACCGCGTGCCCAATCACATGGGCTACATGCGGCTGCTCGACACGCTGGCGAGCAACGGCGTCATCGCGATCTCCATCGACGCGTATGATTTGTCCGGAGCGGTGCCGCAGTGGATCCCCGAGCGCGGCCAGCTCATCCTCAAGCACCTGGAGCTGTGGTCGCACCTCAACAACGCGGCCACGTACCCCACCTACCCGAACTTCTTCGCCGGCCGCTTCAACGGCAAGCTGGACATGACGAAGATCTCCGTGTCGGGCCACTCGCGCGGCGGTGAGGCGTCGGTGTCCGCGTACATGCAGAACACCGCGTTCAACATCAACTCCGTGTCCTCCATCGCGCCGGTGGACGGTCAGCTCTACACGCTGCCCGCGGGCGTGCCCTACTTCGTCATCCTGCCCGCGGCGGACGGCGACGTGACGTCGCTCGCCGGCGCGAAGATCTACGACCGGGCGCTGGGGACCAAGAGCTCCATCGACGTGTATGGCGCCAGCCACAACCTCTTCAACACGGTGTGGGCGGTGGACGGCGATGATTCGCCCGCCACGCGCAACGACTACATCACCGCGGCGAACCAGCAGCGCATCGGTGAGTCGTACCTGTCCGCGTTCGCGCGCATCTACCTGAAGAACGAGACGGTCTACGCGGACATGATGCGCGGCCAGCTCACGTTCCCGTCCACCGCGGGCTTCAAGATCTACCCGACGCACCACGAGAACACGCACACGCGGCTCAACAGCGGCTCCGCCGTCGGCTTCACGCCGTCCGGACCCATCACGCTGGCCACCGCGAGCAACCCCGCGCCGCACAGCACCAGCGTCATGCGCGCCACCTGGACGGGCAACACCGCCACCGCCACGTTCACCATCCCGGTGGCCCAGCGCGACGCGTCCGCCTACGAGGTGCTGTCCTTCCGCGTGGCCCAGACGACGGCCGCGTCCAACCCCGTCAGCGGCACCCAGGACTTCCGGGTGGAGCTGGCCACCGGAGCGACCGTCAAGGCCACCTCCGCCTCGCTGTTCGACGTCATCCCCAAGCCGTACGTGCGGCCGGGCAACATCGTCCTGCACACGGTGCTCACCACCGTGCGCATCCCCCTGCACACCTTCATCATGAACAACAACGGGGTGACGCTGACCAACATCGACACCGTGCGCCTGCGCTTCACCAGCCCCAACACTGGAGACATCTATGTCGACGACGTCGAATTCTCCCGCTAGCCGTCTCTTCCTCGTGGCGGCGGCCTGCCTGGCGCTGACGGGCTGCGCGGAGGAGTCCAAGGGCACCGCTCCGGCTCCCGCTCCCGCTCCGGCCGCCCAGACCCCCGCGCCCATCCGCGCGGAGCCGGCGTCTCCGGACGCGGCCCGTCCGGTGGAGGTGCTCCGGGTGTCCGCGCGCAAGGTGCGCGGGGACGCGGAGCTGACCCGGATGGCCGGGCCGGCGCTGCTCGCCCGCGCGGCGGATCCGGTGGCCATCGAGGTGCAGACCCAGGAGCCGCTGGGCTCGCTGGAGCGCTCGTCCTCGCCGGAGATCTACCTCAACGGCGAGCGCGTGGGAGACACCTGGGCGGTGCCGCCCGACCGGCTCTTCGTCTTCCTGCCGGACACCGCGTCGTTCAAGGACACGACCGAGGTGACGGTGGCCTGGCTGGGCAACGAGGCGCAGACGCGCTCCACGCGTCCGGCCACGCTGACCCGCCAGATGCTGCCCTGAGCCTGAGGCAGGACTGACTCCGGGCGCGGGCGCTCTCCTCCTGGGGGAGGGGGCCCGCGCCCTCTTCACGTCCGACCTCCAACGTGGGGGCGGCCATGTACGATGGGGCCCATCCGTGTTCGCAAAAGGGGGAGGACTCCGTCATGGCCTGGAAGCTGGTGCTGCTGGACGAAGTGTCGAAGGTGCTGCCGGACGCGCCGCTCAAGGGCTCCGACATCCGCGTGGACCTGCCGGGCGCGAGCTACGCGCTGCCCGCCGGTGAGAAGCTGGGGCCCCTGACGTTCGCGTTCGACGTGTCGGCCCGGGGCTTCATTGAAGGCTACGACGCCCCGGCGGACGTGGACGCGGCGGGCGTGGTGGGCAGCGAGCCCGGCGACCCGGCGACGCAGCTGGCCCCGCCGCTCGTCTTCGGAGGCGACCAGGCCTGGCTCAAGTACGCGGTGGAGGCGCGCGTGAAGGCGGAGGTCGGCTTCCCGCTGCCCTACGTGGCGCTCGCGGCCAACGGGGACGTGCGCGTGCTGCTGGCGGACTACCACCGGCACCCCCAGGACACGAACGCGCGCGCCGCGCTGAAGGCGAACGCGGGCGCGCTCCGGCTGCCCCTGCTCACGGCGTCGCTGGACGCGCTGGGCGTGGGCGAGGCCTTCTCCTTCCAGGCGCGCGGCGAGCTGTCCGTCACCGCGACCCTGGACTGGACGGACGTCTACACCACCAACCTCCAGGCGCTGACGAAGCTCCTGTCCGCCAGCTCCCTCCTCGCCTTCGACGCGAAGGTGGGCGCCACCGTGTCCGCGAAGGTGAAGGTGGTGGACGACTACGCCGTCATCTTCTCCCGCCCCGAAGCGGGCCGCGTGCGCGTGCAGGTGAAGAAGGCCGTGGCGCGCGAGGCGGGCGTGACGGCGGACCTCCACGTGGAGGCGAACCTCACCGACCCGGCCAGCGTCGTCGCCCAGGTGGAGCGCGTGCTCGAAGGGCTGCTGTCGGTGCCGCTCGCCGAATTCGAAGCGCTGCTGACGAAGCTGGAGGCGCACACCCTGTCGGCCGCCGAGACGAAGGTGCTGCGCATCGTGTTGGACCGGCTGGGCTTCGAGGAGCTGGAGTCCAACACCACGGCGCTGCGCCAGGCGTGGGAGAAGCTGCGCGGGGATGCCCGCACGCGCGTCCAGGAGCTCGCGGAGGCGAAGTTCTCCGCGGGCTTCCGCTACGAATACCTGCGCCTGCGCGAGCAGACGACGCTGCTGTCCACCGTGTGCACCGACGCCCAGGCCCGCGTGCTGCACCCGCTGCTGGTGGGGGGCAACATGGCCAGCGCGATGCAGCGGATGCAGGCGGACGGCATGGTGCTGGAGCAGTGCCTCCTGAAGGAGCTCACCCAGGAGTCGCAGGCGTGGGGCTTCGCCCTGAAGCTGGGGAAGTGGTCGCTGGGCGGCAACGACGAGCGCCAGCTCACCCAGGTGGTGCAGCGCAACAGCCTGGAGAAGGAAGCGCCCCAGCGCATCTCCTTCCTGGGCGTGCGCAGCTACACGCGCTCGCTGCTCACGCCGGACGCGTTCTGGACCGCGGACTTCAAGGCGGACATGGGCGAGTTCCGCAAGTCGCCCACCGTGGCGGACTTCGACCTGGGCCTGTACCTGCTCTTGCGCCACGACGCGCGCAAGCGCAGCCAGGACGAGCTGCGCCAGGCCGTGGACGAGGCCATCATCTGGGGCGCGCTGGATGACGCCGAGGAGGACGAGGTGCTCCGCCGCATCCGCGAGGCCGCGGGCGGCAAGGCCGTGGAGACGCGGGTGGAGCTGAAGCTGGACAACCGGACGCTGCGCGACGTCATCCAACACGCGGCGGATCCCGACGCGCCGTCCGTCTTCGCCCGCGCGCTGGCCCGGGCGCTGCCCTGGTACTCCGTGCCGTGCCGGGACCGGCCCACCGTGCGGGAGTCGGTCTACGCGCCGCTGTGGCGCGCGTACCTGGACCAGAACTGGTCCGCGGCCGACGCGGCGAAGACGGTGGCCGCTCACCTCAAGACGAACCCGCTCGTCGGCCTCTTCGCGCACACGGAAGGGCTGCTGGGCAACGGCATGCTCACGTTCGCTGAAATCATCCAGAAGAACCCGGGCACGGTGGCCAGGTGGCGCGACCTGCGCGCGGGCCTGCTGGACCTGCGCAACAACGAGCAGCGCTCCCCGTCCGTCTTCGCGGGCGCGTTCAAGGCCCTGTCGCAGTCCTGGGCGCAGTCCTTCCACCTGAAGGCCTCCGGCGCGTTCTTCCTGGAGCTGGCGGCGCGCGGCGGCAATGGCCTCGCGTCCGTGGAGCGCACCTTCACCGTGACGGTGCCGGACACCGGCGCGAGCATCGTCTTCTCCAAGTCGCGCGCCTGACGGCCGGCCGTCCGTTGGGTTCCGCACGCTCCCCTGGCGTGCGGACCCCGGTGGAGGCCGCCCAGGTGACGCGCCACATTGCCGCGACGACAGCGGGGCACTACATCCCAGCCCGCACCGGGCGCTCTCCCGGCGGTGAGGGCTCGCGCGATGATCGTCGGTCGGATGTTGTCCTGGCGCATCGTCTTTCGCTACACGGGGCGGCCCGTCGCGCTGCACGTCATCGCCGCGCTCGCCATCGCGCTCGGCTACGAGGTGATGGGCTGGAAGTGGCTGTCGGTGCCCGCGCTGCCGGTGACGGTGCTCGCCGCGGCGCTGGGCGTGCTGCTCGCCTTCCGCAACAACTCCGCCTACGAGCGCTGGTGGGAGGCGCGCACCCTCTGGGGCGGGCTGGTGAACTCCTCGCGCACGCTGGCCCGGCAGGTCATCACCTTCCTGCCCGCGCCCCGCGCGCACCGCAGCGACGGCACCGTGGAGACGCCCTCCGCCGCGTCCCGGCTGGTCAAGATGGCGGTGGAGCCGGAGGGGCCCGCGCTGGCGCCCGCCTGGTCCCAGGTGGGCGACGGCGCGGTGCGCGACCAGTTCGGCAAGGCACGCGACCTGCGCAAGCCGGAAGCCCGGCGCGCGAACCTGGCCACCTTCCTCCACCCGCCCGAAGCGGGCCACCCCCGGGGCATCATCACCGGCGTGTACGAGGGCATCACCCAGGACGCAAGAGAGCTCATCTACGCGCAGATCGGCTTCGTGAACGCGCTGAGATGCCACCTGCGCCGGCAGGACCCCTTCCCGGAAATCGTGACGTTCTTCCGGCCGTCGGTGGTGGAGGCGCTGCGCGAGGAGCAGAACGTGCCCGCCGCCATCCTCCTGTGGATGTCCACGCGCATGCGCCGCGTCTACAGCGACATCGAGCACGGGGAGAAGGTCTACCTGCGCGTGGCCATGGACGAGACGCTCACGGACCTGACCAACCACCTGGGCGCGTGCGAGCGCATCAAGAACACGCCCCTGCCCCGCCAATACGACATCCTCCCGCACGCCATGGTGCGCGCCTACCTCACCATGCTGCCCCTGGGCGTCGTCGCGGACCTGGGCGTGCTCACGCCCCTGGTGACGGCCATCATCGCGTTCCTCTTCATCGCCATGGACGCGGTGGGCCGCGACGTGGAGGACCCCTTCGAGGACGGCGTCAGCGACACGCCCATGACGGCCCTGTGCCGCACCATTGAAATCAACCTGCGGCAGATGCTGGGCGAGGCGGAGCTGCCCCCGCCCCTGCAACCCAAGGACGGCCTGCTGTACTGAAGGCCGCCCTACTCCGCCGCGGTGACCTCCACCGTGCCCAGCCCATCCACGGTGAGCTTCACGTGGTCGCCCGGCTTCATGAGGTAGGCGGCGGTGGCCGCGCCCGACAGCACCAGGCTCCCCGCGGGCAGCACCCGGCCTGTCTCCGCGAGCAGCGCGCACAGCTGGATGAGGGACACCACCGGGTCACCGGAGATGGCGTCCGAGCGCGCCTCGCCCTCCACCTTCCCGTTCACCTCCATGCGCATCTGGAGCTTCGTGAGGTCCAGGTCACGCGGGCCTCGCTCGGTGGTGCCCGGCACGAACAGCGACGACGACGCGTTGTCCGCCACCACGTCCGGCAGGCTGAAGTACTTGAAGCCCACGAAGCGCGAGTCCAGCACCTCCATGGCCGCGAACACCGCCGAGCACGCGTCCAGCACCTCGTCGCGCGTCACCGTGCCCTTCAGCTCCCGCGACGTGCGGAAGGCGATCTCCGGCTCGATGCGCGGGTGGATGCCCGCGCCCACGCGCACCACGCCCCCTGGCGGCACCCACATCCGGTCCGTGAGCACGCCGAAGATGGGGGAGCCCAGGTTCATCTGCTGGCGCTTCGCCTCGGAGGTGAAGCCCATCTTCAGCCCCACCTGCCGCTCACCGTGGGCTTCGCGCAGCCGGATGCCCTCCGCCTGCACCCGGTAGCCGTCCGCCACGGTCAGGGCCGGGTGCGCGTGCGAGAGCGGGGGGATTTCGCGCCGCTCGCGCCGCGCCGCGTCCAGGGTCTGCGCCAGGGCCATCACGTCCGCTGTCGAGGTCATCTCTTGCCGGATCCTTTCTCTGCCCAACCTGTAATTCCACCGGCAGGGTTCACGGGCGGAATGGGCGCGGCAGCATCCAGGAGGCAGAACGGCCGCGCAAGCGAGCGCAACCCGACGTCCGCCGCTCGGAATCCTGGAGGCGGCCAAGGGGCGCGGCATACATTGCCCCGTGTCTCCCCAGGAGGGCGCTGCCATGGAACGAGTCCTCAACTACATCGGTGGCGAGCTGGTGCCCCCCACGGGCGGCCAGTGGCTGGAAAAGCCGGAGCCGGCCACGGGCGCCCTGTATGCGCTGGTACCGGACTCGCGCGAAGCGGACGTGCAGGCCGCCGTGGAAGCAGCGGGCCGGGCCTTCCCTGCCTGGGCGGCGCTGCCGGCGACGGAGCGCTCGCGGATGCTGCGGCGTATCGCGGGGCTCATCCATGAGCGGCTGGACGCGTTCGCGCGGGCGGAGTCCATCGACACGGGCAAGCCGCTGGCCGTGGCGCGCACGGTGGACATCCCGCGCAGCGTGCTGAACTTCGAGTTCTTCGCGGACGCGGCGACGCAGTTCTCCACGGAGGCGCACCCCATGGACGGGGTGGCGCTCAACTACACGCTGCGCTCGCCGCTGGGCGTGGTGGGCTGCATCTCGCCGTGGAACCTGCCGCTGTACCTGCTCACGTGGAAGATCGCCCCCGCGCTGGCGGCGGGCAACTGCGTGGTGGCGAAGCCGTCGGAAGTGACGCCGATGACGGCCTACCTCCTGTCGCAGGTGTGCCGCGACGCGGGGCTGCCGCCGGGCGTGCTCAACCTGGTGCACGGCCTGGGGCCGCACGTGGGCGGGCCGCTCACGCGTCACCCGGACGTGAGCGCCATCTCCTTCACCGGCAGCACGCGCACCGGCGCGGAGATTGCCCGCGTGGCGGCGCCCGCCTTCAAGAAGCTGTCGCTGGAGATGGGCGGGAAGAACCCCAACGTCGTCTTCGCGGACTGCGACTTCGAGGACGCGCTGGCCACCACGGTGCGCTCGTCCTTCTCCAACCAGGGGCAGATCTGCCTGTGCGGCCCGCGCATCTTCGTGCAGCGGCCCCTCTACGCGCGCTTCAAGGAGGCGCTGGTCGCGCGCACGCGGGCCCTCAAGGTGGGTGACCCGCTGGAGGCCGGCACCGACCAGGGCGCGCTGGTGTCGCGCGAGCACTTCGAGAAGGTGCTGGGCTACCTCGCGCTCGCGAAGCAGGAGGGCGGCCACATGCTCACCGGCGGCCAGCGCGCGAAGGTGCCGGGCCGCTGCGAGAACGGCTGGTTCGTGGAGCCCACGCTCGTGGAGGGGCTGTCCCCCTCGTGCCGCACCAACCAGGAAGAAATCTTCGGCCCGGTCGCCACGCTGATGCCCTTCGACGACGAGGAGGAGGTGCTCTCGTGGGCCAACTCCACGCGCTACGGCCTCGCGGCCAGCGTGTGGACGAAGGACCTCACGCGCGCGCACCGCTTCGCGTCCCGGCTGCACAGCGGCATCGTCTGGGTGAACACCTGGATGCTGCGCGATCTGCGCACGCCGTTTGGCGGGGTGAAGGAGTCCGGCGTGGGCCGCGAGGGCGGCTGGGACGCGCTGCGCTTCTTCACCGAGCCCAAGAACGTCTGCATCAAGCTTTGACCCCGGGAGCGACACAGTGAGCGCTGGTGAGCGGATCGACTCGAAGAAGGCCCCGGAGCCGGTGGGGCTCTACCCGCACGCGCGCCGCGTGGGGAACCTCCTGTTCCTCTCCGGCGTGGGACCGCGCGAGCGCGGCAGCAAGGCCATCCCCGGCGTGGAGTTGGACGCGCAGGGGAACATCGTCTCGTACGACATCGAGACGCAGTGCCACTCCGTGTTCCGCAACGTGCGCTACATCCTGGAGGACGCGGGCTCGTCCTGGGACCGGCTGGTGGACGTGACCGTGTACCTCACGGACATGAAGAAGGACTTCCCCACCTACAACCGGCTGTGGGCGGAGTACTTCAAGGACAACCCGCCGTGCCGCACCACGCTGGAGATCAACCGGCTGCCCACGCCGATTGCCATTGAACTCAAGTGCATCGCCACCATTGGAGACACGTGACATGGGACGACTGACCCCCATCAACTTCAAGAAGTGGATCGACGAGCACCGCCCGCTGCTCAAGCCGCCCGTCGGCAACCAGCAGGTGTGGGCGGACCGCGACTTCATGGTCACCGTCGTGGGCGGCCCCAACGCGCGCACGGACTTCCACGTCAACGAGGGCGAGGAGTTCTTCTACCAGTTGGAGGGAGACATCACCCTGCGCGTCATCGACGAGGGGCAGGTGCAGGACATCCCCATCCGCGAGGGGGAGATCTTCCTCTTGCCCCCCAAGGTGCCGCACTCGCCGCAGCGCCCCGCGGGCACGGTGGGGCTGGTGCTGGAGCGCCGCCGCCAGCCTCAGGAATTGGATTCCTTCCTGTGGCTGTGCCCGAAGTGCGGCGAGAAGCTCTATGAGGAGTCGCTGCACGTCACCAACCTGGTGACGCAGCTGCCGCCCGTCTTCGAGCACTTCTACGGCGACCCGGAGCACTGCACCTGCAAGCAGTGCGGCACGAAGGTGACACGGGGTGGTGCGCCCAAGTGAAGGTCGACATCCACACGCACCTCCTCCCCCCGGAGATGCCCCGCTTCGCCGAGCGCTTCGGCTACGGCGGCTTCATCACGCTGGACCACCACGCCCCCTGCCGCGCGCGGATGCTGCGGGATGACGGGAAGTTCTTCCGCGAAATCGAGAGCAACTGCTGGGACCCGAAGCAGCGCGTCGTGGAGTGCGACGCGCACGGCGTCCAGGTGCAGGTGCTGTCCACGGTGCCGGTGCTGTTCAGCTACTGGGCGAAGCCCGAGCACGGCCTGGAGGTGGCGCGCTTCCTCAACGACCACCTGGCCTCCGCGGTGGCCACGGCGCCCAGGCGCTTCGTGGGGCTGGGCACGGTGCCGCTCCAATCCACCGACCTCGCGGTCAAGGAATTGGAGCGCTGCGTGCGCACGCTGGGGTTCGCGGGCGTGCAGATTGGCAGCCACGTCAATGATTTGAACCTCTCCGACCCGGCCCTCTTCCCCTTCTTCCAGGCGGCGAGCGACCTGGGCGCCGCCGTCTTCGTGCACCCGTGGGACATGATGGGTGAGGCGAAGATGGCGAAGTACTGGCTGCCGTGGCTGGTGGGGATGCCGGCGGAGGTGTCGCTGGCCATCTGCTCGCTCATCTTCGGCGGGGTGATGGAGCGGCTGCCGAAGCTGCGGCTCGCGTTCGCGCACGGCGGCGGCGCGTTCCCCGGGACGATTGGCCGCATCCAGCACGGCTTCGAGGTGCGCCCGGACCTGGTGGCGGTGGACAACCCGGTGGCGCCGCGCGACTACCTGGGGCGCTTCTGGGTGGACTCGCTGGTGCATGACACGGAGGCGCTGCGCGCCATCGTGAAGTTGTTCGGCGCGGACAAGGTGGCGCTGGGCAGTGACTATCCCTTCCCGCTGGGCGAGGACCGGCCCGGCACGCTCATCGAATCCCTGACGGACCTGGAGCCAGCGGTGCGCGACCGGCTGCTCTCTCAGAATGCCCTGGAGTGGCTGGGGCGCACGCGCGAGGACTTCGCACCATGACGCCCCCTGTCTACGAGAGCAGCGACGCCTTCGTGCTCGGCCTGGATGCCCAGGACCCGCTGCGCCCCTTCCGCGACGAGTTCCTCCACGTCGCGAGCGCCTCTGGCGCCCCGGCCGTCTACCTGGCGGGCAACTCGCTGGGCATCCAGCCGCGCAAGGCGCGCAAGTACGTGCAGATGGAGATGGAGGACTGGGAGCGGCTGGGCGTGGAGGGCCACGTGCACGGCCGCCACCCGTGGCTGCCCTACCACGAGCTGCTCACCGACCAGGTGGCGCGGGTCGTGGGCGCGCAGCCGCTGGAAGTCGTGGTGATGAACACCCTGTCGGTGAACCTGCACCTGATGATGGTGTCGTTCTACCGACCCACGCGCGAGCGCTTCAAGATCCTGATTGAGGGCGGCGCCTTCCCGTCGGACCAGTACGCGGTGGCGTCGCAGGCGCGCTTCCACGGGTACGACCCGAAGGAGGCCATCATCCGGCTGGAGCCGCGCGAGGGCGAGGACACGCTGCGCCCCGAGGACATCCTCGAAGCGGTGGAGCGGCACGGCAAGGAGGTGGCGCTGGTGATGATGGGCAGCGTGAACTACCTCACCGGGCAGGCCTTTGATTTGCGCGCCATCACCCGCGTGGCGCACGCGCAGGGCTGCAAGGTGGGCTTCGACCTGGCGCACGGCGCGGGCAACCTGAAGCTGTCCCTGCACGACGACGGGCCGGACTTCGCGGTGTGGTGTTCGTACAAGTACCTCAACGGCGGGCCGGGCAGCCTGGGCGGCGTGTTCGTGCACGAGCGGCACGCGCGCTCGCCGGAGCTGCCGCGCTTCGAGGGCTGGTGGGGCCACAACAAGGCCACGCGCTTCGAGATGGGCCCCACGTTCGACCCGCTGCCGGGCGCGGAGGGCTGGCAGCTGTCCAACCCGCCCATCTTCCAGTTGGCGGCGCTGCGCGCGTCGCTGGAGCTGTTCGACAAGGCCACCATGGAGGCGCTGCGCGCGAAGAGCGAGAAGCTCACCGGGTTCATGGAGTTCCTGCTGGACCGGCTGCCCGCGGGCTTCGTCACCATCACCACGCCCAGGGACCCGAAGCAGCGCGGGGCGCAGCTGTCCCTGCGCTTCAAGGGCGAGCCCCGGCGCCTGCTGCAGCGGCTGTCCACGGCGGGAATCATCTGCGACTTCCGTGAGCCGGACATCATCCGCGCCGCGCCCGCGCCCCTCTACAACACCTACCTGGACGTCTTCCGCTTCGTGAAGGCGCTGGAGGCCCATGCCCTCGAATGAGTCGAAGCCGACGCTGACGGTGGTGGGAGCCGGGCTCGTGGGCTCGCTCCTGTCGCTGTACCTGGCCCGCCGGGGCCACACGGTGGAGGTGCTGGAGCGCCGTCCGGACATGCGCCGCGAGACGCTGGACGCGGGGCGCTCCATCAACCTGGCCATCTCCACGCGGGGCCTGCACGCGCTGCGGCAGGTGGGGCTGGAGGAGGAGGCGCTGAAGCACGCCATCCCCATGCGCGGCCGGGCCATCCACCCGGTGCAGGGGGCGCTGGCCTACCAGCCCTACGGCAAGGACGACTCGCAGCACATCAACTCGCTGTCGCGCGGCTGGTTGAACCGGTTCCTGATGACGCAGGCGGAAGAGACGGGCCGCGTGCGGATCCGCTTCCGCCAGCGCGTCACGCACGCGGACACGGCGGCGGGGACGCTGACGGTGGTGGACGAGGCCACGGGCGAGACGCGCCAGGTGCGGGACACGGTGGTGTTCGGCACGGACGGCTCCGGATCCGCGGTGCGGCAGGAGTTCCAGACGCACCCGGACTTCCACGTGACGCAGGAGACGCTGGGGCACGGCTACAAGGAGCTGACGATTCCGCCGGGCGAGGGTGGGCGCTTCCAGATGGAGAAGCACGCGCTGCACATCTGGCCGCGCGGCACGTTCATGCTCATCGCGCTGCCCAACGAGGACGGCAGCTTCACCTGCACGCTGTTCCTGCCGTGGGAGGGGCCGGTGAGCTTCGCGTCGCTCCAGACGCCCCAGGCGCTGGAGGCGTTCTTCCAGGAGCAGTTCCCGGACGCGCGGGCGCTCATCCCGAACCTGGTGGAGGAGTTCTTCTCCCGGCCCACCGGGCACATGGTGACGGTGAAGTGCGCGCCGTGGCGCGTGGGCGGGCGCACGCTGCTCCTGGGTGACGCGGCGCACGCGGTGGTGCCCTTCTACGGCCAGGGGATGAACTGCGGCTTCGAGGACTGCGTGGTGCTGGACTCGCTGCTGGAGTCTCGGCCGGACTGGGAGGAGGCCTTCGCCGCGTTCGAGGGGCTGCGCAAGACGAACGCGGACGCCATCGCGGACATGGCGGTGGAGAACTTCATCGAGATGCGCGACAGCACGGCGGATCCGCGCTTCCTGTTGGAGAAGGGCGTGGAGAAGGTGTTGCTCAACGCCTTCCCCGGCGAGTTCGTCAGCCGCTACACGCTGGTGAGCTTCAGCCGCGTGCCCTACCGGTTGGCGTACCAGGTGGGCACCATCGCGGGCGGCATCGTGACGGAGCTGGCGCAGGGGCTGAAGCGTCCGGAGGACGTGGACCTGGACGCGGCGGCGCGACTCATCCGGGGACGGCTGACCCCTTTCATGAAGGAGCACGCGGATGGATTTCGGGCTGAAGGGTAGGCGGGCGCTGGTGACGGGAGCGTCCTCCGGGCTGGGGCGCGCCATCGCGGAGACGCTGCTGAAGGAGCGCGCGACGGTGGCCATCTCCTCGCGCGGCGGGGACAAGCTCCAGAAGGCCGCGAAGGAGCTGGGCGCGGCGCTGGCGGTGCCGTGTGATTTGACGCAAGGAGGGACGGCGCGCGAGTTGGTGCGCGAGGTGACGCAGAAGCTGGGCGGCCTGGACGTGCTGGTGGTGAACGCCGGAGGGCCTCCGTCCGGCGGCTTCGAGGCCATCACCGGAGAGCAATGGCAGACGGGCTTCCAGAGCCTCTGGCTGTCCACGGTGGATGCGATTCAGGCGGCGCTGCCGGGCATGAAGGCGCAGGGCTGGGGCCGCATCGTGCTGGTGACGTCCACGGCCGCGCGCGAGGCGATGAACAACCTCACGGTGTCCAACGGCCTGCGCGCGGGCCTGCTGGGGCTGGTGAAGAGCCTGAGCAATGAAGTGGGGCCGTATGGCATCACGGTGAACGCGGCGCTGCCGGGCTACCACGCGACGGACCGGATGAAGGACCTGGGGCTGTCCGACGAGAAGGTGGCGCCGAACATCCCCGCGCGCCGGCTGGGCAGGCCGGAGGAGTTCGCCGCGCTGGTGACGTTCCTCGCGTCGGAGCCGGCCGCGTATATCAATGGACAGTCCATCGCCTGTGACGGTGGAGCCCTGCGCGGGTTCTGAGGTGTCGTGGGTGGCTTCCCGGGGGGGAAGCCATGGACGCGACGGTACGGGCGGTAGGCCTGGGGTTGCTGTGCTGGATGACAGGGTGTGCGACAGGGACGGGCACGGTGGTGGAGGGCAGCCTCCAGCCGCGCCACTTCCGGTTCGTCACCGTGGTGGAGAAGACCGAACCTGGAGCTGGCGGTTGGCAGGCTGCCTGCGTCCGGGTGCCACTCCGGCGCGATACCGGTGAGGTCTTCCTGTGCGAGCTTGGCATCGGAATGCCCATTGAGAACGGAGACATAGGGCCGATTCCCGTGCCACTTGCCCAACGCATCTCAGCGGATTGCGCGAACCTGGCGGCCCAGACGGTGTTCAGTGCAGCCACACCTGTGACTGCATTGGGCCTTGCCTGTGAGGACTTCAGGAACACCTTCACGCTTGCGCTCTCCAAGGCCATCATCGGCTCACGAGTGAGCAAGACGTGCCGAAGCGGGACCACTCCCGTCGAGCCCAGGTTCCAGCAGCCATGACACCCTCCGCCGAAGAGTTGCTCGCCATCGCGCGGCGTTACTGGCGCGAAGACAAGCTCTACGACTTCCGGCTTGACCACAGCCCTGAGTTCGACCGGCTCGAAGCACTCTGGAATGAGAAGCTCAAGGAGATCGACCGCTGGTGGGCCCTGCTCGGGGATCTCAGGAAGGAACTTCCCGGCTACTCCATCGGGGATGGTACGGCGCCGGTAAATGGCTGTTACGGCGCGCTCGTCTATCCTCCGCGAGAGAAGGCTCTACAACGTCCCCAGATTTGTTGGGTGGTCGTCGGCTACCTCAGCATCCTGGCTCCCGTCTACACGGTGTACTGCGTCCGACGGGAGTTCCTGGGCAAGCAATTCCGTGGCGCCAAGGCGTTCCTGGGTCCTGCACCGCTGGAACTGCGGGACATCGCCGAGGTCGTCGCCCAGCGCATCGAGGCGAACTACGGGGCCACCGCACTTCCCCTCGAAATCGCCCAGACTCCCGTGCCCCTCTACGTCCACTTCATGGAGCCCCCCCGCACCACGCTCTTCCACGCCCTCTTCTCTTCCGAACCCGAGAACGTTGCCTGACAGCCCAGAGGTGCGACGGAGGCCCGCTTCCAACATCACGGGCCCCCGCACGCGGGAGCTTCTCAGCCGTCCTTGACGACGTCGCCCACGCGCGACTCCGCCATCGCGGTGACGCTGGCCGTCGTGAACTTCGGCGCGAAGTGCGTGAGCAGCGTCTCCAGGAAGCGCCCGTGGTACGCGGCGTAGGCCTCCGTCGTGATGGCCTTGCCCTTCACCGCGATGATGGTGAACACCACGCCAGCCCCCGGCACCGTCGTGGGGCGGAACCAGGCCTGGTTCTCCAGCGGCGCCGCCGCGGCCGTCACGTCGCCCTCGGCGTCGTAGCGCCAGCCCGCCACCTTCTTGGAATCCACCGCGCCCTTGATTCCGTCAATCAAGCCCTGCGGGTCCGTCGTCGTCACGAAGATCGCCATGAGTGCGTGCTCCTTGGATAGGTGTCCGAAACCTTCAACCCGCTCCCCCCAAACTTCCAGTTCCTGGAAGCGGGCCCCGTCCACCCGTTCGACGCAGTGGGTCGGGACTTCTCCGAACTAACAGAGAAGGCTGACTGATTGTAGCTGGTGGATTTCTCAGGTTTTGCGACAAAGTGCGCCGCCTTCGCCGGGAGGGGCATCTCGTGTCCAGACGTCACCGTGTCATCCGTGGGCTGTGGCTCGCGGCGCTGTTGTGGGGAACCGGGGCCATGGCCCAGGGCAACTCGGTCATCACCGGGACGCTCCAGAGCGCTGAAGACAAGCGCCCGCTGGAGGATGTCGTCGTCACCGCCACCTCGCCCCAGTTGCAGGGTGAGCGCACGGTCGTCACCGACAAGAGCGGTCTGTACCGCATCCCCCAGCTGCCGCCCGGCACGTACACGCTGCGCATGGAAGGCCAGGGCTTCCACCCCTTCACGCGCACGGACATCCTGCTGCGCAACGACCGCACCATCCGCTTCAACGCGGAGCTGGTGCCGGACGCGATGAACATCAACGTGGAAGTGGTGGGCACGCCGCCCAGCGTGGACGTGGGCTCCAGCGCCGCGGGCGTCACCGTGGACCAGGACTTCATCCGCAACATCGCCGTCATCCGCCCCGGCACCAAGGGCTCCGCGTCCCGCTCGTTTGAAGGCCTGGCGGAGCTGGCCCCCGGCGCCACCGAGGACCGCTACGGCGTGAGCATCAGCGGCAGCTCCTCCCCGGAGAGCCAGTACGTCGTGGACGGCCTGTCCGTGAACGACCCGGGCGTGGGCACGCTGGGCACGCCCCTGTCGGTGGAGTTCGTCAAGGAGGTCAACATCATCACCGGCGGCTACATGCCCGAGTACGGCCGCTCCACCGGCGGCGTGCTCAACGTCCTCACCAAGTCCGGCTCCAACGAGTTCCACGGCTCCGTGTTCGCCAACATGGCGCCCGGCGCCCTGCAGACCTCCGGCCGCGAGGTGCTCCGCGAGGGCAGCGTCATCTCCGCGCAGGGCAGCGCCCACAACCTGGGCGACTTCGGCTTCGACCTGGGCGGCCCCATCCTCCAGGACAAGCTCTGGTTCTACGTGGGCGTCGCGCCGTCCTTCAATCGCATCCAGGTGGACCGCCAGCTGTCCACCTTCGAAATCTGCACGGAGAAGGACGACAACGGCTGCTCCGCCGTGGGCGCGCGCCGCAAGGACCTCACCACCGGCTTCTCCCGGGCGACGCCCATCGAGGGCACCCAGGTGAGCCGCTTCGCCGACGAGCGCAGCCTGCAGTACCTGGGCAAGCTCACCTACAACTTCAACCCCGACCACAGCCTCGCGGTCTCCGTCTTCGGCACGCCACGCTCCTCCGGTGGCACCAACAAGTACGCCTTCAGCGACGACGGCGAGCCGGAGGTGTGCTCCAGCCTGTCCTGCACCGGCTTCGTGCAGGGCGCCTATGAGGCCATCGCCACGCGGCGTGAGAACAGCGCGCTGGACCTGGTGGCGAAGCAGTCCTCGTCCTTCTTCGAGAAGAAGCTGCTCGTGGACGCGACGCTCGGCTGGCACCACCAGGCCGACTCCACCCTCCCCTCGGACGGCTCCGGCCTGAGCTCCGGGGAGGGCCTGTCCGCGCGCTCCAACGTCCTGTGGCGCCGCAACCGCAACCCCGGCCCCCACACCATCAACGAGTTCGAGACCCTGCCGAACGCCGATGCCTGCGGCACCACGCCCGCCGAGCAGGCCCTGCGCTGCCCCGTCACCGCGTATACGACCGGCGGCCCCGGCACCATCAGCATCCAGCGCCTGGACCGCGTGCAGGGCAAGGTGATGGGCACCTACCTGCTGGAGGCCCTGGGGCACCACATCTTCAAGGTCGGCGCGGACATCGAGCGCATGAGCTTCTACAACAACCGCGCGCGCACCGGCCTCGCGCCCCTGCAGGAGTGCACCGGCGGCGACTGCTTCACCAGCCCCAACCAGTACGGCTACCTGGAGGCCCCGGACCGGCCGGTGTTCCTCGCGAGCAAGGAGGGCACCTCCACGTCCACCACCGTGGGCGGCTTCATCCAGGACAGCTGGTCCGTGCTCGACAAGGTCACCATCAACGCGGGCCTGCGCTACGACGTGCAGACGCTGTACGGCCTGGACGGCGAAGTCGGCCTGCACCTGCCCAACCAGTGGTCCCCGCGCCTGGGCGTCATCTACGACCCGACGCAGGCGGGCCGCGCCAAGCTGTTCGCCAACTACGCGCGCTTCTTCGAGAACGTCCCCCTGGACATGGCGGACCTGTCCTTCCCGCAGCAGCAGCTCCTGTCCGCGACCTACAACACGCCCCCGTGCACCCCGTCGCGCGAGGGCTCGCTGCTCACCGAATGCGACCTGGAGGCAAACCGCCGGGCCATTGGCAGCCGCGAGAGCCCCAACCAGCTCTGGGACGCGCAGGGCGGTGATCGCGTGCCGGTGGACCCCAAGATTCGCGCCCAGTCCGCGGACGAGTTCGTGCTGGGCGGCGAGTATGAATTGCTGGTCGCGAGCCGCGTGGGCGTCACGTACACCCGGCGCTACCTCAACGACGTCATCGAGGACATGAGCCGCGACGACGGCAGCACCTTCTTCCTGGGCAACCCGGGCAAGGGCTACTCGGAGGACTTCCCGCTGGCGAAGCGCGAGTACGACGCGGTGAACGTCTACTTCCAGCGGGCCTTCACCGACGGGTGGCTCGCCCAGGCCAGCTACACCTGGTCCAACCTGCGCGGGAACTACTCCGGCCTGTTCCGCGCGGACACCGGGCAGCTGTCCCCCAACCTCACGCGCGACTTCGACCTGCTGACGCTCACCGTCAACCGCGAGGGCCAGCTCCCCGGCGACCGCACGCACTCCTTCAAGGCGTTTGGCGCGAAGGAGTTCGTCATCGGGCCGCGCACCAGCGTCAACGTGGGCGGCAACTACCGGGCGCGCTCGGGCGCCCCCATCAACTACCTGGGCGCCAACCCGCGCCGCAGCGGTTCGGAGACGTTCATCCTGCCGCGCGGCAGCGCCGGCCGGCTGCCCTGGGTGCACGGCGTGGACGGCCACGTGGGCCTCAACCAGCGGCTGGTGAAGGACTCCGTGCTCACGGTGTCGCTGGACGTCTTCAACCTCTTCAACTTCCAGCAGTACACGGAAGTGGACCAGACCTTCACCACCTCGCGCGTGTTCGCCATCGAGCAGGGCGGAACGCCGGCCAACCTGAGCGCGTGCCTGGATGCACTCAGCAAGGACTGCAAGGTCATCTCCACGACCACGAACGAGCGCATCACCCAGCAGGAAATCAACCCCAACTTCAAGCGGCCCATCGCCTACCAGGCACCGCGCGCCATCCGTCTGGGCGCGAAGCTGAGCTTCTAGGCCCCGGCCCGCACCCAGAGGACACCCACGATGAAACTTCGATGGATGGCAATCAGTGGAGGCCTGGCGGCCGCGGTCGTCACCGCCGGGGCGTGTGGCAGCGAACCGGAGCCCGTGTGCGTGGTGGCGCGCGCCGTGTCGGACAACTCCACCGGCTCGTTCGCCACGACGTACCAGCTCAAGCAGGGACAGAACCCGGACCGGGCCTGCGCCCGGCTCAAGCCGGAGGCCCTCGGCCTGCAGAAGTACTTCAGCCAGGCCCCGGAGGCCCCCGACACGGTGGGCGTGCGCAGCACGCGGCTGGGCCAGTTGTTGAGGGACTTCGCGAAGCGGCTTCCGGCGGGGGCCGCGGACACGGCCACGGCGGTGGGGCCCTTCACGTCGGAGACGCCGGCGGAGGACCACTTCTGCACGGTGCAGGAGCTGTCGCCCACGCGGCTGGTGGTGCCCGAAGCCACCGCGCCCGACGGCGGCGTGCTGCCCGCGCAGGACTTCGGCTACACGTGGAGCAACCTGCGCATCTACAACACGCCGGAGATTCCAGGCACGCAGTTCACGTCGGACCTCACCTACACGGAGAACGGCTGCACCGCCGAGTACAGCGTGAAGGGCATCTGGCCGGTGGTGTCGTGCCGGGGCGCGGACGCCGGGCTGGACGAGACGCGGTGCGACCCCTACGCGGACCTGGACGCCGGACGGCTGCGCGGCTCCGGCATCAACCCGCTGTTCCCCGTGAAGTGCGACCCGGACACGCTCATCTGCGTGCTCACGGGTGAGGTGCCGTCGGCGCCGTGAAGCCCGGGCTTCCGGGGCGCAGCGCGGCGGGCAGGTCCCGGAAGTCCTTCACCAGCCAGTCCGGCTGTTCGCGCACCAGGACGTCGTGCGGGAACGAGGTGGCGACGGCGACACACGCCGCGCCCGCGGCCCGCGCGGCCCTCAGGCCCGCCACCGCGTCCTCGAACACCACGCACCCCGACGGCGCCACGCCCAGCGCGGAGGCCGCCTTCAGGTACACCTCCGGGTGCGGCTTGCCCTGGACGACATCCGTGGACGTCACGCGCACGGGGAACAGGTCCTCCAGCCCCACGCGCTCCAGGGCCAGCTCCGCGTTGTCCGCCAGCGCGCTCGTACCCAGCGCCCAGGGCACGCCGGCCTCCCGCAGGGAGCGCAGGTAGGCGCCCACGCCCGGGACGGCGGACACCGGCTCGCTCACGAGCACCCGGTGGAAGGCCATCTCCCGGTCGTACGTCAGCGCCTCCACCTCCTCGTCGCTCAGCAGCGCGCCGAACCACGCGCGCAGCGTCTCCCCCGCCCGCCGCCCGTTGGTGGCGAGCAGCTCCTCCCGCGTGGGCACGTAGCCCCGCTCCCGGGCGAACGCCTCCCAGACGCGGTAGTGCAGCTCGGTCGTGTCGATGACCACGCCGTCCAGGTCGAAGAGGACGGCGTCGAAGGGAGCGATGTTCGAGGTCGATGAAGACATGGAGGCTCGCGCTTTCTCGAAGATCCACACGGCAAAGTTTCACACGGCAGGTACTTCAACCCTATTCACGGGGCAGGCCCGGGGCGCGGCATTCGCCCCCACGGGAGACGCCCGGCGTGCGGGCAGCCGGGCGGATGGCCCACGGGCACCCCCCCTGAAAAGCGCTGTTCCGAGTGAAGTGGGGGTCGCGGGGCCTGCCTGGCCGGTCCAGTACCGGCCGGCCCGTTGTAGGCTTCCCCGGAGGTCCATGCCGCCCCCCAAGAACCCCGCCGAATTCTCCACGACCGCCGTCCGCACGCACGGCTCGGCCCCGCAGGCCGCCCACCCCGTGCCCGCGCTGACGCTCATCGGGCACGCCCAGCCCCAGCGCATCGGGGAGCGGCTGTTGCTCACCGGGCTGCTGTCGGCCGAGCGCTCCGTTTCGCTGTCGCGCAACGCCCCGGACTTCAGCCGTCCCGGCGGCGTGCTGTCACTGCCGCTGGGGGATCCGTTCCTCAGCCGCACCCCGGTGCGCTTCGAGCCCGGGCCGCGCGGCGGGGTGCGCCTGCTCGTGCCGGAGGACGGGACGCCGGTGCTGGTGGGCGGCGAGCCGGTGAAGGGCGGGCGCGAGTTCCCCGCCGAGGCCCTGGTGGCGGGCGTGCCGCTGGTGCTCGCCGGGCGGGTGGCGCTGCTGCTGCACCGGGCCTCGTCCCGCGCCCCCGCGCCCGCCGCGGGAGACCTCGCGGCGCTGGGCATGGTGGGGGACAGCGAGGGCATCCTCCGCGTGCGCGAGGACGTGCTGCGCGTCGCCGACCTCCAGGTGCCCGTGCTGGTGCGGGGCGAGACGGGCACGGGCAAGGAGCTGGTGGCCCGGGCGCTCCACGCGCAGGGCCCCCGCCGCGCCGGCCCCTTCGTCAGCGTCAACCTGGGCGCCCTGTCCAGGGACCTCATCGCCGCGGAGCTGTTCGGCGCCCTGCGCGGCGCGTTCACCGGCGCCACGCGCGACCGCGAGGGCTTCTTCCGCGCCGCTCACGGCGGCACCCTCTTCCTGGACGAGGTGGCGGAGGCGCCCCCGGAGGTCCAGGCGGCGCTGTTGCGCGTGCTGGAGACGGGCGAGGTGTATCCGGTGGGCGGGCACGCGCCCGTGCGCGTCGACGTGCGGCTCGTCACCGCCACGGACGCGGACCTGGAGGCGCGCATCCGCGACGGCCGCTTCAAGGCCCCGCTGCTGCACCGGCTGGCGGGCTTTGAAATCGCGGTGCCGCCGCTGCGCGAGCGGCGCGAGGACATCGCGTCGCTGTTCCTCCACTTCGCCCGCCAGGAGCTGGAGAGCACCGGCGAGGCCGGGCGCCTGACGTCCGAGGACGCGCGCGCCGACCCGTGGCTCCCCGCCGCGCTCGCCGTGCGTCTGGTGCGCTTCGCGTGGCCCGGCAACGTGCGCCAGCTGCGCAACGTGGCGCGGCAGCTCGTCATCGGCAGCCGGGGCCTGCCCGGGCTGCGCGTGGACGCCCGGCTGGAGCAGACGCTGGACGCGGACGCCCTGCCCCTGCCCGGCCAGCCCCTGGCCCTGGAGGCGCCCTCCCCTTCCGACAGCGCCCCCGAGGCCGCGCGCGTGTCCGTGCGGCGCAAGCCCGCGGACGTGAGCGAGCAGGAGGTGCTGGAGGCCCTGCGCGCGTGCGCGTGGGACCTCAAGGCCACCGCGGACTGGCTGGGCATCCCGCGCTCCTCCGTGTACGTGCTCATCGACAAGAGCTCGCTCTTGCGCACCGCGCGCGACCTGAGCCCGGAGGAGATCACCCGCTGCTTCCATGAGTGCGAGGGGGACCTGGACCGGATGGTGCAGAAGCTGGAGGTCTCCCGCCGCGCGCTCCAGCGCCGCGTGCGCGAGCTGGGGCTGGAGGGCACCTGAGCTGACACGTCAGGCGCGGGCCGTGACACGCCACGGACGTGTCCGGGCCTCCGCGACAGGGGGACTCCGACTGGAATCTTCCGAGCGTGGCCGCAAAAGCCTGCGCGCTGGTACGTGGGCTGCAATGCTGGGGGGCCTATGCCCAACAACATCACCGTCGACCTTTCCACGACCCCCGTCAGCTACGACCCCGGCCCCGAAGTGAAGCATGGGGACACGGTGGTCTTCTCCATGGGCAGCCTCCCCATCGCTTTCAACGCCACCGTGACGTTCACCCACGGGAGCTGCCTCACCACGTCGGGCCCGTACCAGTTGGGCGGCGGCACCATCGCCGCGACGGCGCCGCTGACCGTCTCCAACTCGGCGGAGAAGCGGCCCTACCCCTTCGACGTGGTCATCACCGGCGACCCGAAGGAGCGCAAGGTCGGACCGGGAGAGCATGACCGCAAGAACGGCGGCATCGACGTGACGAGCGACCCGCCGGAACGCCGGTAGTCCCGCGGGGCCCCCTTCAGGGCCCCTGTGCCTCGGCCGCGCGCTCCAGCACCGGAGCGCGCGGTCCGGCGCGAAGTCGCAACAGCTCCTCCCGCACCGCGCGCGCCCGTGCCCACCGGGGACGGGCCGCCACCACCGCCTCCACCAGCTCCAGCCCGCGCGTCACCCCGGCCGTCGCGTCCTCGCCTTCGCCCTGCCGCCACCGGGCCCACGCGCCGTGGAAGTCCGCCGCCGCGAGCCGGTACTCCAGCCTCGAATCCCTCTGGAGCGCCTCCTCGAAGGCCTGCGCCGCGCGCGTGAAGTCGCCTGCCGCCGCGCCGTGGCCACGCGCCATCCAGCGGGCCCGCACGCTCCCGGCCTCCGCCAGGTAGCGCCACGCATTGCCCAGGCGCGGGTTGAGCTGGCGCGCCCGGTTCAATGCCGCTTCCGCCCGCGACAGGTCCTGGCCAGGGTCCTTCCCCCGCGACAGCGTCCACGTCGCCTGGTGCACCCACGCCTTGCCCAGGTTCGCGAGGAAGTCCGCGTCGTCCGGCAGCCATTGCAGTGCCTGCGCGTAGTGCTCCACCGCGGCGCGCAGCGCGGCGCTGGGGTCCTGCCCCTTCGCGAGCTGGAGCTCGGCGCGGAACACCTCCCACTCGCCCAGGTTGTTGAAGGCGAAGCCCTGCGTGGGCGCCAGCGTGCGGGCCTGTTCGAAGGACGCTTTCGCCTGCGCCAGCAGCGCGTCCGTGTCGCCGCCTTCTTCCGCGCGCAGCTCCGCCTGCCAGAACAGCGCGGAGCCCAGGGCGTTGTGCAGCGCGGGCTGCTTCGCGTTGAGGGCCAGCCCCTGCCGGTACAGCGCCAGGGCCCGCTCCAGGTCCACGCTCACGTCCTCGCCCCGGACGTGGTGGGCGCGCGCGAGCTGCTCGGCCACCTCCGCGCCGTTGAAGCACGCGCTGAAGTTGTCCGGGTTGAGGGACAGGGCGCGGTTGAGCGCGCTGTTCGCCTTGCGCAGGTCCCCCGCCGCGTCGGGCGCGTTCGCCGCGTCCGCCCGCTTGCGGTACGCCACGCCCAGGTTGATCCACGTGTACGGCTCCTGCTCGCTCAGCCGCAGCGCC
>NZ_RAWG01000219.1 GCF_003611735.1 Corallococcus sicarius | reverse complement strand
CACCACCACCGTCTCCCCCTCCAACAGGGCCTGCCCCGGCGCGAGCGCCACCAACCCCTCCAGCATCTCCTGGACCACTTCGCGCGGCGCATTGACGAGCTTCTTCACCTTCGACACCTCGGGGAGACGACGGGTGGACCAAGCAGCACACCCACCCTTCCGTCCCCCCTCCACGCCGTCAAGCCACACGACGATTTCGCGACGAATCCCGCTTTCCCATTGACTCGCGACCATTTCTGAAGATGATTCTCATTATCATTAGCCGTCCATAACCCCTCCCGGCAGGCTCGGAGCACATCGCTCCGGGCCCTGGCCGAGCCATGTCTGGCATTGCCGGGCACGGGCCGCGGTGTGTCTGGAATCCAGGTGACTGTCTTGAGTGACGCATCCCCCGCCGCGCGAGAGCGCACGCTGCTGTGGCTCCTGGCGGCCGTGCAGTTCACGCACGTCGTCGACTTCATGATGTTGATGCCGCTGGGCCCCCTGCTGATGCAGCGGATGGAGCTGTCGGCCACGCGGTTCGGCGCGCTGGTGTCCGCGTACACGCTCGCGTCCGCGGCCATGGGTGTGCTGGGGGTGTTCTGGTTGGACCGGCTGGAGCGCAAGCGCACGCTGCTGATGCTCTACGCGGGCTTCATCACCGCGACGCTCCTGTGCGGCGCGGCCACCGGGCCCGTGGGCCTGCTCCTGGCGCGCACCGTGGCCGGCTCCTGCGCGGGCCTGATGGGCGCGGTCGTCATCGCCATCGTCAGCGACGTGGTGCCGGCCGAGCGCCGGGGCCAGGCCATTGGCACCGTGATGACGGCGTACGCGCTGTCCGCCGTCGTGGGCGTGCCGCTGGGCCTGGGGCTCGCGAACCAGTGGGGCTGGCGCTCACCGTTCGTCGTGCTCGCGGCGCTCGCGGGGCTCGTGTGGCTGCTGCTCCTGCGCTTCCTCCCCCGCGTGGACGGACACCTCGCCCGGAGCGCAGCGAATGGCGATGCCAGCGCGCCGTCCAGCGTCTTCACGCCCCGCCTCGCGCTGGGCTGGGGTTTGACCTTCACGGTGGTGTTCGCCAGCTTCCTGCTCATCCCCTACCTGGGCGCCTTCATGGTGGGCAACCTGGGCCTGTCGCTGTCGGACCTGCCCTGGGTGTACCTGGCCGGCGGCGCCGCCACGCTCGTCAGCTCGCGGTGGATTGGCCGGATGGCGGATCGCCTGGGCCCGTCGCGGGTGCTGGCCGGACTGCTCGTCGCCACCATGGCGCCGCACCTGCTCTTCACGCACCTGCCCGTGTCGCCGCTGCCGGTGGTCGCGGCGGTGTTCGTGCTCTTCATGACGCTGACCTCCGGCCGGGCCATCCCCACCATGGCGCTCGTCGCATCCCGGGTGCCGCCCGCGCTGCGGGGGCGCTACCTCGCCGTGAACATGGCCGCCAGCGACGGCGCCTCCGGGCTCGCCGCGTGGATGGGCGCCCTGCTGCTCTCCACCGCGCCCGACGGCGCGCTCATCGGCTTCGGCCCGCTGGGCTGGCTCGCGGTGGCGCTCTCCGCGCTCTCGCTGGGCCTGCTCTGGGTCTTCGACGGCCGCGCCGCGCGGTCGGGCGCCGTGCCCACGCCCTGAATCCCTCTCAACCCACCACCGACAAGGACCCCTCCATGTCCCAGGCCTCGCCCCGTCACCCGTCCCTGCCGCGTCCCATCCAGGGCGCCATCAAGCTGGAGCGCTCGAACCAGCTCCTCGAAGAGGCGCGCAAGCTCGTCCCCGGCGTCACCCAGACGATGATGAAGAAGCCGGACCACTTCGCCCCCGGCGCCTTCCCCGTGTTCCTCACCCGGGGCGACGGCGCGCTGGTGGAGGACGCGGACGGCCAGCAGTACATCGACTACATCGGGGCGCTGGGCGCGAACCTCCTGGGCCACAACCACCCGGCCGTGGCGGAGACCATCCGCAAGCACCTCGCCGAGGGCATCATCCACTCGCTGCCCACGCCGGTGGAGGTCTCCTCCGTGCGGGCCCTGGTGGACATCATCCCGGGCGCGGAGATGGCCCGCTTCTTCAAGACGGGCGCGGATGCCACGTCCGCCGCCGTGCGGCTGGCGCGCCACATCACCGGCCGCGAGAGCATCGTCACCGTGGGCTACAACGGCTGGCACGACCACTTCATGTACGACACGCCGGGCATCCCCGCGGCCGTGGCGAAGCTCACCACCCGCCTGCCCCTCTTCACGCCCCCGGACGAGCCCGCCCTGCTCGCGCACATCAACGCGCACGGCGCCCAGTTGGCCTGCGTCCTGCTGGCCATCCCGTACAACCGCACCATCACCCGCGAGTTCCTCCAGCAGGTGAAGGACACCTGCGCGGCGAACGGCGTCCTCTTCATCCTGGACGAGGTCGTCACCGGCTTCCGGCTGGCCCTGGGCGGCGCGCAGCAGTTCTTCGACATCCAGGCGGACTTCGTCACGCTGTCCAAGGGCATCGCCGCGGGCATGCCCCTGTCCGCCATCGCGGGCCCGGCCAAGCACCTCTCGCGCCTGAGCGAGCTGCAGGTGTCCACGACGTTCGGCGGAGAGATGCTGTCGCTCGCCGTCTGCGAGGCCGTCCTCCACGAGTACAAGAGCACGAACTACATCGAGCACATCGCGTCCCTGGGCCGCCTGCTGCGCGCCGGCGTCAACTCGCACGCGCGGGCCACCGGCTCCTCGCTGGAGGTCATCGGCTACGACGCCGTGCCCTTCTTCCGCTTCAGCAAGGACATCCCCGAGCACATCCAGAAGATGATCCCCTTCCAGGCCGGCATGGCCCGCCGGGGCGTCATCCTGCGCCGCGACCTGAACTTCATCAGCGCCGTGCACACGACGGAGCAGGTGGAGCACACCATCGCCGCCGCCGGTGAGGTGCTGCGCGAGCTGGCCGCGGGCGCCTCCACCGCCAGCGCCGCCTGAAGACGGAACATTTCCAGGCTTGAGCCTTCTTGACAGGAATCCATGACCATGGCACTTCCGGATCCTGATTATGAGAACCGTTCTCATTTTCCAACAGTCGGACCAGGCGAGCGGATGATGGGTGCGACGACAGGACTCGCGGTGGTGACGGGCGCGGCCCAGGGCATTGGCGCGGCCGTCGCGCGCAAGCTGGCGCGCACGATGCCGGTCGCGGTTTTTGATCGGAACGGCGCCGGCCTGGACGTGCTGGTGGCGGAGTTGCGTCAGCAGGGGCTCAAGGCCACCGCGTTCCCGGTGGATGTGCGGGACGTGGATGGCATTGAAGAGGCCGTCACCCAGATTGAAACCGGGCTGGGGCCCATCCAGGTCCTGGCCAACGTGGCCGGCGTGCTGCGGATGGGCGCGGCGCTCACGCTCAGCGACGCGGACTGGATGACGACGTTCGCGGTCAACACCCACGGCGTGTTCCACATGTCGCGCGCGGTGGCGAAGCACATGGTGCCCCGTCGCTCGGGCGCCATCGTCACGGTGGGCTCCAACGCGGCGGGCGTGCCGCGCATGCAGATGGCGGCCTACGCGGCGTCCAAGGCCGCCTCCACCATGTTCACCAAGTGCCTGGGGCTGGAGCTGGCCGAGCACGGCATCCGCTGCAACGTCGTGTCCCCGGGCTCCACCGACACCGCCATGCAGCGGGCGCTGTGGTCGGACGACCAGGGGCCGGAGGCCGTCATCGCCGGCTCGCTGAACACCTACCGCACCGGCATCCCCCTGCGCCGCATCGCCACGCCGGACGACATCGCGGACTCCGTGGTGTTCCTCGCCTCCGAGCAGGCCCGCCACATCACGATGCACGACCTGTGTATCGACGGCGGCGCCACCCTGGGCGTCTGAGCGCCCACCTCCCTTTGCGCCTCCTGACACCGCACCCTTCCCTTCCAGGGCGGGCACCCGTCCCCCTCGAATCCTCCGGAGTTGAGAATGACTACTAATTCCAGAATCGTAATGGACCTGACGCTGGCGTGGGGTGCGTGGTGAGCGCCACGGTCCTGGAGCGGGAGCAGGAGTCGCTGGCGGCGCAGCTGCTGCGCGAGTACGCCGCCGGCTCGTCGTTCTTCTTCGCGTCGCCCAAGCGCACGATGCTGGCGCGGGGCGTGTTCGCGACGGTGCCGCACGAGGGCGGGACGGACTCGATGGCCGGGCTGCCCGCGCGGGTGGCGGCGGTGCTGGATGCGTCGCGCGAGGCGGCGCATGACATCCCGGTGGCGGTGGGCGCGGTGCCCTTCGACGGTCGGGTGGCCGCGCAGCTGGTGGTGCCGCTGACGTTGCAGCGCGCGGGGCCGCTGGTGTTCGACCCGGCCGCTCCCGCGCAGCTTCCCCTGGCGGCGAAGTACACGATGCGCCCCGTGCCGGAGCCGGCCGCGTACCTGGACGGCGTCGCGGCGGCGCTGAAGCTCATGCAGGAGGGGCCGCTGCGCAAGGTGGTGCTGTCGCGCTCGCTGCACCTGGACACGGCGACGCCCATCGACCTGCGGCAGCTGCTGCACAACCTGGCCCGGCGCAACCCGCACGGCTACACGTTCGCGGTGGACCTGCCGCCGGGCTCCGAGCCGGGCTCCGGCGCGGGCACGGGCCGGCGGACGCTCATCGGCGCGAGCCCGGAGCTGCTGGTGTCGCGCTCCGGGTTGCAGGTCATCGCCAATCCGCTCGCGGGCTCCGCGGCGCGCAGCCCGGATCCGGTGGAGGACCAGGCGCGCGCGGCCCGGCTGAGTACGTCGCCCAAGGATCTGCACGAGCACGCGGTCGTCATCGACGCGGTGGCCGAAGCGCTGCGCCCCTTCTGCAAGACGCTGGACGTACCCCGAGGCCCGTCGCTCGTGAGCACGCAGACGATGTGGCACCTCTCCAGCCGCATCCAGGGCGAGCTGAAGGATCCGTCCATCACGTCGCTGACGCTGGCGCTCGCGATGCACCCGACGCCCGCGGTGTGCGGCCACCCCACGGAGCTGGCGCACGAGGCCATTGGCCACATCGAACCGTTCCAGCGCGGCTACTACACGGGCACGGTGGGCTGGTGCGACGCGAACGGTGACGGGCAGTGGGCCGTCACCATCCGCTGCGCGGAGGCGGACGAGCACACGCTGCGGCTGTTCGCGGGCGCGGGCATCGTCGTGGGCTCCACGCCGGAGTCCGAGCTGGCGGAGACGGAGGCGAAGTTCCGCACCATGCTCCAGGCCATGGGCCTGGGCGCCGGGGTGCAGCCGTGAGCACGGCCCGGGAACACCTGCCGGGCTGCCCCCCCTGGCCCGACGACTTCGCCCGGCGCTACCGCGAGGCCGGCTACTGGCGGGGAGAGACATTCGGTCAGCTGCTGCGCGACCGCGCCCGGGACTTCGGGATGCACCTGGCGCTGGTGGCGGGCACGCACCGGTGGACGTACGCGGAGCTGGACGCGCGCGTGGACCGGATGGCGGCGGGCTTCCACGCGCTGGGCCTTCGCGCACGCGACCGCGTGGTGGTGCAGCTGCCCAACGTCGCGGAGTTCTACGAGGTCGTCTTCGCCCTCTTCCGCCTGGGCGCGCTGCCGGTGTTCGCCCTGCCCGCGCACCGCGCGTCGGAGATCGGCTACTTCTGCGCCTTCACCGAGGCGGTGGCGTACGTCATCCCGGACCGCTTCGGCGGCTTCGACTACCGCGGGCTCGCGGAGCAGGTGAAGGCCGCCACGCCCACGCTGAAACACGTGCTCGTCCTGGGCGACGCGGGGCCGCACACCGCGCTCGCGTCCGTGCCCACGGAGCCCGTGGCGCTGGAAGGCCCCGCCCCTTCGGACGTGGCGTTCTTCCAGTTGTCGGGCGGCAGCACCGGCGTGCCCAAGCTGATCCCGCGCACGCACGACGACTACCTCTACAGCGTGCGGGCCAGCGTGGACGTGTGCCGGTTCGACCGCGACACGGTGTACCTGTGCGCGCTGCCGGCGGCGCACAACTTCCCGCTCAGCTCGCCCGGCGTGCTGGGCACCTTCTACGCCGGGGGCACGGCGGTGATGGCGCTCCACCCGAGCCCCGACGTGGCCTTCCCGCTCATCGAGCGCGAGCGCGTCACCGTCACCGCGCTCGTGCCTCCGCTGACCATGGTGTGGCTGGACTCCGCGCAGGCGAAGCGGCACGACCTGTCCAGCCTCAAGGTGTTGCAGGTGGGCGGAGCGCGACTGAGCGACGAGGCCGCCGCGCGCGTGCGCCCCACGCTGGGCTGCGCGCTCCAACAGGTCTTCGGCATGGCCGAGGGCCTGGTGAACTACACGCGGCTGGATGACCCGGAGCAGCTCATCGTCACCACGCAGGGCCGCCCGATGTCGGACGCGGATGAGCTGCGCGTGGTGGACGACGACGACGTGCCGGTGGCGCCCGGTGAGACGGGCCACCTGCTCACGCGCGGGCCGTACACCATCCGCGGCTACTACAACGCGGAGGCGCACAACGCGCGGTCCTTCACGTCCGACGGCTTCTACCGCACCGGCGACCTGGTGCGCCTGACGCCCGAGGGCTACCTCGTGGTGGAAGGCCGCGCGAAGGATCAGATCAACCGGGGCGGCGACAAGGTCGCGGCCGAGGAGGTGGAGAACCACCTGCTCGCGCACCCCTCGGTGAGCGACGCCGCGGTGGTGGCCATCCCCGACAAGTTCCTGGGCGAGCGCACCTGCGCCGTCGTCATCCCGCGCGGCGAGGCTCCGGCCGCGTCGGCGCTCAACGCGTTCCTGCGCCAGCGCGGGCTGGCGGCCTTCAAGATCCCGGACCGCATCGAGTTCGTCGCGTCCTTCCCCCAGACAGGCGTGGGCAAGGTCAGCAAGAAGGCCCTGCGCGACAGCCTCCGCCAGTCCCTCTCCACCCCCTCTCCCTGAACCTGGAGTCATCCATGGCCCTGCCTGCCATCGCCCCCTATTCCATGCCCGGCGCGGAGGACCTGCCCCGGAACAAGGTGTCCTGGACGCCGGACCCGAAGCGCGCGGCCCTGCTCATCCACGACATGCAGCGCTACTTCGTGGACGCCTTCACGCCCGGGCAGCCCCCCGTGACAGAGCTGGTCGCCAACATCCAGCGCCTGCGCGCGCACTGCGCGAAGCTGGGCATCCCCGTCGTGTACTCCGCCCAGCCGGAGGGCCAGACGCCGGAGCAGCGCGGCCTGCTGCTGGACTTCTGGGGCGCCGGTGTCCGGGGCGGCCCGGAGGAGAAGCAGAAGATCATCGACGCGCTCACCCCATCCGAGGGCGACCTCTTCCTCACCAAGTGGCGCTACAGCGCGTTCCGCCGCACGGGCTTGATGGAGGCGCTGGCCGCGCAGGGGCGGGATCAGCTCATCATCTGCGGCATCTACGCGCACATCGGCTGTCTGCAGACGGCGAGCGACGGCTTCATGAGCGAGGTGCGCCCCTTCCTCGTCGCGGACGCGGTGGCGGACTTCTCCCTGGAGAAACACCGGCTGGCGCTCGACTACGCGTCGCAGCTCTGCGCGGTCGTCACCTCCACGCAGCAGATCATCGACGCCCTGCCCCTGGCGGAGTCCACGCCCGCGGTGAGCCGCGAGCAGCTCCGCGCGGACGTGGCGGAGCTGCTGATGGAGTCCGCGACGGCGATTGGCGAGGACGAAAACCTGCTCGAGCGCGGCATGGACTCCATCCGCCTGATGAGCCTGGTGGAGCGCTGGCGGCAGCACGGCACCGAGGTGTCCTTCGTGGAGCTGGCGGAGAAGCCGACGCTCACCGACTGGTACTCGCTGCTCGCCGCGAAGCAGCCTGTCGAGCCTGGCGCGCCCGGCGCGCGCGCGTCGTAACCCGCATCCCCCTTCCCCCTCGGAGTTCCGCGTCATGCACGAGTCACAGGACGAGAGCCGCCCGCTGTCCGCGGCCCAGCACGGCATCTGGGTGGGGCAACAGCTGGACCTCCAGAGCCCGGTGTACAACGCCGGGGAGTGCATCGAATTCCATGGCGCGGTGGACCCGGAGCGCTTCGAGGCCGCCCTGCGCCTCGCGGTGGCGGAAGCCGACGCCCTGCACTCGCGCTTCGTGACGGGCCCGGACAAAGACGGCCCGCGACAGCTCATCCATGCGGGCATGGACTGGACGCTCCAGCGCGTGGACCTGGGCGCGGAGGCGGATCCGTGGGCCGCCGCACGCGAGTGGATGTGGCGCGACCTGGGCCGCACGGTGGACCTGGCGAAGGGGCCGCTGTTCTCCCAGGCCCTGCTCACGGTGGGGCCGCAGCGCTCCTTCTGGTTCCAGCGCATCCACCACATCGCCATGGACGGCTACGGCTTCTCGCTGCTCGCGCGGCGGGTGGCGGAGCTCTACACCTCGAAGGCCGCGGGCAAGGTGGCGCCCACGGGCTTCAACCGGCTGGCCCCCGTGCTGGACGAGGACGTGGCGTACCGGAACAGTCCCCAGTGGAAGGCGGACCGCGACTTCTGGGTGGCGCGCATGGAGGACGCCCCCGCGCCCGCGCTGCTCGCGGAGGCGGCGCCCATGTCCTCGCGCTTCCTCCGGCGCTCGGAGCCGCTGTCCGTCGAGCTGATGGTGGCCCTTCAGGCCGGCGCGAAGAACGCGGGCGTGAGCTGGTCCGACCTGGTGCTGGCCGTGACGGCCATCTACCTGCATCAGCGGACGGGCGCGGCGGAAGTGGTGCTGGGCCTGCCGGTGATGGGACGGCTGGGGTCGGCGGCGCTGCGGGTGCCGTGCATGGCGATGAACATCGTGCCGCTGCGCATCGCTCTGCGTCCGGACGCGGGGCTGTACGCGCTGGCCCGCGACGTGGCGGCGGAGATGAAGGCCGCGCGCCCGCACCTGCGCTATCGCTACGAGCAGCTCCGGCGCGACCTGCGCCTGGTGGGCGGACAGCGCAAGCTCTTCGGCCCCGTCGTCAACATCATGCCGTTCGACTACGCCCTGGACTTCGCGGGCGTGTCGGGCACGGCGCACAACATCTCCGCCGGTCCCGTGGAGGACCTGTCGTTCGGCTTCCATGCGCGCTCGGGCGGGAAGGGCCTGCGGCTCGACCTGGACGCGAACCCCGCCTGCTACACGGAGGAGTCGCTGGCCCTGCACCAGCGGGGCTTCCTCCAGCTCCTGGAGTCGCTGCTGCTCGCGCCCGACTTCCCCGTGCGGCGAGCGCCGCCGGTCGGGAGCGCCAGCGCGGTCGCGGGTCCGGGGGCTTCGGTGCTCGACAGCGGGCCGGTGCCGGCCGTGCGGCCGGTGCTGGAGTTGCTGAAGGCGCGGGCCGAGGAGCGGCCCGGGGCCGTGGCGTTGGCGCACGGCCCGTGGCGGATGACCTACCGCGAGCTGGTGGCAGAGGCACAGTCCCTGGCGCTCCGGCTGACGGACGCGGGCGTGCGGCCGGACTCGGTGGTGGCGGTGAAGATCCCCCGGGGCACCGACGCCATCGTCGCGAGCCTGGGCGTCCTGTTCGCGGGCGCGGGCTACCTGCCCATTGACCCAGCAGGCCCCGCCACGCGCAACGCGGCCATCCTGGAGGACGCGCGGCCTTCCGTAATGGTGGTGTCCGACCGCCCGACGCCCGACGCGGATCCGACCGCACCGGGGCGCCTCGTCGTCAGCCAGCTCCGTCCGCACGAAGACACGGCACCGTCCGCGCCCGCCACCGACGGAGAGGCCCGGCTCGCCTACGTCATCTACACCTCCGGCTCCACCGGGCAGCCCAACGGCGTGCAGATTGAACGTGGCGCCCTGGCCCACTTCGTCGCGGGCGCGACGCAGCGCTACGGCGTCGGTCCCGGGGACCGGGTGCTCCAGTTCGCCCCGCTCCACTTCGATGCGAGCGTCGAGGAGATCTTCGTCACGCTGTGCGCGGGCGGGCGGCTGGTGCTGCGCACGGACGAGATGCTCCAGTCCGTGCCGCGCCTGATGGACGCCTGCGCCGAGCACGGCATCACGCTGCTCGACCTGCCCACGGCCTTCTGGCACGAGCTGGCCTACAGCCTGTCCACCGGCGCCGCCCGCCTGCCGGACTCCCTGCGCACGGTCATCATCGGCGGAGAGGCGGCCCTGCCGGAGCGCATCGCGCGGTGGAAGGACGTCGCGGGCGACCGGGTGCACCTGCTCAACACCTACGGTCCCACCGAGGCGACCGTGGTGGCCACCGTCGCCACCCTCGCGGGCCCCGATGCGCTCCCCTCCGGTGACGAGGTCCCCATCGGCCGTCCCCTCCCGGGCGTGGTCGCGGCGGTCCTCACCCCGCAAGGGCGGCTGGCGGCACCGGGCGCGGAGGGAGAGCTGTTCCTGATGGGCGGCGCGCTCGCCCGGGGCTACCTGGGACGCCCTGCGTTGGACACCGCGCGCTTCACCCGGCTGGGGTTCCTGGAAGGACAGCCGCGCGCCTACCGCACCGGCGACAAGGTGCGCGTGCGCGAGGACGGCCAGCTCATCTTCGTGGGCCGGGTGGATGACGAGTTCAAGATCAGCGGCCACCGCATCGACCCGGGCGAAGTTGAAACCGTGTTGCTACGGTATCCGGGTGTCCGCGAGGCCGCGGTGGTGGGACAGGTGCTGCCGGGTGGCTCGCGCCGGCTGTGCGCGCACCTGGTGGCGTCGCCCGAGCCCACGCCCGCGGAGCTGCGCAAGCACCTGCTGGCCGCGCTGCCCGCGCCCATGGTGCCCGGCGCCTTCGCCTACGTGGACCGGCTGCCGCGCACGCCCACGGGGAAGATCGACCGCAATGTGCTGAAGAACGCCCTGCCTCCGGACGAGGCCGCCGCGCTGAGCGCCACCGCGACGCCGCTGGAGCGCACGGTGCTGGAGGTGTGGGAGCAGGTGCTGGGCCGCGCCGCCTCGTCGCTCCAGGACGACTTCTTCGAGCTGGGGGGCCAGTCCCTCCAGAGCATCCAGGTGGCCAACCGGCTGGGCATCGCGGTGGGCCGCGAGGTGCCCGTGGCCACCGTCTTCCGTCACCCCACCGTGTCGGGCCTCGCGCAGGCGCTCGAGCGTGGGAGCGCGGAGGGTTCGGAGCCCGGAGGCCTCACCGCCGCGATGCTCGCGGACGCGGAGCTGGGCCAGGACATCGTCCCCGCCACCACGGGCGAGGCCTGGGCGCGCGAGGCTTCGCGCCTTGGCACCGGCGTCCGCCAGGTCCTGCTCACGGGGGCCACCGGCTTCGTCGGCGCGCACCTGCTCCACCAGCTCCTGGAGCAGACGGACGCACGCATCATCTGCACGGTGCGCGCGAAGGGTGAGGCGACCGCGATGGAGCGCCTGCGGATGGCGCTGGTGGGCCAGCAGCTTCCGACGAAGGGGCTGGAGGCACGGGTGCTCGCGTTGCCGGCGGACCTGGCCCAGCCCCTGTTGGGTCTGGACGCCGCGCGCTTCCACGGGCTGGCCGCGGAGTGCGACGCCGTCATCCACAACGCCGCCGTGGTGAGCGTGGTGCGCGAGTACGGCAGCCTCCAGGGCGTCAACGTGCGGGGCACGCGCGAGCTGCTCAAGCTGGCCGCGGCCGTGCGGCCCAAGCCCTTCCACTACGTGTCCACGCTGGCGGTGGCGCCCCAGGCGAACCTCTCCCCGGACGTGCCGGAGTCCTTCGTCCCCGCGCACCCCGGCCTGCGCGACGGCTATCAGCAGAGCAAGTGGATCGCGGAGCGGCTGGTGCAGCAGGCGTCGGAGCGCGGCCTGCCCGCGACGGTGTACCGCCTGGGCCGCGTGGTGGGTGCGCCCGATACCGGGCTCGTCAACACGCAGGACCTGGTGTGGCGCATCGTGCAGGCGGGGCTCCCCGTGCGCACCCTGCCGATGCTCGACGTCGGCGAGGTGTGGACGCCGGTGGACTTCGTGGCGCGCGCCATCGTGCAGCTGACCCGACGGCCGCATCCGGGCGCGGTGTTCAACGTCACGCCCACGGCGGAGGTCCGCCTGTCCGAGCTGTTCGGTTGGGTGCGCGACTACGGCTACCCGCTGGAGCTCTGCCCCGTCCCCGAGTGGCGCGAGCGGGTGGCCCGGGGCACGGGCGGCCATGACGCGACGCTCGCCTTCTTTGATTTGCGCGGCGGTGACTCCGCACCGGCCTTCGGGCTGGGGCCCATCCGCTGCGAACGGCTCCTGGCCGCGCTGGAGGGCACGGGTGTCTCCTGCCCTCCCACCGACCGGAAGCTCCTCCACCGCTACCTCGACTTCTGCGTCGCGCAGGGAATCCTGCCGCCGCGAGAAACGGCGCCTCCGTCATGAACACCCCCTGGTCTCCCTCCTCCTGGCGCTCGAAGCCGGTGCGCTACCTGCCTGATGACTACCCCGACCTCGCGGCCCTCACGCGCGTGGAGGCGGAGCTCGCGAAGCTGCCGCCCCTGGTCACCGCAGCGGAGACGCGCCGGCTGCGCGACGCCCTGGGACAGGTCGCCCAGGGCAAGGCGTTCCTGCTCCAGGGCGGGGACTGCGCGGAGAGCTTCAAGGAGTTCGCCGCCGACAATGTCCGCAGCACCTTCCAGCTCCTGTTGCAGATGGCCGGCGTGCTGACGTTCGCGGGCGGCTGCCCGGTGGTGAAGGTGGGCCGCATCGCGGGCCAGTTCGCCAAGCCGCGCTCCAACGCCACGGAGACCGTGGACGGCGTCACGCTGCCCAGCTACCGCGGCGACATCATCAACGGCATGGACTTCAACGCCCGCGAGCGCACGCCGGATCCGCAGCGCCTGCTGCGCGCCTACCACCAGTCCGCGGAGACGCTGCAACTGGTGCGCGCCCTGGCCCGGGAAGGCTACGCGGACCTGGCCCAGCTCCTGGGGCACCGGCCGGAGACCGAAGGCGCCGTGCGTCCGGTGGACTTCTTCACCAGCCACGAGGCCCTGCTGCTCAACGTCGAACAGGCGATGACCCGCGTCGATGAGGCGACGGGCGACTGGTACGACACGTCCGCGCACATGCTCTGGATTGGCGAGCGCACGCGCCAGCTGGAAGGCGGCCACGTGGAGTTCATGCGCGGCATCCAGAACCCCATCGGCCTGAAGTGCGGCCCCACGATGGAGGCGGACGACCTGGTGCGCCTCATCGACACGCTCAACCCGCAGGGCATCCCCGGCAAGCTCACGCTCATCGGGCGCTTCGGTTCGGACCAGGTCGCGGAGTGCCTGCCCCGCCTGATGGCCGCCACCCGGCGCCACGGCAGCCCCGTGGTGTGGTCCATCGACCCGATGCACGGCAACACGCACAAGGCCACCAACGGCTACAAGACGCGCTCGGTGGCGCGGATCCTCGCGGAGGTCATGGCCTTCCTCCAGATCGCCGCCGCCGAAGGCGTCCACCCCGGGGGCCTCCACCTGGAGATGACGGGCCAGGACGTCACCGAGTGCCTGGGCGGCCCGCTGGACGTGTCCGAGGACGACCTGTCCAGCCGCTACCACACCCACTGCGACCCCCGCCTCAACGCGACCCAGGCCCTCCAGCTCGCCTTCCGCGTCGCGGATGGCCTCCACACTGTTCGCGCCCCGCAGGCCCACGCAGCCTGATCCACCGTGCAGTCTTGACAGTCCTGACTCGGAGCCGCTAAACGTCGCGCCGTTGAAAATGATAACCATTTTCATAATCGCGAATGAGACGAAGCGGCGGTGGCGGTGGCGGGCCCGCGCGCGCATGGCGCTGCTCGCCGGCCTGTGCGTCGGTGGGCTGGCGCATGCGGGGGCGATGCAGGAGCCCGGGGTCGGTGAGGCTCCGAGCGCGGACCCCGTTGCGCAGGCGGCGCCTGTCATCGAAGCGCCGAAGCTGATCCAGCGCGTCGAGGCGACCTACCCCGCCGAGGCCATGCAGGCGCGGCTGGAAGCGAACGTGCGCCTGCGGCTGAAGGTGGACGCCCAGGGCCAGGTCACCCAGGCCGAGGTGTTGGAGCCGGTGGGTCACGGCTTCGACGAGGCCGCGCGCACGGCCGCGCTCCAGTTCCGCTTCGAGCCCGGCAAGCGCGACGGCGTCGTAAAGCCCTTCCGCGTCCTCTACACCTACGCCTTCCGGCTCCCGGAAGTCGCCGCGCCGCCCAGCCCGGTCGCGGAGCAACCTCCGGAGCCGCCCTCCACCGCACCAAACGTGGGCGGCGATGAGAACGTCATCGAGATCACCGTCGTCGGTGAATCCGCCGCCGAGCGCCTCCGCCAGTCCGCGGAGGCGGTGCAGGTCGTGGAGATGGAGCAGGCCGGCTTCGAGACCGCCGACCTGGGCAAGGCGCTGGCGCGCACCGAGGGCGTGGACGTGCGCCGGGCCGGTGGATTGGGCAGCAACACGCGCATCTCGCTGGCGGGCCTGTCGGACGACCAGGTGCGCTTCTTCATCGACGGCATCCCGCTGGAGCTCGCGGGCTACGGGCCGGGGCTCGCCAACGTGCCGGTGAACCTGGTGCAGCAGATGGAGGTCTACCAGGGCGTGGTGCCCATCCGCTTCAGCGCGGACGTGCTGGGCGGCGCCGTGCAGCTCGTCACCGACCAGGACGTGGACGGCTCTGGGGGCGCGGCGTCCTACGAGCTGGGCTCCTTCGACACGCACCGCCTCACCGCGAGCGGCCACCACCTCCAGGAGTCCACCGGCCTGCTGGTGCGTGCGCACGGCTTCTACGACAACGCGCGCAACGACTACCCCGTGGACGTGGAGGTCGCGAACGACGTGGGCAAGCTGGTGCCCGCGCGACTGCCCCGCTTCCACGATGGCTACCAGGCCGGCGGCGCGAGCCTGGAGGTGGGGTACGTGAACCGGCCGTGGGCCCAGCGCCTGCTGGTGCGCGCCTTCGTCAACGCGTCCGACCGGGACATCCAGCACAACACGTCCATGTCCCAGGTCTACGGCGACGTGACGGGCGCGGAGGGCTCCGCTGGCACCACGCTGCGCTACGCGCAGACCTTCAGCCAGGGCCTCACCGTGGACACCGTGGGCGGCTACACGTTCCGCCGCAGCCGCTTCCTGGATGTGAGCACGTGCCGCTACGACTGGTACGGCCGCTGCTTCTTCACCCTGCCCACCGGGGGCGAAATGGAGTCCCGGGCGGTGGAGCGCTACGTCAACCAGCACACCGGCTTCGCGCGCTTCAACGCGAGCTGGATTCCAGGCGGCGCTCACGTCCTGCGGCTCGCGGTGGCGCCCACCTTCGTCGTGCGCACGGGCGAGGACCGCCAGCTCCAGGCCCTTGAGCAGACGGATCCGCTCTCCGCGGCGCGCAACGTGGGCTCGCTCGTGACGGGGCTGGAGTACCAGTACGACGCCTTCGAGGGCCGGCTGCAGAACGTCGCCTTCGCCAAGGACTACCTGCAGTACACGAGCGCGAAGAAGCTGCTCGCGAGCAATGAGTTCCTGGACCTGAGCCGGACCCCGCACGAGGTGGGCATCGGCGACAGCCTGCGCCTGCGCCTCTCGCCCGCCCTCACCGCGAAGGCGTCCTACGAGTGGGCCACGCGCCTGCCACGTCCGGACGAGCTCTTCGGCGACGGCCTGCTCATCGAGGACAACCTGGAGCTGGTCCCCGAGACCAGTCACAACTTCAACCTGGGCCTGGGCGTCTCCTTGCTGCCCGGCCGCTTCGGCTCCTTCCGCGCCAACGCGGGCGGCTTCGCGCGCCTGGCGGATCAGCTCATCACGCTCATCCCGCAGGGGAGCTTCTCCCTCTACCAGAACGTCTACGGCGCGCGCTCGCTGGGCGTCGTCGGCGCCGCGGGCTGGACGTCCCCCGGCCAGCTGCTGTCGCTGGACGGCAATGCCACCTGGCAGGACGTGCGCAACGTGTCCAGCGAGGGCACCTTTGGCGACTTCAAGGGACAGCGCGTCCCCAACCGCCCCTCCCTGCTGGCCAACGCCAGCGCGCAGGTGAAGGTGGCCGACCTGCTGCGCGCCCAGGACGAACTGTTGGTGACGCTGCGCTCCCGCTACGTGCACGAGTTCTTCCGTGCCTGGGGAGGCGTGGGCGCCGAGGAGACCAAGCGGCGCATCCCGTCCCAGCTCACGCACTCGGTGGCGCTCACCTACGTGATGCGCGACACGCCCACGAAGCTGAGCTGGACGCTGGATCTGCAGAACCTCACCAACGCGCGGACCTTCGACTTCTACGGCGTCCAACGCCCCGGCCGCAGCCTCGCCGCCAAGTTCACGCTGGAGCGCTGAACACCGCCTCCCGCCTTCGCACGCAGCCCC
>NZ_RAWG01000218.1 GCF_003611735.1 Corallococcus sicarius | reverse complement strand
CCCAGGGTGACGAAGAAGACGAACGGCACGGGGCGGGCGCCCACGAAGCCGCCGGCGATGACGAACGCGTCCCCCAGGATGGGCAGCAGGGGGCGCCACGGCGGACAAGACGAACGGCCCGGCGCGGGTGTAAGGCCGGACCTCCCATGCCCGTGCCCGAGCCGACCACGCTGTCCACCTGGGGTCTGCCCGGGATGTTCTTCGTCGCGATGCTCGCGGGCTCCGTGGTGCCGGTGCCCTCCGAGGCGATGCTCGCCGCGCTCATCTACAACGGCACCCCGCCGGTGACGGCCACCGTCACCGCCACCGTGGGCAACGTGCTGGGCGCGGTGACGCTCTACATCCTGGGGCAGTGGGTGTCGCGTGGCGGTGGCGGCGCCGTGGGACGCTGGTTCGCGCGGCGCCGGGAGAAGGAGGGCCCCCGCATGGCGCGCATCGAGGCGAACCTGCGCACCTGGGGCGCCCCCGCGCTCCTCATGTCCTGGCTGCCCATCCTGGGGGACGCGTTCGTCATCGCCGGCGGCTTCGTGGGCGTCCGCCCCGTGCCGTTCGTCTTCTTCGTCACCCTGGGCAAGGGCATCCGCTACGCCTTCGTCGCGCTGTCCACCACCGCCGCCATGTAACATTTTGAAATACGGGGGGCGCTTGACCTCCGGTTCACGCAACGTTTCGTCGTTTGTGACGGATTAACGCGCAGGGTTTCGTTTACGCGGAATACTGCGTGCGCGGCGCTGCCGCGACGTCCCAGACCCTTACGGCTCCTGGTTCTTCCGGGAGCAGGATGAAACATCGTGAGCCTGAAACAGAATCTCTCCCGGCGGCCTGCCGCCTCCTGGCGAACGTGGTCCTTCACGCTGCTGTGCGCGGCGCTGACCGCCTGCGGCGGGCCGGTGGAGTCCGAGGCGTCCGACGAGGCCTCTCCGGAGGTGGCCACGCGCGAGGACGGGTTGGCCAACGTGCGGCTGCGATTGATGGCGGCCAACCTGACCAGCGGCACCGGCCAGGACTACAACCCGGGCCACGGCATCCGCATCTTCCAGGGCACGGACGCCGACGTCGTGATGATCCAGGAGTTCAATTACCTGACGGACTCGGCGGCGGACCTCCGCACCTTCGTCAACACCGCGTTCGGCACGGGCTTCTCCTACTATCGCGAGGCAGGGGCGCAGATTCCCAACGGCATCATCAGCCGCTACCCCATCATCGCGGCCGGTGAGTGGGACGACACCCAGGTGTCCAACCGCGACTTCTCGTGGGCGCGCATCGACATCCCGGGCCCCAAGGACCTGTGGGCGGTGAGCGTGCACCTGCTGACGACGGGCTCCTCCGTCCGCAACACGGAGGCCACCAACCTGGTGCGCTTCATCAACACCAACGTGCCCGCCGGGGACTTCCTGGTCATTGGCGGCGACTTCAACACCGGCAGCCGCAGCGAGGCCTGCTTCAGCACCTTCTCCCAGGTGGTGTCCACGGCGTCGCCGTACCCGGCGGACCGCAATGGCAACACCAACACCAACGCGGGCCGCAACTCGCCCTATGACCACGTGCTGGTGGACAGCGACCTGCGCGCCTACCAGACGTCGGTCGTCATGGGCTCCAGCACCTTCGCCAACGGGCTGGTGGTGGACACGCGCGTGTACTCGCCCCTGTCGGACATCTCTCCCGCGCTGTCGGGTGACAGCGGCGCCTCCGGCATGCAGCACATGGGCGTCATCAAGGACTTCATCATCCCCGGGGACGGCACCAGCCCCAGCGCGTCGGTGACGGTGCTGTCGCCCAACGGCGGTGAGAGCTGGACGGGCGGCTCCGCGCGCACCATCAGCTGGACGTCTTCCGGCATCTCCAACGTGAAGGTGGAGTACTCGCTGAACGGCTCCACCTGGTCGTCCGTGACGGCGAGCACGGGCGCGTCCTCCGGCAGCGTGGCGTGGACGGTGCCCGGCAGTGCCAGCACCAACGCCTGGGTGCGGGTGAGCGACGCGAGCAACGCCGCCATCAACGACCTGAGCAATGGCGCCTTCTCCATCACCACCGGCGGTGGCGGCGGCACCGGTCAGGTGTTCATCAACGAGGTGCTGCTGAACGAGCCGGGCTCGGACGTCACGGGCGAGTTCGTGGAGCTGGTCAACACCGGCACCGCGGCGGTGGACCTGAGCGGCTGGTCGGTGTCGGACAGCGCGAGCGTGCGCCACACCTTCGCCAGCGGCACGTCCGTGGCGGCGGGCAAGGCGGTGGTGGTGTTCGGTGGCGCGGCGGGCATCCCGTCCGGCACGGTGGGCGCGGTGGCCGCATCCACGGGCACGCTGGGGCTGTCCAACAGCGGGGACACCGTCACGCTGAAGAACGCGTCGGGCACGGCGGTGGACACCGCCACCCTGGCGTCTTCGCTCGCGGGGACGGACGGCGTGTCCGCCAACCGCAGCCCGGATGCCAGCGCCAGCGGGAGCTTCACGCTGCACACGTCCGTGTCGGGCACGAGCAGCTCGCCCGGCAAGCGCGCCAGCGGCCTGGCGTTCTAGTCACGGCCGCGAGGGGGGCACTGCCTTCGTGCCCCTCTTGCGGTAAGCCTGTCCCATGCTGAAGGTCCATCACCTCAACGAATCGCGCTCCCAGCGCATCCTCTGGCTCCTGGAGGAGCTGGGGCTCGACTACGAAATCGTCCGCTACCAGCGCGACCCGAAGACGCGGCTGGCCCCGCCGGAGCTCAAGGCCGTGCATCCGTTGGGCAAGTCACCGGTGGTGGAGGACGACGGCCGCGTGCTGGCCGAGTCCGGCGCCATCGTGGAGACGCTCATCCGCCGCCACGGGAAGGGACGCCTTTCGCCCGCGCCCGAGGACCAGGACGCGTACACGCACTGGCTCCACTTCGCGGAGGGCTCCGCGATGCTGCCCATCATGCAGCTGCTCTACGTGCAGCGGCTGGGCGAGGCCGGCTCACCGCTGCGACCGCGCATCGACTCCGAGTTGAAGAACCACCTGGGCTACCTGGAGGGCGCGCTCCAGGGCCGTGAGTACCTGGTGGGCGCCACGCTCACGGGCGCGGACATCCAGAACAGCTTCGTGCTGGAGTCGGCGAAGGCGTTCCGGTTGCTCGGCGAGTACCCGAACCTGACGGCCTATCTCGACCGCCTGCACGCGCGCCCCGCGTACCAGCGCGCGGTGGAGAAGGGCGGCCCGTACGCCCTGGGCCGCTGAACGAAGCGCGGGCGCCGGTGCCGTCCTTCCGCAAACAACCGGGGACGGTACCGGGCCCTCGTCCGTGACAGCTCAGCGGTGCAGGCCCGTGCGCAACCGCGGCGGCAGGCGCGGCGCGAAGGTGGGCGGCTCCTCCGCGAGCGAGACCTTCGGCGAGCGCTTCAGCGGGGCGATGCCCATCCACCGGTGGATGTGGGCCTTCGCCGCGGCCTGCACGTCCGGCGGGAGCTGGCTGATGCGGGAGCCGTGGTTGCCGCCCTCCACCGTGTAGAGGAACGAGTCCTGCGCGTTGCCCAGCACGTAGGCCGCCGACGTCCACGGATCCAGGCTGCCGTAGATGAACATCAGGCGCTCGCCGTGGACGGAGACCCAGTCCTGGATGTCCGGCATGGCCTCCGGCCGGAAGACGAACGGGATGCCGGGCGGCGAGTACACGTCGCCGGTGTCGGTGCCCGGGTGCTGGATGAGCGCGCCCAGGTGCGCCTCGTACGGCTGGGGCCAGCCCAGCTCCAGCGCCGCCTGGTAGAAGTAGGCGTCGTAGCCCGCGAGGCCCTTGTCGGAGAAGCTGTCCAGGCCCACCTCGTAGTCCATCGCGGCGAAGAGCACCTCGTCCGTGGCGGTGGGCTCCGGGATGCTCTGGGTGCAGCGCGACGGGACGTCGTACTGCCAGAAGCCGAAGTAGGTCTCGATGACCGCGTGCTCCAGCGCCCGCTCGAAGCCGAGCCGCGTGAACGTCAGCTCCTGCTGTTCGGCGTAGGCGCGGTACAGCGCGAGCATGTTCTCCCGGCGAGAGAGCACCTCGCGCTGGAAGGCCCACAGCCGCTCGCGGCAGGCCGCCTGCGCGTCACCGCCGACCACCGCCTGGAAGGCCGGGAAGCGCTCGTCGTCGCGGCGGGCGAGGGGCGCTACGTACGCGACGGTGGCGTCCACGTCGTTCGGGTAGTAGCGGCGGAAGAACACCACCGTCTCGCCGCCCTTGCTGGCGCCCGTGGACACCCACTTGCCGGTGTAGATGGCCTTGAGCGCCTGGGTGAGGCGGTGGAAGTCGTCCGCGGACTGGCGGAGGGTGAGGTGGCTCCAGTCCGCCGGTGACGGGATGCTGGGCGGGAAGAAGCGATGCTCCACCGACAGCTGGTTCGCGCCCAGCAGCTGCGTGAGCTCCGCGCGACTGGGATTGACGGAGACGCCGTAGCCTCCCGTGGAGAGCACCAGGGGCCTGGTGTCCGCCGCGTGCAGCAGCGTCACGCGCTGTTCGAAGCGCTGGCACTCCGGATGCGCGTGGTCCTGCGGCTGGTTGAACGTCATGATGAAGAAGCGGTAGCCGGCGGGGACCCTCGCGCCGTTGGGGTTCTCCTTCACGGTGAGCCCGGGGATGGCGCTCAGCCGGACCAGGATGTCCTGGGACGTGTCGGTGATGACGCCCACGTCCGCCGTCCCCGCGTCCCAGCCGCTCGGGGTGCACGCCACGCCGGCGTCCGAGCCCGCGTCCTCCGTGCCCGCGTCCTCCGTGCCCGCGTCCAGGACCTGCGTGCCGCTGTCGGGCGTCGTGTCGGGCTCATCGCCACAGGCCACCGGGCCTGGCAGTGTGAGGATGGGAAGCAGCAGCAACAGGTAGGGGAAGCGGGCCGCGCGAGCCATGGGTCTCCCTGGGAAGGGCGCCCAGTCTAGGCCACGGCCCCAACGGTCCGCTCTGTCCTGCGGGGAGGGCCCACGACCGCGCGCGGCTTGAGTCCACCCCGCGTGCGCGATAGCCACGTTCCGTCACGTCTCCCTGGAGCCCTCCATGAAGCCCCTGCTGCTGGCCGCCCTCCTCGCCGCCGCGCCCTCCACCCCGCCGCCGGCCCCCGCGCCCGCCCAGGCGGCGCAGCCCAGCCTCACCGTGCCCGGGGGGAAGTTCCTCCGCGCCCGCTCCGGCAACACCGCCGTCGCCCAGATGTTCGCGCCCGGCGTCGCGGAGCTCACCGCGGCGGAGAAGCGCGTGGCGTGGTCGCTGACCCTCGCGGCGCACGCGGGTGAGGACATCGCGTACGACCAGCTCGGCTGGAAGCTGGTGCCGGCGAAGCGGCTGCTCGAAGGCGCGTGGCTCTTCGGCCGGGATGCCCAGAGCGGCGCGTCCGGCTTCGACGCGAAGCTCGCGGACTACCTGCTGCGCTTCTACGGCCACGGTGGCAACCACGACAGCACCACCGGCCAGAAGTTCGTCCCGGGCTTCACCGCCGAACAGCTCGGCGCCGCCGCCCTGCGCGCCCTGAAGGCCGGCGCTCCGTACCCGGTGAAGGACGAGGCCGCGCTCCAGGCCTGGCTCCAGGACTTGCGGCCCACGCTCTTCGACGCGGCGTTCGAACCGCAGCTCACCTCCAAGGCCCCGCCGCCCGGACAGGACCTGCTTACCGCGTCCTCCAACACCGCCTACGGACCGGGCGTGACGCAGAAGGACCTGGCGGGCTTCCAGGAGAAGTATCCGCTCAACTCGCGCGTGGTGAAGGAGAACGGGAAGCTGGTGGAGCAGGTGTTCCGCGCCGGCACGCCGGACGGCAAGGTGAAGCCGGGGCTGTATGCCCAGGAGCTGTCGCGCGTCATCGCGCACCTCCAGGAGGCGATGAAGTCCGCGGAGCCCGCGCACCGCGCCGCGCTGGGCAAGCTGGTGCGCTACTTCCAGACGGGCAGCCCGAAGGACTGGGACGCGTACAACATCGCGTGGCTCAAGGTGGATCCAAAGGTGGACGCCACCATCGGCTTCGTCGAGACGTACGTGGACCCTCGCGGCCACAAGGGGCAGTGGGAGGCGTTGATCAACTACCGCGACACGAAGGAGAACCAGATCATGGAACTCATGGGTCGCAAGGCCCAGTACTTCGAGGACCGGGTGCCCTGGCCCGCGCAGTACCGCCGCAAGAAGGTCGCGCTGCCGGTGGCCAAGGCCATCAACCTCATCACGTCCTATCCGCAGCCGCCCGCGGGCATCAACCTGCCCAACGAGCAGCACATCCGTGAGAAGTACGGCAGCAAGAGCGTGATGGTGACCAACGTGATGGAGGCCGCCTCCGCCGTCACGCGGCTGCCCCTGGCGCTGGAGTTCTCCCGCACGGCCGGGGACCGCGAAGCGGCGCAGCGCTACTCCGTCACCGCGCGCAAGTGGCTGGTGGCCTTCCATGAGGTGCTGGGCCACGCCTCCGGACAGGTGGACGCGAAGCTCAAGGGCCAGGCCCCGTCCGTGTTCCTCAAGGAGTACGACAACACGCTGGAGGAGGCCCGCGCGGACCTGGTCGCGCTGTGGCACGCCTTCGACCCGGCGCTCGCGGAGCTGTCGCCGGACCACGACGCCATCGCGAAGCAGATGTACCGGGACTTCCTGGTGGAGGGGCTCACCAACCTGCGCCGGGTGGAGACGGGCAACGCGTTCGAGGAGGACCACCAGCGCGGCCACCACATGACGGTGACGTTCCTGGAGGAGAAGGGCGTCGTGAAGTCCGTCGTGGAGAACGGCCGCACGTACCTCACCATCCCGGACTACGCGAAGATGCGCGAGGCGGTGGGCGAGCTGCTGTCGCGCCTGATGGTCATCAAGGCCACCGGCGACTACGAGGGCATCCGCGCCCTGGTGCAGGAGAAGGGCATCCACTTCGACCCGAAGCTGCGCGACGAGGTCGCCCGCCGCGTGAAGGCCGTGGATGTGCCCACGGTGCTGCTGCTCAACTCGCCGCGCGTGGTGCCGGTGCTGGATTCGAAGGGGCAGGTGGTGGACCTGAAGGAGGACTCCACCCAGGCCTTCGTGGATCAGCACCTGGAGCGCAGCCTGCTGGGACGGCTGTCGCCCGTGGAGGCCCGGCGCGTCGCGGTGAAGCTCGCCGGTTCGCCGGACGCGCTGCGCGAGGCCTTCCGCGCGCTGGGCGCCGAAACGACTTCGGCGCCGCCCGCCACGAAGGGGGCCGCGCCGAAGAAGCCCGCGCCCTGAAGGAGTGGGTCAGTGCTGGGGCGTGTCCTTGTCGGTGAGCGGTTGTCCCGACGCCGACGTGAGCACGACGCCGCCGGTGGAGGGATCCGCCGGCGGGCCGCCCGGCGTCACCGGGTCGCCCGGGCGCGCGTTGGGCCGCCCGTAGTCGCGCTCGTAGATGCGCACCACGGAGAGGAAGAAGGCGACAATCAGCGGCCCCAGCAGCAGGCCCACCGTGCCGAACGCCGCGAGGCCGCCGAGCAGCGCGAAGAAGATGACGGCGCCGTGCTGGTTCATGCCCTTCTTGGCCAGCAGCGGCTTGACGACGTTGTCCACCAGGCCCACCACCACCACGCCCCAGACGGCGAGGAAGAGGGCCGCCCACGGGTGGCCGCTGAGGAACATCAGGCCGGAGGCGAGCAGCACCACCACCGCCGCGCCCACTGCGGGGATGAGGGCGAAGAAGAAGGTGAGGCCCGCGAAGAACAGCGGCGCTGGCACGCCGACAATCAGGAAGCCCACCAGCGCGGCCGCGGCCTGGACGCCCGCGGTGGCCACGGTGGACACCAGCACCGACACCGACGTGCTCCGGAACTCGCGCAGCAGCTCCTTCGTCTGCCCGCGCCGCAGCGGCGACACGCTTTCAATCCACTGCACCAGCCGCTCGCCGTCGGTGAGGAAGAAGAAGAGGGCGATGAGCATCATCGTCGTCTGGAGCAGCAGCGAGCCCGTGGCGGCGACCGCGCCCGTCACGGCCCGTGCCGCCGTGCCGCCCTGGTTCGTGACCTGCTCCTGGACCTTCTTGTCCAACTGCTCCTGCTCCAGCGGGAGCCGTTCGATGAGCGAGTTGACCGGCCCCCGGAGGCCGCTGGGCAGCTTCCCCACGAGGCCGTCCATGCCGTCCTTCTGCACCGTCTGACTCACGAAGCGTGCGCCCTCGGACACCTCCGCGACGACGAAGGCGGTGAGGCCTCCCAGGGGCAGCAGCAGCGCCAGCAAGATGCCCGTGACGATGATGCCGGCGGACACGCTGCCGTGGCCCCGCAGCCGGCGCTTCAGGCTCCGGTGCAGGCCATGGAAGGTCCCGGCCAGCACCGCCGCCAGGAAGAACGCCTCCCCGAACGGCCGGATGACCAGCCCCAGCAGGAGGATGGACAGCAGGATGAGACCGACGAAGACGCGGCGAGCAACCTGATCAGAGGCCATGGCCTCCCAAAGTTAAGGTGCCTGCCCTTTCGGCGCGAGTCCGCTCGGTTGGAATGTCGTAGAAAGAATTCCCGGTGGTTCGCCCGCCTGCCTGCTTGCTTTCCTTGGGGGTGGCGCAGGGGACGGTAGAGTGCGCCCCCATGCCGCCCTTCGACTCCGCCCGCTTCACCCTCTGGCTTCCCCAACTGCTGTGCGCCGCCTTCCTGGCCATCCTCTTCCTGCAGTCCGGCCTGGACAAGGTCGTGGACTGGAAGGGGAACCTGGGGTGGCTGACGGGCCACTTCGCCAAGTCGCCCCTGAAGGGGGTGGTGGCGCCCATGCTGGCCGTCATCACGCTGCTGGAGCTGGCGGCGGGCGCGCTGAGCGCGGCGGGCGTGGTGGCGCTGCTGCTCAACGGCAACCCGTTGCTGGGCTACCTGGGCGCGGTGCTGTCGGCGGTGTCGCTGCTGGGGCTGTTCTTCGGCCAGCGCATGGCGAAGGAGTACGCCGGGGCGGCGGTGCTGGTGCCGTACTTCGTCGTGGCGCTCGCGGGCGTGTACCTGCTGCGCCTGAGCTGAGCCTTCAGAGCACCTTGCGCGGGGGCATGATGGCGTTGGCGGACAGCAGGCCCGCCGCCAGCGCTACCGCGACGAGCAGCATGGAGAAGGCGGTGTCCACGCCAGCCACCACGTCGCGCTCCAGGAGCGACGCGAGGCTGCGGAAGCCCACGCTGCCAGGGACGAGCAGCATCAGGCCCGGCACCACGGTGGTGACGGACGGCCGGTTGCGAAGCCGCGCCAGCGCGTTGCTGCCGATGCCCAGCAGCAGCGCCCCCACGAAGGCCCCCAGCTGCGGCCCCAGGAGGAGCGTCCCCAGCCGGGCGCCTCCGAACGCGGCGGCGCCCGCCAGGGCAATCCACCCCCAGTCCTGGGGCCGGGCACGGAACAGCACCGCGATGGCGAACCCTGCGACGACGAGCGCGACGACGGCGGTGCTGGTGGGCAGCACCGCGGGCAGGGGCCCCACGGGCATGGGCGGCAGCACCGTGGCCACGCGGCTGCCCAGGGCCGCGCCGAAGCCCAACTGGAGGAACACCAGCGCCGCGTGGGTGAGGCGCGAGGTGCCGGAGATGAGGTTGCGAGTGGCCACCTCGTTGACGGCGATGGTGAGCGTGAGGCCCGGCAAGAGGACGATGAGTCCCGCGAGCGTGGCGACCTCGCCGTGCAGGGGGCCGAGGAAGTGCGCGGCGAGGCCCGCGAACGCGGCGGAGAGCACGGCCGCCACGGGCTCCAGCACGCGCGCGGTGGTGGGCTGCTTGCGGGTGGCCAGGTCCAGCAGGCCGATGGTGAGGCTGCTGAAGCCCGCGACGCCCATCTCCTTCCAGCCGCCGCCGAAGAGGATGGCCGCGGACGCACCGGCCAGCATCCAGCAGAGCAGTTGCAGGGCCGGGCCGTAGCGAGGCGGGCGGGCGAGGATGGCCTCCACGTGGGTCGCGCCCAGCGAGGGCGTGATGCGCCCCTGGATGACGTCGTCCGCGAGCACGTCCAGGAGGATGAGGCGCTCCAGGTCCATGTTCCCGGGCTCCACGCGGATGAGGCTGGTGCGCAGGTCCTCGGGCGGACCGAAGGACGCGAAGATGGAGGTGGGGGTGGAGAAGAAGCGGGCCTCCAGGCCCAGCCGCTCGCTCACCCGCTGCATCAGTCCCTCCAGGCGGTGCGCGGGCGTGCCGTGCTGGTGCAGGGCGTGGCCCAGGCGCAGCACGAAGGCCACCGCCGGGCCAGGAGGGGGCGGCGCGAGCGCGGCGAGGAGCTCGGGCGGGGCTTCGGCGGAGTCGAGGGGACGCGTGGACACGGGCGGTCGCGCACATGCGCAGAGCCACCCGGGGGAGTCAAACAGCGCGGGGGCGCACCGCAAGCCCTCCTGTTCGCCCCCATGTCCCCAGGTCCCCGTGGACATGGGAGCTCGGGGGGAAGCTCCGGGGACGCTCCGGGGAAGCCCCGGGAGGCACGCATCTGATACAGCGGGGTGCATGGCGCGCAAGCAACGGACACCGCGATGGTTGGAGGCCGCGAGGCGGCGGGGGCCCGGCGTGCCCGAGGACGCCCGGGACTGGCTGACCCGAGCGCTGGGCCGCTCTGGCGTCCTGCCTCGGACTGAAGCGGAGCAGGCCATCCGCGACGGCCGCGTGGAGGTGGACGGCCGCGTGGAGGTGGACCCGTTCGCGCCGGTGAGCGCACGGACGCGCGTGCGCGTGGACGGCGTGGAGCACGCGCTGACGGCGCGGGTGTGGGCGCTGATGTTCCACAAGCCCGTGGGGCCGGTGGTGCACGGCTCGGATCCCGAAGGCGTGGGCACCGTCTTCGAGCGGCTGCGCGCGGTGCTGCCGCCGGAGCTGAAGGGCTACGAGTGGTACGCCGTGGGCCGGTTGGACCGAGACACCACGGGACTGCTGCTCTTCAGCAATGACGAACACCTGGTGCGGCACGCGACGGCGCCGGAGACGCACCTGCCCAAGCGCTACGTGGCGCGCGTGGAGGGAGCGCCCACGGAGCAGACGCTGGGCCGCCTGCGGATGGGGCTGGAGCTGGAGGACGGGCCTACGCGGTTGGCGGGCGCGGCGCTGCGGGAGCCGGACGTCGTCGTGCTCACGCTCACCGAGGGGCGACACCACCAGGTGAAGCGGATGCTCGAAGCGGTGGGGCACCCGGTGCTCACGCTGCATCGCGAGGCGGTGGGGGAGGTGGTGCTCGACGTGGCGGAGGGGACCTTCCGGACGCTCACGGAGCAGGAGGTGTCGGAGGGGCTGGGGTTCCGGCCGGATGAGGTGGACCCCTCGTAGGTGCCGGGCCCGCACGAGCGCCCCGAACCGCGCAGGGGCGGACCGGGGCGGCGTGTCTGGGATTCGGCTTCAGCGAATGGGCATCAGAGTTCGATGCAGATGTTCCGCACGCAGCAGTTCCAACAGACGGTGTGGCTCTGACCCCCCGCTGTACACTCGGACACGCAGCGCGCCATCTCCTCCGTGATGCCCTGCACGGGCGCGCCCTTCGCGGTGGATGCGCTCGCGGTTGCCCCTCCCATTGCCAGTCCAAACAGGAACACGGTCGTGGTGATCAGCTTCCTCTTCATCTGGGGGATCCTTTGGAAGTGCGCCCCGGGTTGAGCGCAGCGCCATTATAACCCAGGCAAGAATGTCTTTCCATCCGGGCCGGGAAAGACATTCAGGTTGGAAGTTTACGGGGACTTGGATTCGGCCTGCTTCGAGAGTATGTCGAGTACACGTGCGCGTTTGATGTGGTCAGGGGGAGCGAGCATGAGGAAATTATTGTAGTGCTGCTCGCTTTCGCGGTGGTTTTTGAGCCTGCCGTGGACGACGCCGAGTATGAGCTGGCACTCCGCCAATTTGGGAAGGGCCGCCGCACAATCATTGGCCAGCTGAAGCGCTCCTTCCATGTCCTTGGACCTGAGCAGTCCTTGAACTCTCATTTGGACATCCAGGATATTTGCCTCCGTGATGTCCAGCTCACCCGCGCTCTTTCTGGCAGTGCTTGGAGGGGGGCGCTCAGCGAAGAAGTTCTCGTTGACCTGCCGCTTCAGGAGCCGGCAGTCCTCATTGTTCGGATACAATTCCTCGCAATGATTGCTGTGGTACACGGCGTCCGCCGCCTGATTCCTGCGAATGGCGCTAGCGACAGCGTCCTTCATCTTCTTGACCGCCGCGGCCTCCTTCTCTGAGACGGGCGGCGGTTCGCTCGCGACGTTGCGGATGGGATCCGCTGAGGCGGTCTTTTCCGGCTCGGGCGTGACGGGCGGGCTCGTGGGGGGTGGCGGAGGCGAAGGCTCCACGACCGCCACGGACGGCCGGATGGGCGTGGGAGGCGGAGCCCCGGTGAAGGGCTGGGACGCAGGGGAATCCAGCAGGAGCCAGAGGCACGCTCCCACGGTCAGCAACCCTCCCGCGCTCAGTCCATACACCATCTGGCGCGACATGCCGGACGGGGCCGCGAGCGCACGGGGCTCGGTCGTCTCGGTGATGGAGGGTCTGGCGACTCGGGTGACACGCCGGGTGGGCTGCCGCTCCACCGGGGCCAGCGCGGCGGGTTCAGCCGTCGCCGTCTGCTCGCGCCACGACTTCATCTCCTCCAGGAATGAGCCCGGAACCGGCAGCTCACGGCCCTCCTGCACCAGGTCTCCCCGGAACAGCACCCGCAACAGGTGCGCGATGCTCATCGCGGAGAAGCGCGGGAAGTTCGAATAGAGAAACCCCGCCAGCGCATCTCCGAATGCATGGCTGGATTCAAAGCGCTGGTTCCGGTCCGGAGTCAGCGCCTTCATCACGATGTCATTCAGTTCCTTCGGCAGCTCGGGCCGGAGCACGACAGGCGCGGGGATCTCGCCGCGTCCCAGCCGCATCATCACGACGTGGGGCGGGCCCTCCACCGGCAGCCGGCCGCACAGCAATTCATACAGCACGACGCCCGTGGCCCAGACGTCGGTGCGCGCATCGACTTCCTCTCCGCGCGCCTGCTCCGGGGAGAAGAAGAGGTACTTGCCCTTCACCACGCCCGGCGCCGTCTTGAAACCTCGCAAGAGCTGCGCCTTGGCGATGCCGAAGTCGACGATCTTGATCTGCCCCTCGTAGCCCAGCAGCACGTTGTCCGGAGAGATGTCGCGGTGGACGATGCCCAGCGGCGCGCCGCTGCCGTTGATCCGGGTGTGCGCGTAGTGCAGGCCCCGGCACATCTCCATCGCGATGAAGACGGCGACCGGGGTGGGCAGGGCCGCCATGCCAGTCTTCAGGGCCCGTTTGAGGACGCGGTGGAGCGGCTGGCCGTCCACGAACTCCATCGCGAGGAAGTACTCACCATCCACGCGGCCGAAGTCGAAGACCTGGGCGACGTTGCCATGGGAGAGCGTGGCGGAGATGCGTGCCTCGCTGATGAACATGGAGATGAAGGCCTCGTCGTTGGCGTACTCGGGCAGCACCTTCTTGATGAGGACGGGCTTCGTCACCCCCGCGTCGCCTACGAGCTGGGCGCGCCACGTCTCCGCCATGCCGCCCCGGCCCAGCCAGGACACCAGCTCATACCGCCCGAAAACGTCGCCTGTTTGCAGTGCCATCGCCCTGACAGCTTAAGCCCGGATGTCAGGAGGGACCGAGTAGGCGACGTGCGAGTGGATGGAAACTGTTCACCTGGCATTGCCGAGCAGCGCGACGATTTCCGCCCGCCGGGGATGATCCGCTGGGGCGAGCGCTAGAAATTTCTCGTAGTGCTGGGTGCTCTCCCGGGGGTGGTTGAGCTTCCCATGCACCAGTCCGAGCATCAGCTGGCACTCCGGCATGGTGGGGTGGCTCTTCGCGCAGTCATTGGCCACCTCCAGCGCGGAGTCGTATTGCCGGGTCTGGACCAGGCCGGAGACCTTGAGCTGGAACTCCTGCTGCTTGAGTTTGACCAGCTGGGAGACCTTCTGCTGCGCCTCCTGGCCCTTGGACTTGATCAGGCCGAAGACGCTCTGCTTCGTCTCGGGTTGAATGGCCTCGACTGGCTCCGGGGCGCTCGGAGCCGTCTCCTGGAGGTTGCTGGCCGCGACGGCGACAGGGACTTCGGGCACGGGCTCCACGGGAGGCTCGGCAGCCTGGGCGCGTTGCGAGGACTTCGAAACGCGGCCTGTCTTCGCGGTGGCCTTCCTGCCGGGAGGCGCTGGCTTCTCGACCTCTGGCTCCTCGGCGGGCTCGGTCGGGACCGCGGCCACCAGTTCCTCCTGCACCGTCGGGCTCGGACTCGGAGGCACTGACGCGGGCGTCTCCACGGCCACCACGGTGCGGGCGGGAGTGGGAGGAGGGGCTTCGGTGACGGCCGGGTGTGAAGGTGAGCCCAGCAGGAACCAGAGGCCCGCCCCCACCGCGACCAGTCCTCCCGCGCCCAGGCCGTACAACATCCGGCGTGAGGGCGGGTTCGGCAGCGCGGGAGGATCCGGCTCCGTCGTGTCCGTGAGGGCGGTGTTGGGAGGCTTCGCGGCCCGGGCGATGCGCCGGGTCTGGACTCCCTCCGGGGCCGCCGGTGCCACGGGCTCCGGCACCACGCTGCTCACACCCCAGGACTTCATCTCCTCCTGGAAGGTCCCCGGCACCGCCAGCTGCCGTCCCGACTGCACCAGGTCCTTGCGGAACAGCACCCGCAGCAGGTGCGCGACGCTCAGTGACGAGAAGCGCGGGTAGTTCGAATACAGGAACCCCGCCAGCGCCTCACCAAAGGCATGACTGGATTCAAAGCGCTGGTCCCGGTCCGGGGTCAACGCCTTCATCACGATGTCATTCAATTCCTTCGGCAGGTCCGGCCGCAGCAGATTGAGCGCGGGAACCTCACCTCGCGCCACCCGGCTCATCACGACCTGGGGGGCTCCATCCACCGGGAGCCGGCCGCACAGCAACTCATACAGCACGACGCCCGTGGCCCAGACGTCCGTGCGGGCATCGACTTCCTCTCCGCGCGCCTGCTCCGGGGAGAAGAAGAGGTATTTGCCCTTCACCACCCCAGGCTCCGTCCTGACGCCTCGCAGGAGCTTCGCCTTGGCGATGCCGAAGTCGACGATCTTGATCTGGCCTTCGTAGCCAACGAGGACGTTGTCCGGAGAGATGTCGCGGTGGACGATGTCCAACGGTGTGCCGCTGCCGTCCGTGCGCGTGTGCGCGTAGTGCAGGCCCCGGCACATCTCCATCGCGATGAAGACGGCGACCGGGGTGGGCAGCGCGGCCATGCCACTCTTCATCGCCCGCTTGAGGACGCGGTGCAGCGGCTGCCCATCCACGAACTCCATCGCGAGGAAGTACTCGCCATCCACCCGCCCGAAGTCGAAGACCTGCGCGACGTTGCCATGGGAGAGCGTGGCGGAGATGCGCGCCTCGCTGATGAACATGGAGATGAAGGCTTCGTCGTCGGCGTACTCGGGGAGGACCTTCTTGATGAGGACCGACTTGGTCACGCCCGCGGCGCCCATGAGCTGCGCGCGCCACGTCTCCGCCATGCCGCCCCGGCCCAACCAGGACACCAGCTCATACCGCCCGAAAGTGTCTCCGGCTTGCAATCCCATAGGGCGCGCACTCTAGCCCGATTGCAGGGAACTCCGAATGTCCGGGGTCCACTCGCCTGCAGGCCCGCCAGGAGAGGCGGGTGCGTCGACGCATTGCTTCATCGCGGATCAGTTCCGCGACGTGGCCATCTTGTTCTCGATCATCTTCTTCAAGACGGTGGAGCGCTTGGGATGGTCCGTGGGCGCGAGCAGCAGGAACCGCTCATAGCTCTGCGTGCTCTCCTGGAACTGCTCCTGCTTCGCCTGGACGGCGCCCAGCAACATGAAGCATTCGGGCTCGCGGGGGAGCCGCGTCGTGCATTGCGTGGCCACGCTGAGGGCCTCCCCCCAGCGCTCCTGCATCATGAACCGCAGGGTCGTGCTCCGCAGGGAGTCCAGCTCCGGGTCGGTGCCGTTGACGGGGCGCGGGGCGCCACCGGGCTGCACCGTCGGAGTGGGCTCGCTGCGTCGAGGTGCCTGCGGCAGGGCCTTCAGTCGCTCCGAGACGGCGCTCCTCCGGGGATCCGTGGGCTGGGTGAGCTCCAGGAAGGCCCGGTAGTTGAGCGCGCTCTTGTCGAAGGACCGGAGCCGCTCGTAGGTCAGGCCCGCCGTCAGCCGGCAGTCCGCGTTGCGGGGCAGGGCGTCCACGCAGGTCTGGACGAGCCTCGCGGCCTGCGTCAGTTCCTTGCTCTTGCTCAGGCGGTCCACCTCCACCATCAGCCGAGCCAGGCGCGCCTCGTCCCAGTTGTCGGCGGGGGCAGGCGGCCGGGGCGGCAGTGTTGGCGGTGTCGCTGGCGGCTTCGGGGGCGTCGGTGTCGGTGTCGGAGGCGTAGGAGGTCGCGGCTCCGTCGCGGGGACGGGCTCGACTCGCACGATGGGCCTGGGCGGGAGGGGGCCC
>NZ_RAWG01000217.1 GCF_003611735.1 Corallococcus sicarius | reverse complement strand
GGGGGGGAAAGCCCATTCGATGAGGGGGGCGGCAACACCACGGGCCGCTACATCGTGGTGCTCCGCGAGGAGGACACCAAGACGTCCCTCGGCGCGCTGCGGGACGAGCTCGGCATCTCCCACATCGAGGCGCTGGAGGATGTGAAGGAATCCAAGAGCGGGCCGGGAGGGGACAACGTCTTCTTCCCCCGCTTGAACGCGGCCGTGGTCGACCTCAACCCCGAGCAGGTCTCCGTGATGAGCCGCGGCGGCGCGTCACGCATCCTGGCCGCGGAGCCGGAGCGCTACGTGCATGCCCTGGCGGTTCCGCAGTCCATGATGCAGCAGGGGATGTTCAAGCCGATGCTCGGGGCGTCCCCGCTGGAGGTGGGGACCGAGCCGATGCTCCCCTCGCTTCCCCAGACAGGGCCGCGGCGGGAGGCCCTGCCGCCCCTGCCCGCGGGCGTCACGCCCGAGTACCTGCGTGGGTACCGGGACTCGGTGACAGCGCTCATCAACGACCTGCTGGTGCGGACCGAGCAGGCCCGCATGCCGGGGGCCGTCGTGCCGGGGGCCGCGGAGGGAAGGGTCGCCACCTGGAATGAGGCCGAGGTGACCTGGGGCTTGCAGGCCACGGGCGTCATCGGCTCGAGCTTCAACGGACAGGGCATCAAGGTGGCCGTGCTGGACACGGGCTTCGGCCCGCACCAGGACTTCGCCGGCCGGAACATCCTTGCCCGTTCGTTCGTCCAGGGTCAGACGCCCGCGGACGGTCATGGACACGGCACCCACTGCATCGGCACCGCGTGTGGCCCCGAGCGCCCCACGGCGCTGCCCCGGTACGGCGTGGCCTTCGCGGCCGACATCCTCGTGGGCAAGGTCCTGAACAACCGGGGCAGCGGCACGGATGGAGGCATCCTCGCGGGCATCAACTGGGCCATCTCCCAGGGCGCCCACGTCATCTCCATGTCGCTCGGGAGCGAGGTGCAGCCGAACGAGCCCTACAGCCAGGTCTACGAGATCGTCGCGCAGCGTGCCCTCCGGCAGGGGACGCTCATCGTCGCCGCGGCGGGCAATGAGAGCGACCGCCCCTCGCACATCGCGGCGGTGGGGCACCCGGCCAACTGCCCCTCCATCGTCGCGGTCGGCGCGATCGACATGGCCTACGGTATCGCTCCCTTCTCGTGCGGCGGCATCAACCCGAACGGCGGTGAGGTGAACATCGTGGCACCTGGCGTGGACGTGTACTCGTCCATCTCCATGCCGCCCTTCTACCGGCGGCTGAATGGAACGAGCATGGCGACGCCCCATGTGGCCGGCATCGTCGCGCTCTTCGCCCAGGCGACCGGGCTGCGGGGCCTGCTCCTGTGGCAGGCCATGGCGCGCCGCGTGCGGGCGCTGCCGCTGCCCACCCGGGACGTGGGCCGTGGCCTGGTCCAGGCCCCTTGAACCTCCTGTAGCTCCAGCCCCGGGTGCGGTGGACTCCGCACCCGGGGCCGGGGCCGGGGCGGAACCCATGAGCAAAGACGTCACGGTCAATGTCCTGATCGCGGATCCATTTCTTGAGCGCATCGACGGGGTCGTGAGCGGCCTGCGGGCCGCCGGTCTCCGCGACATCACGGTGCTGGCGGAGGTGGGGCTCGTCCAGGGAGTCGCACGCGAGGACACGCTCGCGGGCCTGGAGCGGGTCCCTGGCGTCTCCGCGGTCGAGCGCTCGCGCGAGGTGCGGGTGCCTCCTCCAGGCTCGGAGACGCAGTGAGCAAGCCCATCCATTTCATGTGATTGAGACACTTCAATCACAGGGAAGGCGGAAGTCATGCTGGAAGTGGAACTCGATATCTTTTCCGGGCGCCCCAATCCCACCTGGCAGTTGTCGGAGAAGGAGGAGAAGCAGTTGATGGAGAGGGTCTTCGCCGAGCCGGCGCAGCTCTCCGCTGCGAGCCCGTCGGAGGAGGACTTCGGGCTGGGCTATCGCGGCTTCGTCGTCCGGCAGACCAAGCCAGACACCGGGCCCTGGGGCACGACGAAGCGTCCCGCGGGGCTCCGGTTCGCGGCCGGGCTCACCGTGCCGCGCGGCTTCCTCCCGCTGGAGTTCCGCGCGGGCAGCAGGAGCGGCAAGGGGACGTCCGTGGCGGACTTCCTGCTCAAGACCTCGGAGCGCAGGGAAGAGCCCGTGACGGATGCCTTGCGTGAGGTGGTGCGGGGAGGCATCTCCCGGGTGCCCGCGCTCAAGGGCCCCGTCGAGCCCTCCGCCCGCGCGAAGGCCGCCGCGGCCCCGCGGACCCCGAAGCAGATCGGGGTGGAGGGGTCGACCTGGTGGTCGTGTCCCTCGGCCCTCTACAGTGCCAACGCCGCCACCTTCAACGAGCCGCAGTACGTGACGCAAAACAACTGCTACTGCTTCGCGGCCAATCACCTGGCCAATTCGCGTTATGCGCTGCCCGGCAGGCGCGGAGGGCAGCCCGCGACGTCCATCACCTGCGCCGGCGTGACCGCGGGCCTGCGCGCGGATGGGTGGGTCGACACCTGTCAGACGAATACGCTGACCATCGCGATGGTCATCTGGCCCGACATGGACTACCACTTCTACCGCGTCGTCACCGGAGGCCCGGCCTGGTGGTGGGGCCACAAGCCCGGTGGCACTCCGGCAAGGTACACGGACAACAGCGGCAGGGCGCTCGCCAATGGACTGGGGCCCAGCAACTGCGACCGCGGCCCGTATACGAACTTTTGTGGCTACTTCTACCAGAACAACCTCACGGCGTTTGTCGCGTAGTCGCACCGCCCTCCAAGGCCAATCACTGTTGGTTTTGATGCATCGATAGATACTGATTGGCACTCCCGGGATGTTGACGGCGGCGCACCTGCGGACCCATTGTCTTTGCGCGACTCGTGAGGCTCGCGTGAAGGCAATCCTGTTCCGCGGGGCCCGGGGGGCGTCGTGACGCTGCTGCTTGAAGTCAGACATGAATGGGCCTTGCCCGGTGACGCCGAGTGATCCGCGAGATCCTCAGCGGCATGCTGTGGCAGGGCCGTCTGGCCTTGCGCAGCGGGGGCATGCGCGTCTTCGCCGCGCATGGCTACGTGGACGAAGGCTACCGGCCCTCGCGCGTGCCGTTCTTCTCCGTCGTCGGCCCGCTGGGCATCCACTCGGAGCCGGAGCGTGAGAACGGCCGCACCGCCACCTCCACCGTCCGCGTTCCGGGCCACCTCATTGGCAGGCCCCGGGGCCCCGGCGACAGCGTGCCCGCGGGAGGGGCCCTCAAGCTGCGCCTGGATGGCCGCGCCATCGTCACCCTGGGCGGGCTTCCCGGCGGCTCCTTCGCTTCCGCCGCCACCGGCCCCGCGCTCGCCGCCGCCCTCGACACGCAGCTCGCGGAGGCCCTCTCCGGAGGCCTGTTCCAGGAGTCCTCCGGGGCACCGCTCACGGATCCGTTGCTGCTCGCGGCGCTCGCGGCCGTCACGGCCCGGTGGGACGCGGAGGGCAGCCGGCTCGCGATCAGCGCCGACCCCGGCATCCCTTCCCTCGACTTCCGCTCCAGCGTGGAGGTGCTGCCCGTCACCGGCAGCATCGCGGGGGCCCTGGGCCTGGAGCCGCCGGAGCGTGCCCAGGAAGGGCGCACGTACCTGAGCAAGCTCCGGGCGCCTCGCGCCATGGCCATCGACGTGCAGGTGGACCTGTGGGCGGGCTCACAGGTGGACCTGGCGGCCATCATGGACACGGTGGCGCTCGCCATCCCCACGCGCGGGCAGATGGTCCTGCGCCCGTCGCTGCTGGGCGCGGACGTGCCGGAGGGCACCACGAAGCTCCGCCTGCTGGCTCGCGGCGAACCCACCACGCCGCTGTCGCTCGCGCACCTGGAGGCCAGCGACCAGGGCCAGGAGCGCGCTCGCGGAGGACGCGTGGACCTGACGCCGGGCGCGTCCTGGTTGCCGGACTCCGGCGGCCTGCGCCTGTCGGGCACCGGCACCGCCACCGTGCGCGTCCACCCCACGCCCGTGGTGCCGGATTCCTTTCACCCCGACAACCCGGCCCCGGACGGGTTCGCGCTGTCGCTGGGCCTCCAGGTCGCCGCGGGCGCGACGGAGGGACAGACGGTGCCGGTGGTGGTGCTGCTCGCTCAAGGACAGCCGGTGGTGCGGCTGGAGGTCCGCTACGTGCTCGTGGACACGCGCCTCTTCGGAGAGGTGGTGGCCACCGCGACGCTCGCGCGCGAAGGGGGCACCCAGGTGGCGCAGACGCGCTGGCGGCTGCTCGCGTCGCGGCTGGAGGCCGGGGTGCTGCTGCACGCGCGGCTGGAGGCAGGGGAGGGCGTGGTGTGGCTGTCCGCGGACGGCGTGCCGCAGCCCCTCCTGGACGCGGAGGCCACGCCCGCTCCGCCCGTCGCGGCTCCAGGCCTCCCCGTCACGGGGAGCGACATGCTGCTCACGCTGGGCGCGGACACGGGCACACCGCTGGAGTTCACGGTGGAGCACCTGCACCTGGTGGCGGAGCCCGTGGGCCCGTTGGATCCCGCGCTGCGCCGCTCCGTCACCCCGGCCCCGGGCGTGCGGCCCGGCGACGTCATCCTGCTGGGCGACTGCGAGGACGGCTACCGCATTGGCAAGCGGCGCTTCCAGGCGCTGGCGCTGGCGGTGGACGGCGACGAGGTGACGCTCAGCCGCCCCGTGGAGGGCAGCTGGGTTCGCGGCCGCACGCTGGTGTTCCAGGAGGAGTGCTTCTTCTTCCAGACGCAGCTGCGCCGCAAGGACGACCTGCTCAACCACCTGTACCGCTGCAGCGTGGACTACCGGGTGTCCGCGCTGATGGAGGAGCTGAACGCGCGCATGGGCGCCCGGCTCGTCGAAAAGCCACTGGTGGACCTTGTCGCGCGGGGTGCGTCGCGCGCCGCTGGCGGCCACCCGGGAACGTCGGTCCACGAAGTCGACACCGCCAAGCGCGGGGCCATCTGAAACCAGGAGGACGAACGTGCCAGAGCGATTGCATCCGGGCGTGTATGTCGAGGAGAAGAGTGGCGGCGCACGCCCCATTGAAGGGGTGGGCACGTCCACCGCGGCGTTCGTCGGACAGGCGGCGCGCGGCATCCCCGGCACGGCCCAGTTCCTCACCGGCTTCGCCGAGTACGAGCGCGCCTTCGGCGGCCACCAGCCCGGCGAGGCGGGGCTGCTCGCCCAGGCGGTGGAGGCCTTCTTCGACTCGGGCGGCCGGCGCGCGTACGTCGTGCGTGTGCTGCCCTCGGACGCGGGCATCGGCGCCTCCGTCCCGCTGGTCTCCCGCGCGGGCGGCGGACTCGACGCGCTCACCTTCTTCGCGCGGGGCGCGGGGGTGTGGTCCGAGTTCATCCGCATCCACGTGAGCGACTCCACCAACTTCCCCGGGGAGGCCTTCCGCGTGGAGGTGGTCTGGACGGAGGCCGGCGCCACCCGCACGCTGGAGTCCTTCGACGACGTGCGCATGGATCCGAAGAGCGAGGACTACGTCGGGGAGCGCATCAACGACATCTCGAAGTACCTCCAGGTGCGCGACGACTTCCAGGTGAAGCTGGCCGCGCAGCCCTCGGGCTCCGTGCTCGTTGCCGCGCAGGCGCCCGTGCTCAAGGCCGCCGTGCTGTCGGGCACGAAGTACACCCTCGCCGACGGCGCGAAGCTCCAGCTCTCCACCTGGGACGAAGCCCAACCGGACCTGCCCCGCACGACGCTGGACATCGCCGTCACGCAGGCGCTGGTGGTGGCCGCCGTGCCCGGCGCGGTGTTCGCCAACGGCAAGGTGCTGCTGGACGCCGCGCAGCTCAAGGCGTTCCTCACCCAGGCCGTCACCTCCGCGGGGCTCACGAACGTCTTCGTCATCGGCGGCACGGACTCGCCGGAGATTTCATTGAAGGTGGCCACCGGGCCCACGCTCAGCATCCCCAAGCCGGCCGGCGCCACCTACGACCTGGACCCGGAGAACGCGAAGGTCACCGTCGGGCCGCCGGGCGCCACCACGGAGGTGCCCATCCCCATCCTCGCGGCCAACCCGGGCGCGGTGACGCCCGCGGAGCTGCGCCAGTCCCTGGCCACCGCGCTCGCCGGCAAGGTCGCGTCGGTGGTGACGGATGCCCAGGGCAACACCGTCATCACCGGCCTGCCCACCGAGGCGGGCACCTCCACGCTCGCGCTCTCCGCCACCGGCTTCACCGGCACCGCCGCCGCCGGCACGCCCGGGCTGTCCCCGGAGCACTTCGACGGGCTCCAGCTCTCCCTCTCCGAAACGCTCCAGTCCACGGTGCCCCCCGTGCTGCGGCTCCTGGGCTTCGCGCCGCGCGCGCGGGGCTACTCCAACGACTCGCCCGCCAACCCCCTGGTGCGTCCCGCCTCCGTGTCGAACGTGCGCCTCGTGGGCGGCACCGACGGCAGCGCCCCGCTGGACACCTCCGACTTCGCGGGCGACGCGAGGCTGCGCACCGGCCTGCACGCGCTGGACGGCGAGGAGGTCAACCTGGTGGCGCTGCCGGGCAAGAACGAGGTGGGGTACCTGGCCGCTGGCATCGCGTACTGCGACAAGCGCGGCGACTGCCTCTTCCTCGCGGACGGTCCCGGCGGCGTGGACAAGGACTTCGCCGTCGCTCCGGATGACGCGAAGCAGTTCATCGAAGGTCTGCCGGCGCGCTCCAAGAACTCGGCCATGTTCTACCCGTGGATCCGCGTGGCGGACCCGGTGGGCGTGGGCCGCAACCCCACGCGGCTGGTGCCGCCTTCGGGCCACGTCGCGGGCCTCTTCGCCCGCACGGACATCACGCGCGGCGTGTGGAAGGCGCCCGCCGGCATCGAGGCGTCCATCACCGAGGCGCTGGGGCTCCAGTACCCCGTCGTCGACGAGGAGCAGGACACGCTCAACCCGGTGAGCCTCAACTGCCTGCGCCAGTTCCCCGGGGTGGGCATCGTGTCGTGGGGCTCGCGCACGCTGTCTCCGGATCCGGAGTGGCGCTACATCCCCGTGCGCCGCACCGCGCTCTTCCTCAAGGAGTCGCTGCGGCGCGGCCTGAAGTGGGCGGTGTTCGAGCCCAATGATGAAGAGCTCTGGGGCCGCATCCGCATCACCATCCAGTCCTTCATGCTGGGCCTGTTCCGACAGGGCGCCTTCCAGGGGGCCACGCCCGAGGAAGCCTTCAGCGTGGTGTGCGACCGGAGCACCAACCCGCAGGAGAACGTGGACGCGGGCATCGTCACCGCGCAGGTGTCCTTCGCGCCGCTCAAGCCCGCGGAGTTCGTCGTCATCGAGATCAGCCAGAAGAGCCTGCTGGCCGCCTGATGCCCACGCCCATCCCCGCCAACGCCCGCAACCCGCTGCGGACCTTCCGCTTCCGGATCCGGATGAACACGTCCGCCGCCGGGGACTACGTGGCGGGCGTGCGCACCGTGTCCGGCCTGTCCGTGCACGTCACCCCCTTCGAGGTCTGGGAGGGCGGCAACAACCTGCACCGCTACGCCCAGCCCCACAAGGTGAACTGGGAGCCCATCGTGCTGGAGCAGGGCCTGGCGCTCGACGACACGTTGGAGCGCTGGGCGCGCGCGGTGCTGGAGTTCGCGCGCACGGGCAAGGCGCCCGGGGAGGCGGTGAAGCGCGACGTCTTCATCGACCTGTGGGACGGCTTCGCCCACCCCACGGAGGTCCCCGCGCCGGGGCCCGCCGAGGCGCGCATCCGCAGCTTCTACGTCCACAACGCGTGGGTGAGCAGGTACCACGCGCTGCCCAAGCTGGACGCGATGGCGGGGGAGGTGGCGCTGATGTCGCTGGAGCTCACCCACGAGGGCTGGGAGTCGGTGCCCAAGCCGCCCGCCACGAAGCCCGCGCCGCCCGCCTGATGTCCCCCTTCTTCCTTCGAGGTGCCCGCCATGCCCCGATTCGTCGAATCCACGAAGCGCGACCCCTACCGCAACTTCAACTTCCGCGTGCTGCTCAACAACGTGGAGGTGGCCGCGTGCCGGAAGATCTCCGGCCTCACCGGCACCGTGGAGGTGGTGAAGTTCCGCTCCGGCAACAGCCTCAGCTCCGTGGACGAGCTGTCCCCGGGCCGCGCGCACTACGAGGCGCTGACACTGGAGGCGGGGCTCACCCAGGACACGGCGTTCCAGGACTGGGCCACCCAGCTCATCCGCCACGAAGCCACCCCGGGCCTGCGCGCCGCGGAGCCCGACTACCGGCGCACCGTGGAGATCCTCGTCTACGACATCGACCACAACCGGCCGGTGAAGCGCTTCATCCTCCACAACGCGTGGTGCTCGAAGTTCACCGCCATGTCGGAGCTCGCGGCGGAGGCCAACGAGATCCTCATCGAGTCAGTGGTCATCGAGCACGAGGGCTTCACCATCGAGGCGGTGGTGTGAGGTGATGTTCGAGCCCCCCATCCCGGTGCTGCTGCCGCACGGCCTCTTCGACGAGGACGGCCGGTGCCACCGCCAGGGCGAATTGCGCCCGCTCACCGGCCGTGACGAGTGGACGCTGGCCGTGGCCGGCGACCGCCCGGATCCGCGCGCCGTGAGCGAGCTGCTCGCGTCGTGTCTGGGACGGCTGGGGGACTATCCGCGCGTGGACGCGGCCCTGACGTCCGCGCTCACGCGGGGGGACCGGCACCACCTGACCCTGCACCTGCGAGCGCGGATGTATGGGGACCGGATGTCGCTGGTGGCGCGCTGTCCGGCCCCGGGCTGCGGCGCGATGGCGGACGTGGACGTGCGCCTCTCCACGCTGGCGCCGGAGCGACCGGACGCGGCCCCGGAGGTGCTCAGCGTGGCGCTGCCCGAGGGCCGCGCGGAGGTGCGCGAGCCCACGGGCGAGGACGACGCGGTGCTGGCGGACGTCGCGGGTCCGCGCTCGGAGCGGTCCGCGCTCCTGTGGTCGCGGCTGGTGGAGGTGGACGGCCGGCCGCTGACGCCGGACGGGTGGAAGGCCCTGCCCGCGAAGTCACGGCACGCGGTGGCGGTGGCGCTGGCGGAGGGCACGACGGCACCGGACCTGGGCCTCCTGGGGCGCTGTCCGCGGTGCGCGGCGTGGTTGGAGCTGGAGCTGGATCCGTTCGCGCTGCTGGCGCGCGAGCTGCGGGGTGGGGCGGCGCGGCTGGAGTCGGAGGTGCACTGCCTGGCGTTCCACTACCACTGGTCGGAGACGGACATCCTGGCCCTGCCGCGCGCGCGGCGGTGGCGCTACCTGGAGCTGCTGCGCAACGAGCTGGAAGGCCGTCCGCTGGTGGATGGCTGGAGCTGACGACAAAGGACGCACACGCCATGGCCCCACCCCCCGTGCATGGACAGGTCGGACTCACCCGCCGCGAGCTGGAGCGTGAGCTTGCGTGGATGCTGCGCAGCATCCCGGACGACCCCCGGGAGCTGGTGAAGCTGTTCAGCCACTCCGTGGTGGCGCTGCTGGACAAGAACAACGAAGCCATTGCGCGGAGCCTCGCCCAGCGCGAGGCGTCCAACGGCGCGCGGGGCCACGGATGACGCGCAACCTGGAGCCGACCCTGCTCGGGTTCGATCAGCAGCTGGCCAAGGGCATGCTCGTGACGCTGCCGCAGACGGCCGACGACAAGAAGACCGAGCCGAGCGTCCGCGCGCTGCGCTTCCAGTACAACCCGGAGACGGTGACGCGGACGCGCGCGGGCCAGTGGGAGACGAAGCCCGGCAAGACGCCCGAGCAGACGAAGGTCCTCCTCGATGGGCAGCGCGGCGGCGGTCTGCACGCCAAGAGCGAGACCCTCGCCATGAAGCTCGTCTTCGACGTGACGGAGGCGGTCCTCCGGGACCGCGAGTGGGCGGGCACGTCCGGCGTGCTGCCGGAGCTGGCGATGCTGGAGGGGATGGCGCTGGGCAAGGACCAGGTGGGCGAGGAGGAGAAGAAGCCCGCGACGAAGCTCGTCTCGCTCAACCCCACGGAGCTGCTGCTCATGCTGGGGCCGCGCAACTTCCCGGTGGTCATCACGGGGATGACCATCGTGGAGCAGCGCTTCGATCCCTCGCTCTTGCCGCTGCGCGCGGAGGTGGACCTGCGCATGCGCATCCTGGAGGTGGGGGAGAACGCGGCGAACAACAAGGTGGCCCAGGTCTTCAAGAACCTGCGCGACCAGCGGTCGCAGATGGAGGAGCTGGCGGCGGTGAAGGGCGCGGACGCGAACACCCTCATCGCCCAGGCGCTGGCCCCACAGGCGAAGTTGAACGGCGCGAGCTAGGTGGCCATGAGCGACCCCTCCTCCCGACACAAGGATCTGCCCACGTACGCGGCGCCCCTGGGCGCGGGCGGTACGGAGGTGGCGCTGTACGTGCCGCGCGTGGCGCCTGGCGCGCCCACGTCGCTGTTGCACAAGGTGGTGGCGGGGGACCGGTTGGACCTGCTCGCGCAGCGCTACTTCAGCGACCCGTTCCAGGCGTGGCGCATCGTGGACGCCAATCCCACCTTCGAGCCCGAGGCGCTCCTGGAGCCGGGCACCGTCCTGTCCATCCCGGAGAAGCCCTGATGGCGGAGCAGCGCGCGGCGTTCCTCCAGCTCTGGATCGACGGGCAGCCGATGACGGATGCCCGGGGCCGGGTGACGCGCCTGGAAGTGGACGAGCGCACCGACGACGCGTCGTCCTTCCACCTGTCGCTGGAGATGGCGCCCACGGACGCGGGGGACTGGGACGCGCTGGCGGACGGACGGTTCGCGCTGCTCAAGCGCATCACCATCAGCTTCGGGCTGGGCCCACCGGACAGCGAGGCGCCGGACGTGCAGGAGGTGGTGTTCGACGGGTACATCACCGCGGTGGAGCCGTACTTCGGCCCGTCGCGGGTGCCGGACTCGTCGCTGGAGCTGTACGGGCTGGATGCGTCGTGCCTGATGCACCTGGAGGAGCGCACGCGCTCGTTCAGCGGCCTGTCCGACGCGGGCATCGTCCGGCAGCTCTACGGCGAGTACGGCTTCGGGGTGGACGTGCAGGACACGGCGCCGGTGCGCGACCCGGCGCGGGCGGTGGTGCTCCAGCGCGGCACGGACGCGGCGCTCGTCCGGTGGCTCGCGCGGCGCAACGGCTATGAGGCCTTCGTGGAGCGCAAGGCGGTCCCCGTCGGCGCGGGCGCCAACGCTGCGGCCGAGTGCGTGGGCCACTTCCACCTTCCCAGGCCCGATGCTCCGAAGCAGCCGGACCTGTCGCTCCTGCCGCGCTCCACGCCGACGGTGGTCGAGCTCAAGGCGCGCTGGGAGAGCCACCGGCCCACGGAGCTGCGCGGCGCGCACATCGACGAGCGCACGCGGCGGATCCGCTCCGCGACGGTGTCCGCGCCGCGCTTTCCACGCATGGGGAACACCAGCCGCGCGGACATCCTGAAGGCGCGGATGGCGGCGGTGCTGCCGAAGCGTCCGGACGTGAAGGCGGTGGGCCTGCAGTACGTGGACGTGCCGCACGACGTGCCCGAGGTGGAGAACCTGGCCTGGGCGGACTACCGCGAGGCGGACTGGCTGGCGGAGGCGAACGGCACGGTGCAGGGGCTGCGCTACGAGCGCATCCTCCGCGCCCGGCGCCCCGTGGGGCTCGTTGGCGCGGGCAAGCTGATGGACGGCACCTGGTACGTGCGCGGCGCCCGGCACCGCTGGGTGTGGGCGGAGGCCGTGGCCCGCTACGAAGTGGACGTGGACCTGGCGCGCGACGCGCTCAACGGGGTGGCGTGATGGGCCGTGGCCTGCACTTCCCCTTCCAGTTGGGAGACCTGGGCACGCCCCGCACCGTGGGGCCCGCGCAGGTCATCCGGCAGCAACTGGAGCAGCTGCTCTTCACGCTGCCCGGCGAGCGGGTGAACCGCCCGCGCTTCGGATGCGGCGTGCAGCGCATGGTGTTCGGCGCCGCGAGCCCGGAGGCCGCCGCCGCGGCCGAGTACATCATCCGCCTCAACGTGCAGGAGTTCATGCGCGACCAGGTGCGCCTGGACGCGGTGAAGGTGACCGCCGAGGACGCGACCCTCTACGTGGACATCCTCTACACGCTGCTGGCGACGGGCGAGGAGCACGCGGAGCTGTTCCGCCGCACGCTGGAGGCGCCCCCGTGAGCACGCTCGTCCTGACGCTGCCGCTGGAGGCCTCGCTCGAGGCGGCGAACGCGGCGTTGCAGACCGCGCCTCCGGGCGAGGTGGAGTGGGTGCTGCCCGTGGGCGAGGGCGTGATTGCGACCGCGGTCGTCATCGGCTCGCCCGTGCATGCGCTGCGGCTGCGCGGTGGAGCGGGCGTGACGCTGAAGCTCGACGGTGGGTCGCTCGAAGTCATCGGGCTGGTGACGGCCCTGTCGGATGTGACGGTGGTGACCACGGAGTCGGCGGGGCTCGTGCTCAAGGGGGCGCGGGTGGAGGTGTCGGAGGTGTCGGTGGGCGCCACGGCTTCGGGGGACTGCACGGCGTTGACCGTGGAGACCCACGACGGGACGGTGGTCATCGACTCGCTCACGGTGACGACGGCGAAGGGCACGGCGGCGACGGGGCTGCTGCTCGCGGCGAAGGAGGCCCGGGTTACCGGACTGTCCGTGGCCTCCGTGGAGGCTTCGTCGGGCGCGGCCGTTGGCGTACGCGCGGTCTGCCAGCGGTCGCAGTGGGCGGACGTGAAGGTGCGGGACATCGCGGGCGCGGGCGCGGGCGTGGGGCTGGAGCTTGCGGGCCTGTCTCGTGCCGACCTCTCCGGCGTCAATGTGTCGAAGGTCACCGGGCCGAGGGCGCTCGGCGTCCGGGTGCTGGTGTCGCGGGAGGAGGGTGAGGGCCTGTCCGCGGTGGACGTGGCCGTGAGCGACGTGAAGGCCCTGGCGACGGAGTGGAGCGTGGGGCTGGTGGTCGGCACTCCGGGCGTGCTCCAGGTGCGCGGCTTCACCGTGCGGCGGGTGCAGGGTGCGCTCGCGCTGGGGATGCTCGCGCTCGGGGGGCGCGGTATCGAGGTTGGCATCGGACAGGTGGAAGAGGTCCTGGGGGGCACGGCCTCCACGGGCCTGCGGGTGCTGGGCGGACCTTCGCTGGAGCCGGTGACGGTGCGCGACGTGGAGGTGAGCCGTGTGTCCGCGGCGCCCGTGCCCGTGGGCTCGCAGCCCGCCCCGGCGTGGTCGGAGTGGCTGACCGCCGCGCTGGAGTCCCTCACGGGTTCGGTGGTGGGGCCGCTGACGCTGCCCGCGTTCCCGTCGGAGGGGGACGTGGTGGGGCTGCACGTCGCCGCGCCGCTGGGCGGGCTGGAGCCGGTGCTGGACGTGGGCGCGCCCGGGGAGATGTCCGTCGAGGACTGCTCCCTCTTCGTCATCACCGGCACCGCGCTGCAACTGGAGGGCGGCCTGCGCACGGCGCTGGTGCGGCGCACGGAGGCGTGGACGTCCGTGCATGCGGGCTGGGTCCAGGCGGAGCAGTTGCTGCTCGCGCAGCTCACCTGGCACCGACATGCGCACGGACTCCGGCTGGGGCCGGGCGAGGTGCGTGCGTATGACTCGCTGTTCACGGCCATCATTGGCGCGCCCTTCGTGCTGGAGACGGACGCGGAGCTGGCCGCTTCGCCCGCGCTGTTCACGGACGGTGCCGCGCCTCCGTTCCTGGAGGTGGGACCGCTGCCCTACGTGACGCCGGGAGCATCGGACCTTCCGCCGGTGCTCTTCACCGGGAGCCTGCCGCCTCCGGAGACGGTGGACCTGCGACTGGTGCCGGACTCGACCATCGCTCGTGCTGGCGTGCCCGTGCCGGGGGATGGTCCTCGCGACCCGGCGCCCTTCGTCGGTGCCTGGGCTCCGGACGTGGTGCCTGGCTGTGACGTGCGGGATCCGCAGCCTCGCCCGTGGCTCGCGGCCCCGGAGCGGCCCACGCCCGGCGCGCTGGTGGACTACCTGGCCCGCGACGCGCGCTCGCTGCTGGCGGTGATGATGGAGCGGGCCCGCACGGTGATGGCGCCGTGGGAGGACCGGGGGCCGGCGGACTTCACGACGATGCTGCTGGAGACGGTGGCCGCGCAGCTCGACTCGCTGGCCTACCAGCAGGAGCGCGCGGTGGTGGAGGGCTTCCTGGAGGTGGCCCGGCTGCGTCGCTCCGTGGAGGACCATGCGCGCGGCCTGGACTGCGCGCCCGACCCGGGCCTCTCCGCCACGACGATGCTGCGCTTCCGGCTGGATGCGGAGGCGCTCGCGGCACTGGTGAAGGCGCGACTGGACGACCTCGGCCTGACCTCGCTTCCACCTGGCACCACCGCGTTGGAGTTCCTCACCGGAGGCGGTGTGCTGGAGCTCCCGGCGGAGACGCTGGTGGCCAATGCCTCCACGCAGGAGCACTCGCTGGTGTTCGTCACCGAGTCGCCCCTGTCGTACTTCCCGCGCCTGGATGCCGTGACGCTCGCGAAGTCGGTGCTGTCTGGAGACACCGGGGCCACGCTCGCGGGTGTCCATCCGGAGCTGGAGGTTGGCCGGTGGCTGGTGCTCTACCGGGGACGCGGCGAGGGCGGGCACGTGGTGCGCGTCACGTCGGTGGCGCTCGCCACGGAGACCACCTTCGTGGGGTGGGATCCGCGCAGGCTCGCTCCGGAGGTCTTCCTCGCGCCCGGGGACCCCACGCCCGGGCCCCGCGCGACGGTGCTGGGCAACGTCGTGCCCGCGCATCACGGGCTGCCGGTGACGCCGCTGCCAGAGGGCTTCGCGGCCGACTCGGCGGAGCCCTTTGCACGCAGTCTGGCGCAGTGGCGCGCGTTGCTGACGCCCACCGTGGACGGCAGCCGTGAGCGCGAGGTGGTGCTGCCGTTCCATCCCATCAGCGTCCAGGCCCCGGGATATCCGCTGCCCGGCGACGAGGCGCGGCGCGGGACGCCCCAGCTCCAGGTGAGCGTGGAGGGCGACCCGTGGACGTTGGTGGAGGACCTGTCCGTCCAGGGCCCGGGGGATGAAGTCGTCGTGTTGCGCGCGACCCCCACGGGAGGCGCCAGCCTGCGCTGCGGGGATGGCGTCAACGGCGCCGCGCTGCCGCCCCGCGAGACGACGCTGGGCCTGTCGCTGCGGGTCGGGCTGGGGACGCTGGGCAACGTGGGCGAGGGCGTGCTCACACGGCTGCTCCAGGTGCCATTGGATCCGCAGCGCTCGGCATCGGCGGGGGAGCTGCTGGCCCAGCCGATGGACGACGTGCGCCTGCTGGTGCGCGTGGACAACCCGCTGCCCGCGGTCGGTGGGCGGGATGCGGAGTCGCTCGACTCCATCCGCTACCGCGCGCCGGCCGGGGTGTCGCAGCCGCTGTCCGCGGTCACCGTCGAGGACTACGTGCGTTTGCTCCAACAGCTGCCGGAGGTCGCCGGGGCCTCCGCGCGCGTCGTGCACCGGGGCCTGCGCACCGTCATCCGCGTCACCGTGCTGCTGCGCGACGAGGACACGCTGGACCCCGATGAACTCCTGCGCCGGTGGGCGGGCGTGCGGCGGCGGCTGGAGGAGATCCGCCTGCTGGGTGTGGATGTGGAGGCGCTGCCGCCCCTGTGGGTGCCGCTCGATCTGGACCTGGAGGTGGACGCGGCGCCGCACGCGCAGGCCGACCAGGTGCGCGACGCGGTGGTGGGCGCCATCGCGGGAGACGGTGGCCTGTTGGATCCGGACCGCTCCGGACTGAACGGCGACGTGCAGCTCGCGGACCTGTACCAGGCGGTGCTGCGCGTGGCGGGCGTGACGGCGGTGCGCGTGAAGCGCTTCCGGCGGCTGGAGTTCCACGCGGTGGATCGGCTGGCGGAGGGGGTCATCCCCATCGGTCCGGAGGAGGTGGCCACCGCGCGCGGCGGCTACTGGCCTCGCTCCGAAGGGGTCCTCACCGTGCAGGTCTGTGGAGGGCTGCGATGAGCCGCGTCCCCGCCACGCATCAGGCGCTGACGCACGAGCAGCTCCGCACCCGGCTGGGCGAGACGGCGCGGACCACCTTCGCGCGCACGGACGAGGCACCCACCTGGAATCCGCTCGCGTACGCGGCGCCTTCGTCGGTGGACCTGGGACGCGGGGTGCTGGACAGCGTGGCGCTCGCGCTGCACGTGCTGTGGACGTACCAGCAGGCGTGGGCGGAGGAGGGCTTCCTCGCCACCGCGAGGCTGGAGGACTCCGTCTCCAAGCTGCTGGGGCACATCGGCTACCGGCCGAGCCCGGGGACCGCCGCGGTGGGGCTCCAGCACTTCCGCTGCAAGGCGAACGTGCGCGGCACGCTGCCCGCGGGCTTCGCGGTGACGTCGGCCGCGGAGGGCGAGGAGGCGGCTGCCACGTTCGAGACGCTCGCGCCGCTGCGCCTGCTGCCGGAGCTCAATGAGCTGCGCGCATTCCTGCCGCCCCGCGTGGACTCGGGTCCGGGTCCGGGGCCGAGGCCGGGTGGGGGC
>NZ_RAWG01000216.1 GCF_003611735.1 Corallococcus sicarius | reverse complement strand
CGACGCCGCCGCCGTCCATGGCGCCGCCCCCCGCGCCCGTGGCCCGTCCCACGCCGCCGGTCTCCGGGCAGGGGCAGGCGCAGGCGAAGGGCGGGGCCCTGACGCTGGATGCGAAGGCGTTCCCGATGCTCACGTCGATGGGGCGCAACCTGAGCCAGGCGGCCCGCGAGGGGAAGCTGGACCCGGTGGTGGGCCGCGCGCGGGAGGTCGAGGAGGTCATCGACATCCTGGGCAAGCGCCGCACGAACAACCCGTGCCTGCTGGGTGAGCCGGGTGTGGGCAAGACGGCGGTGGTGGAGGGCGTGGCGCAGCGCCTGCTGGGCCTGCGGGGCACGCTGGCGGAGAAGATCCTCATCGAGCTGGACATGGCCACGCTCGTGGCCGGCACGCAGCTGCGCGGCTCGTTCTCCGAGAAGCTCAACGCCCTGAAGGAAGAGGTGCGGCGGGGCGAGGGGCGCGTGGTGGTGTTCATCGACGAGATCCACACGCTGGTGGGCGCGGGCTCCACGGGCGAGGGTCCGCAGGACGCGGCCAACGAGCTGAAGACGGCGATGGCGCGCGGCGAGTTCCCCTGCATCGGCGCGACGACGCACGACGAGTACCGCAAGTTCATCGCGGCGGACCCGGCGCTGGAGCGGCGCTTCACGTCGGTGACGGTCAACGAGCCGTCGGTGCCGGAGACGGTGGAGATCCTCCAGGGCATCATCGGCCGTTACGAGGACCACCACGGGCTGCGCTACCTGCCGGAGGCGCTGGTGGCGGCCGCGTCGCTGGCGAGCCGGTATGTGACGGACCGGTTCATGCCGGACAAGGCCATCAGCGTGGTGGACCTGGCGGGCAGCCGCTGCCACCGCGAGGGCAAGCACACGGTGGACGCGGCGGACGTGGCGCGGGTGGTGGCGAAGCTCGCGGGCGTGCCGGAAGAGCGCCTGTTGATGAACGACTCGGCGCGCCTGCTGCGGCTGGAGGACGACCTGTCCCAGCGCGTCATCGGCCATGCGGAGGCGGTGGGGCGCATCGCGCGGGTCATCCGGCGCAACTACGCGGGCTTCGCGTCGCGCCGTCCCATGGGCAGCTTCCTCTTCCTGGGCCCCACGGGCGTGGGCAAGACGGAGATGGCGCGGGCGCTGGCGGAGGTGCTGTTCGGCAACCGGGACGCGCTGGTGCGGCTGGACATGAGCGAGATGTCCGAGTCCCACGGCGTGTCGCGGCTCATCGGTTCGCCGGCGGGCTACGTGGGCTTCGGCGAGGGCGGGCAGCTCACGGAGCCCGTGCGTCGGCGGCCGTCGTCGGTGGTGGTGCTGGATGAGATCGAGAAGGCGCACCGCGAGGTGCAGATGCTGCTGCTCCAGGTGCTGGAGGAGGGCCGGCTGACGGACGGCAAGGGCCGGCACATCGACTTCTCCAACACGGTCATCGTGATGACGACGAACCTGGGCGCGGAGGCGTTCTCGCGCACGGGTCGCGCGGTGGGCTTCGGCGCGGCGGACGCGGCGGCGGGCAACGCGCTGGACCTGGCGGCGGACACGGCGCGCAAGGCGCTGCCTCCGGAGTTGTGGAACCGCATCGACGAGCGGCTCCCGTTCCGGCCGCTGGTGGAGCTGGAGGTGGCGAAGATCGCCACGCTCATCCTGGCGGAGAGCAGCAAGCGGCTCGCGACGGAGCGCGGCATCGTCTACACGGCGGGCGCGGACGTGGTGGGTCACCTGCTCAAGTCGGGCGGCTTCGATCCGCTGCTCGGGGCACGGCCGATGCGCCAGGTGGTGCAGCGGCTGGTGGAAGGTCCGCTCGCGGAGCGCATCCTCGCGGGTGAGTTCGGCGCGGGTGACCGCGTGCGCGTGGCGGTGAAGGCGGGACAGCTCCAGTTCGCGCGGGACGCCGCCTGACGGTGCGCAGCTTAGCTCGGCGCGGTTCATCGCCTGCGCCGGATGGCGCACGCGGGAGCGCTCCGGTTCGCGCGATACGCCGCCCGGTGGTGAAGGCAAAGCGTGTCCCGGTCGTCATCGTCGGTGCAGGGCGGCTGGGTGGCGCCCTTGCGCTGGCGCTCCAGGCGAAGCGCTGGCCCGTGCGCGTCTACTCTCGCGACGATGCGGGCCGCGAGCGCACCCGGACACTGGGACTGAAGCCCGCGACCCTGACGGACTTGAAGAAGGCGCGCGTCTGCGTGCTGTGCGTCCCGGATGCAGCCGTGCCCACCGTGTCCCAGGCACTGTCGAAGGAGCTGCCCCGCACGGTGGCGCTGGTACACACCGCCGGGGCACTGCCCCTCTCCGCGCTGACGACGCAGCGGGGCCGCGCGGTGGGTTCGTTCCATCCGCTCTGTGCCGTCTCCTCTGCGCGGGACTCCCTGGTGGGTCACACGGCGGCCATCAGCACGCGCTCCCCTGCCCTGCGCGCCCTGCTCCAGCGCATGGCGGAGGACGTGGGCTTCGCCGTGTTCGACGTACCGGAGACACACCGGGCCGCCTACCACGCGGGCGCGGTGCTGAGCGCCGGAGGACTGGTGGCACTGGCGGACGCGGCGGTGGGCGCGCTCGGCGCGGCGGGCATCGAACCGGAGGCCGCGCTCAAGGCCCTGCTTCCGTTGATGCGCTCGGCACTGCGCGGCGTGGAGGCGCGCGGCCTCTCGGGGGGGCTCACCGGCCCCATCGTCCGAGGAGACGCGGGCGTCGTCGCGGCGCACCTGGCGGCACTGCCCGAAGACATCGCGCCGCTCTACGCACAGCTCTCACGGCGGGCGCTGCGACTGGCCTCGGACCGGCTGCGTCCGGACGTCCACACCGCACTGCAAGACGTGCTCGCGAAGAAGTGAAGCGGCCCCGCTCCAGCCCTTGAATGGGCCCGGAGCGGTAGCACCCGACGGCGCGCGTCCCGGAAAGCCACCCGGACGCGCGCCCCTACCCCCGGACTACGTGAGGATGATGCGCGGGCTCTGGAGGGCGCGGCGCACGATGGCCAGGGCCTGCTCGGACGCGGCCTCGGCCTCGGTGAGGCGGCGCAGGCAGACGTCGCCCGATGCCGTCATGGAGCGCTTCAGGTCCGCCAGCAGCGTGAGCGCGGCCTGGAGCATCTCCTTGCCCTGCGCGGACTCCGCGGCCGGCTGACCCGCGGCCTTCGACACGTGCGCCGTGAAGCGCTGCACCGCGTCCATGGTCGCGTTCGGGTCGTACTTGTCCAGCAGCGGCTTCAGCCGGTCCGGGTTGATGCGGATCAGCCGCAGCGCGCCGACCTTCTGGAAGGCCGGGTGCACGAGGCCGATCTCCGACATGTCGAACGCGCCCAGCAGGCCCTCGTCCGGCGCGGGGTGCGCGTGCGGCACCACGTCCACGAAGAGCGCCAGCGGATCCGCGCCCTGCTTGAACGCCGCCAGCTCGTCCTCGTCCAGCGGCGGGAAGTTCGCGGGCGTGCCGATGAAGAGCAGCGGCAGCACCACGTCGTGCCAGAACTCCTCCGGCGCGGAGCCCGTGCCACCCACCGTGGCCACCAGGTGCGTCATCAGCTCCGCGAGCCGGGGGGCGCGCTCGGCCTGGTCCGCCAGCGTCTTGCCCACTTCCATGCGCTGCAGCGAGGTGACGATCTGCCCCTCGAACTGCTGGCGCGCTTCCGGCGGCAGCGGCGGCTGGGTGCGGCCCAGCGCGTCACGCACGTCGCGCGCCAGCACGTCCGTCTTCGCCTCCAGCGTCTGCTTCGCCTTGGCCGAGTCCACCACGATGAACTGGAGGAAGCCCGGGTCGAACAGGCGCTGGTAGTCCGTGGGCGCCAGCGTCTGCTGCTGGGTGCCCAGGGCCTGCCCCGGGTTGGTGCCGAAGCGCACCTGGCCCAGCGAGCGGCGGATGTCGCTGGCCAGGTCGTCCAGGCGCGTCAACTTCGCCTGCGTCAGCGCGTCCATCACCGCCCCGAACGGGGACAGCATGATGATGGCCTGGGGGAAGCCCAGCGAGGCCCCCTCCGGGGAGTCCCGGTTGGGGAACCAGAAGGCCTGGTGCTCGGAGATGAGGCGCATGGCGAAGCCGCCCGCCATTCCCAACGCCGCGGCCTGGTGCTCGGGCCGGTTCGGCTCGAACTTGCCGCCCAGGAGCTTGATGACCGCCTGCTCCACGTCCGCCCACGGCGCCTTCATCAGGTCAACCGGCTTGCCTTCGGCCTTCTCCAGCGCCGCGGAGAGCTGGAGCTGCGCGTTGTGGACATGCTGCGGAACGGGAAGCGCCTGCGGCTCGGCCGGTTCGGACATGAGAAGGTTCCTGTGAGAGAAGCGACCGCGTTCCCTTACCGTGAAAAACGCGTTCGTGGCCACGATTTGTGGCCGCTAGGATGCCCGCCATGTCAGCTTCCAGCGGGTCTGCCCGCCAGCCCGCCCTTCTTGCCTGCCTCCTCCTGCTGACTTCCGGGTGTGCTTTCGTCGCACCCCGTTTCCCGCAGAACGTCCAGGCGTCCTTCGCGCGGGACGACATGCACAAGCTGACGACGCGCTCGCTGGAGCTGTACTACCCGGCCCAGCTGCGCGCCACGGCCCTGCGCGTGGCCGCCCGGATGGAAGGCTGCGTGGACCGCCTCCGCGACGACGCCTGGAGCCGCGCCGAGCGCAAACGGGTGCTCGTCTACCTGACGAGCGCGGACTTCAACAACGCCTACGTCCAGTCAGAGTTCGCGAGCACGCCGCAGCAGATGGTGCTGCCCCAGCACATGACGCTGGAGCAGTTCAACCTGCTGGGGCTGGGTGAGACGGACATCGGCGACGTGGCCTGTCACGAGGCCGTCCACTACGTGCAGATGCAGCAGGTGGGCGGCCTGTGGAACACGCTCAACGTGCTGAGCGGCGGCCTCTTCCAGCCCAACATCTTCACCGAGTCCTGGTTCCTGGAGGGACTGGCCACCTACTACGAGGGGCGGCTGGGCAAGGACACGGGCCGTCCCCACAGCCCGGTGTGGCGCGGCTGGTGGGAGGGCGCGGTGCAGGCCCGGCGCGGGGAGCTCAACGCAGGCTACCTGTCCCCGGAGCACCGCGCGTTGGATCCGTTCGGCGGCAACTACCTGAGCGGCATGCACTTCGTGGAGTACCTCGCGAAGAAGTATGGCGAGAAGCAGCTCTGGAAGCTGGTGGAGGAGCAGGGCAACTCCATCATCCCGCCCATTGCCGTGACGCTGCGGTTCAAGCGCGTGTACGGCAAGGACATCGGCTCGCTGTTCAGCGAATACGAGGAGAGCCTCCAGCAGGGCCTCCAGGTGCGCGAGCGCCCCGCCACGCAGCAGGTCCGCGTGCCGGATGCGGGCTACTTCTCCCGGCTCGCCGGGAACCCGAAGGACGGCAGCACCGCGCTCCTGAGCGTGGGCCGTGAGCAGATCACCCGCCTGTCCGTGCACGAGCGCGACGGTCGCGAGCGCTTCAGCCGGTCGCTGGTGCAGCTGCTCCCGGGGCGGAAGTGGGTGCTGGCCAGCCCCTCGCTCGCCAGCGGCATGACCTTCAGCCGCGATGGCGCCTGGCTGTACCTGGTCAGCGCGGACGTGGATCAGCTGGGCAGCTACACCGCGAAGCTGTGGCGGGTGGACGCGCGCACCGGCGACGTCGTGCGGATGTGGGACGGGCTGGAGGGCATGGGCGGCGACATCAGCGAGGACGGCAAGAGCTACGTGTTCGTGGAGGTGCGCGGCGACGCGGCGAACCTCGTGCGGCTGGACCTGGAGTCCGGACGGCGCGAGCGGCTGACGGACTTCAAGGCCCATACGGCCCTGGGGCCCCCCGCGACGTCGCCCGAGGGCCAGCGCCAGGTGTTCCCCATGTCCGGCGTAGAGGGCTGGGACCTGGTGCTGCGCGAGCCGGACGGGTCGCTGCGCTGGCTCACGCGCGACGGCCTCTTCAACTATTCACCGCGGTGGCTGGACGCGGATCACCTCGCGTTCCTGCGCGAGCACGAGGGCCGGCTCCAGGTCCACGTGATGACCGTGTCCACCCGGAGGATCGCCCGCGTCACCGACGCGCCCCACCTGACGATGGACGTGGCGCCCGTGGGCGAGGACTCCGTGGTGTTCCTCAACCGCGACGGCACGAACTTCAGCGTGGACAGCGCGCCCCTCACCCAGGCCCTGGCCGAGCTGCAGGCGATGTCCGAGCCTCCCGCCGCGACGGCGAACGCGGCCCCCGCCGAGCCGGGCGTGGATGCACCGGGTGCGGCCTCCTCCCCCACCCCGGCAGGGGATCCGGTCGCGACGACGCCGGCCCCGGGCGCGGCCGGTGATCCGGAAGGCTTCGTCAGCTTCCCCGGCCAGCCCGTGTCCTCGGACGGTGGCACGCCGGAAGCGCTCGCGCAGGCCCCCGCGGACGCGCCCACGGCGGACGCTCCGGTGACGCCGCCGCCTCCGCCGACGGATCCCGCCAGCGACGTGAACGGCCCCGTGGTGCCGCCCGTCGTCGTGGGCCGCGATGTCACCGTGCTGTCGGACGCGCCCTACTCCACGCTGGAGGGCTTCTTCGTCCCGAACTACCGGGTGCCGTACTTCTACACGGTCCCCAGCAACATCGACGGCGAGGACCCCTACTTCGTCGCGGGGGTGGCGCTGGCCGGGCAGGACCGGCTGGGCTTCCACGCGTATTCGCTGATGCTGACGTACGACACGCAAGAGGAGCAGCCCAGTCTCTCCTTCGCGTACGGCAACGCGCAGCTGTCACCCTTCTACATCCAGGCCTCCGCGTCACGCATCCGGGAGACGGACCGCACCGACCTGCAGGGCACGCTGTTCGCGTCGCGCACGTTCTGGACGACGCCGGTGACGTTCGGGGTGCTCGCGCTGGATCGGCGCTTCGACGCCACCGACCGCCGTCCCCAGCTCATCACGCGCCTCATCGGTCCGGAGGTCGGCGCGTCCTACTTCGCCGGCGAGGGCACGTCCTATGGCGGCACGCAGCGGGGCCTGGGCCTGTCGCTGAGCGCGGGCGTGTTCCCGAAGGCCTTCACGCGCGACTCCACCGTGGGCGACGTGCGCCTGGAGGTGGACGGCTACCTGGGCGGCCTGCCCTTCACCGGCAAGGACAACTTCCAGCTCTCCGCCGTGGGCCGCTACCTGCCCGGCGCCCCTGACGGACTCCTGGAGGTGGGCGGCATCCTCCCGGGCGAGGTCTTCTTCACCAACCGCGACAGCACGGATCAGGCCCCCCTGCCGCTCCAGCTCCAGCCGGGCCTGGCCTTCAGCGAGTACCTGCGCGGCTACGAGGACCACACCTTCCGCGCTCGCAGCGTGCTCATCGCCAACGCGCGCTACCGCTACCGCTTCATCATCGACTACGGCTGGGCCTCCACGCTGTGGCTCCTGCCGTCCCTGTTCGTCAGCCAGTTCGAGGTGGAGGGCTTCGGTTCGCTCGCGCGCACGGACAACCGGAACAACCACGGCGCGGTGGGCGGCTCCGCCACGCTGCGGCTCACCGTGGGGCAGGCCTATGCGCTCGCGTTCTTCTACCAGTACGCGCGCCGCTTCGATGAGCGCTTCGGCGACCTGCACCTCGTCGGCATGACCTTCTAGTCCGCCCGGGCGCGCGGGGCGCCCAGCCCGAACAGGCCCGCCTCGCGGGCCACCGCGAGCACGCCGGACGGCACCAGCTCCGCCGGCTCCTGCCCGCGCGCCAGCAGCTCGCGCACCTGCGTGGAGGACACCTCCGCCAGCGGGGGGCCCACCGTGTCCGGCGCCGGGTAGCCCGCGCGGTAGAGCACCAGCACGTGCGCCATCTTCTGGATGCGGTCGAAGTCCTTCCAGTTCGGCAAATCTCGCAGGATGTCGCTGCCGATGATCAACGAGAACTGGATGTCCGGGTGGCGCTCCACCAGGAACGCCAGCGTGTCCACCGTGCGCCCGCCGCCGCCCACCTCGCGCTCCACCAGGCTCGTCTGGAGCCAGCCGGAGGTCTCCCGGCAGAGCGCTTCGCACATGCGCACGCGCGCTTCGAAGGACTCCAGCTGCTTGCCGAACGGATGGTGGAACGTGGGCATCAGCCAGACGGCCTCCACGCCCTGCGTCGCATGGACGTAGGTGGCCGCCATCAGGTGGCCCACGTGCGGCGGGTTGAACGAGCCTCCGAGCAGCGCGACCTTCACGGCGGGCCTCTTATTTGACGGTGAGCTTCGTCGAGCGCGAATCGACCTGGAGCACCTGCGGCGGCAGCACGAGGTGCCCATCCAACCGGAACGCGGAGAAGCTCAGGTTGCGCTCCGCCTTCTCCAACAAGCCGCACGTCTGCTCCGCCGCGCCCACCAGCCGCCCCGGCGTCACGAAGTAGCGCGGGCCAATCTGCACCACCTTGGGCTCCGCCTCCTTGCCGTGGATGAACACCTGAGCGTTGAGCAGGTCGTCCTTCACCAGGTCGTTCTTGTCGTGCACCACGCAGCAGAGCGTGTCCCCCACCAGGTCCATGACCTTGTTGGCCACGGTGGGGTCGCGGTACGCCAGCGACTCGCGCTCCGGCACGCGCACGAAGCGCTCCATCACCAGCCGCCGGTCATCCTCCGACGCCAGGTCCGCCGGCGCCTCACGGGACGCGGGCGTGCGCGGCTTGCCCTCCTGCGGCGACACCAGCCACTGCGTCACGTCCGCGAGGAAGTCCGCGTCGGAGTACTCGCGCCCGCCCCGGCTCTTCTGCCGGCGCCACAGCACCCATTCATCCAGGTCCGTGTAGCGCGCCCCGACGAAGAGGAAGCGCCGCGCGCCCTTGGCCCGCAGCAGCTCATAGGCCGCGTCGAAGGCCCCCAGGTCGCCATGCGTATCGCAGAAGACGCCAATCACGGGGAACTCACCGTCCCGGAGCGTACAGCAGGGCGGGCTCCCGGTGCTTCCGGAAGGCCTCCGTCTGCAGGGCGAAGCCTTCCAGCATCCGGTCCAGACTCCACCCCTCCTCGATGCCGCGACGCACCTGGTCGGTGCCGCACAGCAGGTCGAACGCGGGCACGTCCTCCACGAACTCGTACGCGTCCGCCCGCCAGTCGAAGTGCTCCGGGCCAATGTCGTGCAGCGCCTGGAAGATGGCGATGCCCGTGCGCAGCGGCTGGAAGGCGTGCCGGTCCGTGACGTGGATGAACGCCCCGCTGCACGACTCGCCCTTGTACTTGTCGAACGTGGGGGTGAAGCCCACCGGGCGGAAGGCCACGCCGGGCAGGCGCTCCTTGTCGAGCCGCGCGAGCAGCGCGTCGGTGTCCACCCACGGCGCGCCGAACTGTTCGAACGGGCGGCAGGTGCCGCGCCCCTCCGACACGTTGGTGCCCTCGCCCAGGCACATGCCCGGGTACACGAGCGCGGTGTCCGCGGTGGGCATGTTGGGCGACGGCGGCAGGAACGGCAGCCCGGTGTCGCTCCAGTACATGTCGCGCGTCCAGCCCTCGCACGGCACCACCGTCAAGTCGCAGCCGAAGCCCTCCTGCGAGTTGAACAGCCGCGCCAGCTCCCCCGCCGTCATGCCGTGGCGGTTGGGCAGCGCGTACAGGCCCACGAAGGAGCGGAAGCGGTCGCCCACGAGGTTGCCCTCCAGCGTCACCCCATCCAGCGGGTTGGGCCGGTCCAACACGTAGAAGGGCACGCGCGCGTGGGCGGCGGCCTTCATCGCCAGGGCCATGGTGTAGACGTAGGTGTAGTAGCGGCTGCCCACGTCCTGGATGTCGAACACCAGCGCGTCCAGGCCCTTGAGCCACTCCGGGCGCGGGGAGAGCGACTCGAAGGTGGAGCCATAGAGGCTGTGCACGGGGACGTTCGTGCGCCGGTCGCGCGCCTCGTCCACCGCCACCATGTACTGGGCCTCGCCGCGGATGCCGTGCTCCGGGCCGAAGAGCGCCGCCAGCGTCACGCCGGGCGTGCCCGCCAGCAGGTCCGCCAGGTGGCGGAAGCGCGAGTCCACGCTCGTGGGGTTCACGATGGCGCCCACGCGCTTGCCCTTGAGCGCCAAGAAGCCCTGCGCGGCCCACACATCCAGTCCCGTCTTCACCTTCGTCACGGTCATCGCCTCGTCCCGCCGCACGCGGTTCGCGTGGTCGCGGGAGATCATTTCGCGGGCAGGCGCTTGAGCGCGCTCGCTGCGGCCTTCTTCGAATCACACGAGCCGAAGCTGAAGAGGCCGCCCGACTCCTTGTCGTCGTCCTTGCCCCCATCCTCGGCCAGGTCCTCCAGCTCCCCCCGCGCGGCCTCCAGCCGCAGGCTGCCCGCGGTGTCCGCCGCCGCCGAGCGCACCGCGCACTGCTCGTGTCCCAGCAGGGAGACGATCCGGGAAGCCGCGTCGTCGTTGCCCTTGCGCACCGCGTGCGCGTAGGCCCCCAGGGACTCGTCCACGTCTCCCTGGGCCTCTTCCAGCCTGCCGGTGAGGAACAGACGCCGGCCCGCGTCCTGTTCCTCCCGGATGAGCCGCTTCGCCTCGCTCACGCGGGCGGCCTTCTCCGCGCCCGTGGTGCCCTCGACGGCGCGGATGGCGCGCTGGGTGGCCCCTCCGCCCCAGGCCACCACCCCCACGCCCAACACGAGCGCCAGGACGCCCACCGCCGCGAGCCGCTTGCCCCGGGCTGGTGACAGCGCCAGGCGCGAGCCCATCCCTTCCGGCAGCGCTTGGGACACGCGCGACCAGAGCGCACCGCCCGCCGTGCGCGCCTGCCGCCCCAGCACCGAGGCCCGCTGGCCCAGCACCGCCGCGCCTCCGGCCGCGCGCTGCCCCAGCTGCGCCGCGCCCTGCCCGAACTGCGCCGCGCCCGCCGCCGCGCGCTGCCCGAAGGCGCCCAGGTCCATGCCGGGGTCCACCACCCGGGCCAGGGCCAGGTTGCCGAACGGCGGCTGCGACGACTCGTCCTGCGGCAACACGACGGCGCCCGGAGCCGGCGCTTCCACCCGGTAGGGCGCGCGCGGTACGCGGAAGACGCGGATCTTCCCGGGGATGCCCTTCAGCTCGAAGGAGCCCACCTCCTGCGACGGCACCTCCGCCTTGTTCATGGAGAGGTACACGGCCTCCGTGAAGAAGACCTCGTCCGCTTCGGTGATGCCCTCCACCCGGGCGGCGATGTTCACCGGCTCGCCGAAGATGTCGTTGGCCTCCAGCCGCACCTCGCCCACGTTGACGGCGACGCGCACGTGGAGCTGCTCGTCCTCCAGGAGGTTCCGGTTGTGCTGCCACAGCCGGTCCTGGATGGCGATGCCGCTCAGCACCGCCTGCGTGGGAGACTCGAAGGTGACCAGGAAGGCATCGCCAATCGATTTGATGATGCGTCCACCGAAGGCCTTGAACAAAGGCACGAGCAGCGCCTCATGCACGTGGAGCAGCCGCTGGTTCTCTTCCAGCGTCTGCCGACTGGTGCGTTCGGTGAAGCCCTTGATGTCGGTGAAGACGATGGCGAGGTTGGCGGTCTTCAAAACGCGCGCAGTGTATGCAGCGCGTCGCGCGAAGCAATCGTCATGGCCGGGCCGCGTCCCCCGGCTGTCGAATGTCGACTTTCAGCGCTTCGACGGTTTGAGCGCGCGCATGGAGCGCTTTTCCGGCGCCGCGAGCTGCGCCCTCACCTTCGCGGCGAGCTGGGGCCTGCCCGTCCGCTCGTAGAAGGCAGCGAGCGTCCGCAATACCCCCGGGTTGGTCGGCTGGGCATCGCGCGCGGCGAGGAGCTCCTTCTCCGCGTCCGGCACCCGCCCCTGCTGCTCCAGCACCGACGCGAGCTGGAGGCGCACCTGGACCCACTCGGGCTTGGACTTGGACAGGGGGCGGTAGTGCCACTCTGCCTTGAGGAAGTCCCCCGCTCGCGCCCACAGGCCCGCGAGCCGGAAGCGCGCGTCGTCATAGGAGGGCCGCAGGCCCACGGCCTTCTCATAGGCGCGGATGGCGTCGAACGTGGTGCCCCGCTCCTCCAGGAGCATCCCGCGCAGGAAGTACACGCGGGGGTTCTCCGGGGCCTCCTTCTGGGCCGCATCCAGGTGGGCCTGGGCCCGGTCCAGCTCCGAGGCACTCCCCGCCTTGAGCAGCAGCCGGGCCGCCTCCAGCCGGGGCAACTCCCACCGGGGCTGGCCGAGCGCCAGTCGCTCCAGGGCGGCGAGGGCTCCCGCATCGTTCCCGGCCGCCTCCAGCGCCAGGGCGTCCGCCAGCGGACTCGGCGCCGCCGCCGGGGCCGCCTGCGCTGTCAGGACCGGTGGAGCCGGTGCGTCGGAGGCGCCCGTCAGCAGCGCCGCCACGAGAACCCACATCATGCCCGGCAGATAGCAGAGCCAGGTGGGGCACCTCAACACTTCCCCTTGACGGACACCCGGCCTCGCATGAAACCCATCACCGTGCAGATTTCCCAAAGAACGTTGGAAGACCTTGGTTTCTCGGAAGTGCTCCGCGCGTTGACGCAGCGCTGTCGCACGGAACCAGGAAGGGAGCGGGTGCTTGCCCGCCCGTTCCACGACACCGAGGAGGAAGTGACCGAAGCGCTGGCCCTCGTGGACGAGGCCCGCTTCCTGTCACAGCAGCAGTTCTCCCTGCCCCTGGGCGGCGTGACGGACCTGCGCACCGCCGTGGGCCATGCGGAGAAGGGCGGCATCCTGGAGCCCCGCCAGCTCATCGACGCGGCCCAGCTGCTCTTCGCCTTCGCCCGCACACGCGAGGCGCTGGACGAGCGCCGGGACAAGGTCCCCCGCCTGGTGGAGATCTCCCGCCGCCTGCCCTTCCTGGAGGCCATGGCCCGGCGCATCGACCAGTGCTTCGAGCCGGACGGTGAGATTTCGGACCGCGCGAGTCCGGAGCTGAAGGAAGCCCGCGACCGCGCGCGCGGCCTGCACCGGCGCATCAAGACGCGGCTGGACGAGCTGCTCCACGACGAGGCGTTCATCCCCAAGCTGCGGGAGAACTACTACACGCTTCGCAACGGGCGGTACGTGGTGCCGGTGGTGTCCAACTACCGCTCGGAGGTGGACGGCATCGTCCACAACGCCAGCCAGACGGGGCAGACGCTCTTCATGGAGCCCCAGGCGATGGTGGGCCTGGGCAACGACCTGGCCATCGCGCAGTCCGAGGTCGCGGAGGAGGAGCGCCGGGTGCTCCAGGAGCTGAGCCAGCTCGTGGGCCGCGAGTCCACGCGCATCCTGGAGGGACTGGAGGCCGTGGCGGAGCTGGACGAGTTGGAGGCCATCGCCGTCCTCTCCGCGGACCTGGACGCGACGACGCCCACGTTCGTGGACGTGACGGAGCTGAACCTGCGCGGCCTGCGCCACCCGCGCCTCGTGCTCAAGGGTACGGAGGTCATCTCCAACGACGTGACGCTCACCGGGGGTGCCCGGGCGCTGGTGGTGTCCGGCCCCAACGCGGGCGGCAAGACGGTGACGCTGACGGGCGTGGGGCTGTGCGCGCTGATGCTGCGCTCGGGCCTGCCCATCCCGGTGGGCGAAGGGTCGCGGATGCCGCTGTACCGCTCCGTGCACTCCACGGTGGGCGACGCGCAGGACCTGACGCAGGGCCTGTCCACGTTCAGCGCCCACGTCACCCTGCTGCGCGACATCCTCGCGGAGGTGGGTGAGAACTCGCTGGTGCTCATCGACGAGATCGCGGCGGACACGGATCCGCGCGAGGGCGCGGCCATCGCCATCGCGGTGCTGGAGGAGCTGTTGGGCAAGGGCGCGTATTCGCTCGTGACGACGCACCTGGAGGAGCTCAAGGCGCTGGCGCACATGGATCCGCGCTTCCTGAATGCGCGCGTGGGCTTCGACTCCAAGCGGATGGCGCCCACGTACCGGCTGCAGATGGGCGCCGCGGGCCAGTCCTCCGCCATCGACATGGCGGCGCGGGTGGGCCTGCCTTCCCGGGTGTGCGAGCGCGCGCGGGAGCTGTCGCTCAACGCGGGCGGTCCGCTCACCAAGGCGCTGGCGGCGGCGGAAGACGACCGGCGCAAGCTCTACGAGGAGCTGGAGAAGGCGCGCATCGCGGCGAAGGAGGCGGAGAGCCTGCGCGCGGAGCTGGAGAAGCAGAAGGTCGCCTTCGAGCGCGAGCGCAAGGGCCGGATGATGCAGTTCAACGAGGACGTGCACGCGGCGGCGGACCATGCCGCCCAGGAGGTGCGCGACCTGCTCACGAAGCTGCGCTCCGAGCAGAACGAGAAGGCGCTGTCGGAGGCGCGCATGCAGTTGCAGCAGCGCGCGGACGAGGCGCAGAAGCGCGCGGCGGCGGCCAAGGCGGAGCTGTTCCAGGTGGAGGCCCCGGGCCCCGCGAACCTCAAGGTGGGCGCGTGGGTGCACCACTCCGGCCTGGGCCGGGACGTGGAGATTTTGGAGCTGACGGATGGCCAGGCGGTGGTGTCCGCGGGTGGCGCGCTGAAGATGCGGGTGCCGACGTCGGAGCTGTCCGGCTCGCGCACCCGCAAGCCGCAGCAGGCGAAGTTCCCGGAGCGCCAGAAGGGGGAGGCGGCCCTCAAGCGCGCGGCCTCCGCGGCGCCCTCGCAGGTGGAGGCCACGAACTTCCGCTGTGATGTGCGGGGCATGCGCGCGGACGACGCGCTGTCGGAGCTGCAGTCGTTCCTGGACCAGGGCATGCGCCGGGGCGAGGAGGCCGCGCTCATCATCCACGGCCACGGCACCGGGGCGCTCAAGCAGGCCATCCGGGACCACCTGGCCGCGTCGCCGTACATCCGCATGTTCCGCCCGGGCGAAAACCACGAGGGCGGTGACGGCGTCACGGTGATCGCACTGCGAGGCTGACGTGAGGGGTCGGGAGCCGGGGTCAGTCAGGCCCCGCTCCCCTGCTCTTTCGCGGCGGCATTCGGAGGCCGGGGCAACGTTGAGTACAGTGCGGCGCCATGGTTCGGCTCTGCCTGTTGTTGGGATGCGTGGTGCTGCTGGGTGCCTGTGGCGAGAAGGCCCCGGAAGAGGGCGCGCTCCGCGTGTCCGTGAAGTACGGCTCCTTCAAGCCCGCCTGCGTGCGCGTGGAGGTCCAGGACACGAAGGGCCACACGGGGGCGACGGACATCCCGGCGAGCCAGTTCCAGAAACGCGAGACCCAGGAGGTCCTGGTCGCGGTGCTCCGCAAGGCGGAGTGGGAGCGGGCGCTGAGCGTCACGGTGTCGTCGCTCGCCAGCGTCAAGGAGGGCCGCTGCGACGGTGCCGTCCTGGAGCGCAACGCGAGCCAGCCCATCCCGGTTCCGCCCAAGGCCTTTGCCCGTCACGACGTGACGCTGGTGGCGGTGGACGAGGACGGGGACGGCTCGCCCGTGAACGTTCAGTGGGCGGAAGGCTCCGACTGCAATGACGATGATCCGAGCTTCCGCCCGGGCGCCGAGGAGGCGTGCGGCGGAACGGTCGACCTCAACTGCAATGGCTTGAAAGGTTGCCAGGATTCGAGCTGCCGGGAGGCGGCGTGCGACGACGGGAACCTCTGCACGGACAATGACCGCTGCGAGGGAAGCGGCGTCGAGGCGAAGTGTGTTGGCGCCGCGCGTCAGTGCAGCGCGGCCGCGGGCTGCATCGTCGGCGTCTGCAATCAGAGCACGGGCGCATGCAGCGAAGGGCCCGCACAGGCGGGGACGTCCTGTGTCGATGCCAATGCATGCACCGTGGGGGACACCTGCAATGGAAGCGGGGCTTGCGTCAGCGGCACGCCCACGCCCTGCCCGGAGCAGAAGTGCTTCCTGCCGGCCACCAGCGGATGCACGGGCAACAACAGCTGCAGCTACGCTCCAGATCCGGCCCAGGTGGGTGACGTCTGTCTGACTTCCTCCGGAGCGCGCGCGGGACTGTGCCGCAAGGGGGATGGTGTGTGCAGTGCATTCCCCTACCGCCCCAGCAACTTCGATCCGGACGCGGTCGATCCGGCGGACCTCGTGACCCTCAGAACCGCGGGCACCGTGACCTTCAACTCGGACACGTTGAAATGGGATCCGGAGAGCAGTGTGACGGACCCGAACCTGATCAAAGCCCGGGCCCTTCCCCAGTCCGGTGGGGCGCCGGCATTGGTCCTCATCCCGGTGAACTCGGTGGTTCTGGGAGGAACGCTGACGCTCGAGGGTTCACGTCCCGTCATCCTTGCCGTGTATGGGGATGCGGTACTGGATCAGTCCATCCTGGCCAGAGGTCGCGCCGACGTGCCGGGGGCCGGCGGAAATCAGGCCTGTGCGCCCAGCACCCTGAACGGGTCGTTCGGCAACAAGGAGGGAGGTGGTGGCGGCGGCGGCGGCAATGGCACCGCCGGAGCAGAAGGCGGCCTTGGCTTCAGCGGTGCGGCACAAGGCCAGGCAGGCGCGGCTCGGGCCAACACGCTCCAGCCTCTCCTCGGAGGGTGTGCGGGAGGCGACGGTGGTGGCGTGGCGCCCGCCATCCCAGGCAAGGGCGGAGCCGGCGGCGGTGCCATCCAGATCTCGGTGGCACGCGAGTTGACCGTGTCGAAGGTCATCTCCACGAGTGGCGGGGGC
>NZ_RAWG01000215.1 GCF_003611735.1 Corallococcus sicarius | reverse complement strand
CGTCGCCGCGCGGGCTGATGAGGACGTGGGACAGATGGAGGTACGTGTCCAGGTCCAACCCGCGGCGCACCTTCGGGTGGCCCTTGCGCACCACGCAGACGAAGTCCTCGGTGAACAGCTTCTGCTGACGCAGGCCGGGCCCGGACTCCACCGGCGGCGTGACGACGGTCAGGTCCACCTCGCCGCTCTCCATGAGTGCGGGGTAGGTGTTGGACTCCACGTGCCGCACGGACAGGTCCACCCCGGGCGCCTCGCGGCCCAGCAGCTCCAGCGCGGACGGCAGCAGCACGGAGCCGAAGTAGTCGCGCGTGGCCACGGTGAAGCGGCGCGTCGCCGTGGCGGGCTCGAAGGCGGGCTCGCTGCGCAGGGCGCGCTGCAGCTCCGCCAGCCCCCGCCGCAGCGGCGCGGTGAGCTGCTCCGCGCGCGGCGTCAGCACCATGCCGCCCCGGCCCCGGATGAGGAGCGCGTCGCCCAAAAGCTCCCGCAGCTGCGCCAGCGCATGGCTCATCGCGGACTGGGTGAGGCCCACGCGGGCGGCGGCGCGGGTGACGTGCGACTCCTGCAGCAGCGCGTCCAGCGCCACCAGCAGGTTGAGGTTGATGCCGGCCAGGTCCACGTCTTCAGGAACGGGCGTCCGGGTTTCATGCAGGCGGCGCATGTCCACATGCATAGCATGCAGTGGCCTCATGAAGGGCGTGGGGGCACTGTTGCGCCATCTCGCTGTCGCTGGAGGCACTCCATGTCCATCGTCATCAACACCCCGAATGGCAACATCGGTCGTCCCCTTGTCCAGAAGCTCCTGGGCCAGGGCCGCAAGGTCACCATCATCTCCCGCAGCCCGGAGAAGGTGGCGGACCTGGTGAAGCAGGGCGCGAAGCTGGTGCAGGGCTCCATCGAGGACAAGGCCACGCTGGACGCGGCGCTGAATGGCGCGGAGGCGCTGTTCTGGCTGTCGCCTCCTCCCACCCAGCCGGACTTCGTCACCTGGGCGGCGAACGTGGCGCAGCAGGCGGCGGCGTCGGTGAAGGCGCACGGCGTGAAGCGCGTGGTGGTGCTCTCCAGCGTGGGCGCGCAGAACGGCCCCGGCAGCGGCCCGGTGTCCGCGCTCAAGCCGGTGGAGGAGGCCTTCAAGGCGGTGGCCCCGAACGTCACCTCGCTGCGCGCGGGCTTCTTCATGGAGAACTTCCTGCGCGACGTGCACGGCCTCGCCAAGGCGGGCCACATCTACAACGCCACGCCGCCGGAGAAGACGTTCCCGATGGTGGCCGTGGCGGACATCGCGAACAAGGCGGCGGAGGTGCTGACCGACGCGTCGTGGACGGGCCACCGCAACCTGGGCGTGCATGGGCCCAGGGACATCACCTACCCGGAGGCCGCGGCCATCCTGACGCAGGTGCTGGGGCAGCCCGTGAAGTACGTGCAGGTCGGCCTGGAGGACCTGAGAAGCGGCATGAAGGGCGCGGGCCTGCCGGCGTGGATGGCGGATGCGTTCACGGAGATGTACGGCGCCGTCAAGGACGGCCGCATGGACGCAGCCGAGCCCCGCTCGAAGGAGACCACCACGCCCACCACGCTGGCGGAGTTCGCGGCCACCGTGCTCAAGCCGGTGGTGGAGCAGGCGCGGGCGTCGTAGGCCCGCGCCGGGATGTCGCCCGGTGGAAGGGGGGGACGGAGGGACGGGCGATGCGCCGTCCTCCTCCCGCCAACTGGTGCAGGATGGGGACTGACCGGAGATTGAACCGGAAAACCCTCACCCCTTCCTGAAGAGAGCGCCATGGACGAGCAGCGCCCCGCGAGGCCCCCGGGCCGGACCGACCCCTCCATCGACCTGCTCCGCCAGCGCACGCGTCAGCCGCTGGAGGTCCTCTTCTCCCCCCGCAGCGTCGCGGTGGTGGGGGCGAGCGAGCGCCCCGGCAGCGTGGGGCGCACGGTGCTGTGGAACCTCATCAGCAGCCCGTTCGGCGGCACCGTCTATCCCATCAACCCCAAGCGCCCCAACGTGCTGGGCATCAAGGCGTGGCCCTCCCTGCGCGCCCTGCCGGAGCCGGTGGACCTGGCCGTCATCGTCACGCCCGCGGCCTCCGTGCCGGACGTCATCCGCGAGTGCGCGGAGGTGGGCGTCAAGGGCGCCATCATCATCTCCGCGGGCTTCAAGGAGACCGGCCCCGAGGGCGTGAAGCTGGAGCAGGAGGTGCTGAGAATCGCGCAGGCCGCGAACCTGCGCATCATCGGGCCCAACTGCCTGGGCGTGATGCGGCCCACGGGCGGCTTCAACGCGACGTTCGCCCGGGGCATGGCGCGGCCCGGCAACGTGGCCTTCATCAGCCAGTCCGGCGCGCTGCTCACCTCCATCCTGGACTGGAGCCTGCGCGAGTCCGTGGGCTTCAGCGCCTTCGTGTCCGTGGGCTCCATGCTGGACGTGGGGTGGGGCGACCTCATCGACTACCTCGCCGATGATCCGATGACGCGCTCCATCCTGCTGTACATGGAGTCCATCGGTGACGCGCGCGCCTTCCTGTCCGCCGCGCGGGAGGTGGCCCTCACCAAGCCCATCATCGTCATCAAGGCGGGCCGCACCGCGCAGGCCGCGCAGGCCGCCGCGTCGCACACCGGCACGCTCGCCGGCAGCGACGAGGTGCTGAGCGCCGCGTTCCGCCGCGCGGGCGTGCTGCGCGTGGACTCCATCGAGGACCTGTTCCACATGGCGGAGGTGCTCGCCCGCCAGCCCCGGCCCTCCGGCCGCAGGCTCACGCTGCTCACCAACGCGGGCGGCCCCGCCGTGCTCGCCACCGACGCGCTCGTCGCCGGAGGCGGGGAGCTGGCCGTGCTGTCGGACGCCACCCGCGCGCAGCTGGACGCGTTCCTGCCGCCGCCGTGGAGCCACAGCAACCCGGTGGACATCCTCGGGGACGCGGACGCGGAGCGCTACGCGAAGACGCTGGAGTTGACGGGCGCGGATCCGAACAGCGACGGCCTGCTCGTCATCCTCACCCCGCAGGACATGACGGAGCCCACCCAGACGGCGGACCGCCTCAAGGCCTACGCGAAGCTGCCCGGCAAGCCCGTGCTCGCGAGCTGGATGGGCGGCTCCGAGGTGGCCGCGGGCGAGCGCATCCTCAACGACGCGGGCATCCCGACCTTCGGCTACCCGGACACCGCGGCCCGCGTCTTCAACTACATGTGGCGCTACGCGGACAACATCGCGGGCCTCTACGAAACGCCCACCCTGGCCGAGGAGCCCACCGGCGGAGGCCGCGACGTGGCGCGCGCCCTGGTGGACGAGGCCCGCGCCCAGGGCCGCACCCTGCTGTCCGAATACGAGTCCAAGCGCCTGCTGGCCGCCTACGGCATCCCCACCGTGGAGACGCAGCTCGCCGCGTCCGAGGACGAAGCGGTGGCGCGGGCCCGCGCGCTGGGCTTCCCCGTGGTGCTCAAGCTTCACTCGTTCACGGTGACGCACAAGACGGACGTGAACGGCGTGCAGCTCAACCTGCGCGACGAGGACCAGGTGCGCTCCGCTTACCGCGCCATCCGCGACGGGCTCGCGCAGCGGGGACTGTCCGCCGGGTTCGACGGCGTCACCGTGCAGCCCATGGAGAAGCTGGACGGCTATGAGCTCATCGTGGGCAGCAGCCTGGACGCGCAGTTCGGACCGGTGCTGCTCTTCGGCGCGGGCGGCACGCTCGTGGAGGTGTTCCAGGACCGGGCCCTGGGCCTGCCGCCCCTCAACACCACGCTGGCGCGGCGGATGATGGAGCGCACGCGCATCCACCACGCGCTCAAGGGCGTGCGGGGGCGCGCCCCCGTGGACCTGGCCGCGCTGGAGCGGCTGATGGTGCGCTTCAGCCAGCTGGTGGTGGAGCAGCCCTTCATCCGCGAGCTGGACATCAACCCGCTGCTCGTCTCCGCTGAGCGCATCATCGCCCTGGATGCCCGCGTGGTGCTGCACCCGCGGGAGGCCACCGCCGCGTCGCTGCCCCGGCTCGCCATCGAACCGTATCCGCAGCAGTACGTGAAGGTCTTCACGCTGAAGAACGGCGAGTCGCTCACCCTGCGGCCCATCCGTCCGGAGGACGAGCCCGCCATGGGACGCTTCCACCAGGCGCTGTCCGAACAGACGGTGTTCCTGCGCTACGCGGGCCTGATGAAGCTGAGCCAGCGCGTGGCGCACGAGCGGCTGGCGCGCATCTGCTTCAACGACTACGCGCGGGAGCTGGCGCTCGTCGCGGAAAGGCGCGCACCGGACGGGAAGGGTGAGGGAGAAATCCTGGCGGTGGGCCGGCTCACGCGCCTGCGGGGCTCGAAGGACGCGGAGTTCGCCATCACCGTCAGCGACACCGTGCAGCGCCAGGGGCTGGGCGAGGAACTGCTGCGGCGGCTGGTGGAGGTGGGCCAGGACTGGGGCCTGCAACGCATTGTCGCGGACATCCTCACGCGCAACCGCGGCATGCAGGCCGTCAGCCGGAAGCTGGGCTTCAGCATCCTCGAGAACGAGGAGCTGGCCCCGGACATGGTCAAGGCCGTGAAGGTGGTCGGCTGACCGTGCCCGGGGCTTGAAGCCCTACGGCACTACACGTCGTCGCAGGGCGTGCCCAGCCGCGCGCCCGTGTAGACGCCCAGCTCGTTGTAGATGAAGGGCAGGTTGTCCCCCACGGGCACCGCGCGCAGCTTCTGGCGCTTGCTCTTCACCACCCAGAAGGCCTCCTCGCGGTCCACCACGAGGCGCAGGTCGCCGCCCTGGGTGGAGAAGATCTCCCCCTGCGAGTCGGTGACGACGTTGAGCATCTTCTGCGGCTTCACCTGGCCGCGCTGGCCCGTGAAGATGCGGAAGCTCTTGTTGTCCGCGCCGATGCCGCGCTCCACCAGGTAGTACGTGCCCTTGTCGTCCCGCAGGAGCTTGTAGGGCTGGAACTTCATGGGGCTGGTGGCGAAGGTGGACTTGCGCACCAGCTCCTTCACCTTGTCCGCCGCCAGGGGCTGCTGGGGCAGGCTGCGGTCGCCGCAGCTGAGCGTGCACGTCTTGCCGTCCTCGCTGAGCACCAGGCGCGAAATCACCCGGTAGTCCACGCCGCGGAAGTTGTCGTTGGCCTTGGGGTTGAAGAAGCGGGGCTCGAAGAAGTCCGCCTGCGTCTCGCTGTAGGTGCTGACGGCCGGCACCTCCACGAACGTCTTGCCATCCCCGTAGAAGAGCTGACCTTCCGTCTCCGGGCTGTGGGGGACGACGACGGTGTAGTGACCCTTGCCGTCCGTGCACACCCGGGTGGACTCCAGCACCATGCGGTCGCGCAGGCGCTTCTCCTGCCCCCAGGGCGGATCCAACGCGAGCGCGGCTTGCGGGGCGAGGACGAACCCCAGGGCGATGACCATGTGTCGAAGGGACATGTGTTGGGCTCCGGCCTAGAGGTTTTCGGTGAAGAAGGTGGTGGTGGCTTCGGGCTGGAGCGTCTCGCCCGACTTCACGGACCAGATGACCTTCTGCGCTTCCAGCTTCAGCGCGGGCGCGGCTTCCACCCGGCACTCCACCGTCTGGACCTTCTGCTGGATGGTGCGCTTCGCCTCTTCGGAGCGGCCGCACAGCTTCTGCAGCGACTCCAGCGGGCCCGCGCAGTAGCTGGGGATGGACAGCTCGTTGAGGACCGGATCCGGAATGGAGTCCCACGCGATGGTCGCCGACAGCTTCGTGCCGCACGCGGTGTTCGCCTCGGCCACGGTGGCGCCCAGCTCCTTCTCCGCCTGGGTCACCCAGAACTTCCGGTCGAACGGGAGGAAGGGCTTCAGCTCGCCGTCCGCCTCCGCCTCCTGGTAGCGCTCGAAAACCTTCTCCACCTTCAGCGCCGCGGTGCGGCCCGTGTCCGGCTTCAGGTGCGTGTAGCCCGTGGCGCCCACGGGGCTGAGGATGAGGTCCTCGTAGCCGCCCCGGTCATGCACGGTGACGAAGCGCTGCGAGCGGCCGCGCCACTGCGTCCAGTAGCCGGTGCCGCGATCCCGATCCACGCTGGCGACGACGACCTTGCCGTCCAGCTCGCTCTTCGTGCCGTTGAACTCGACCAGCGCCTTCTTCGCGTCCGCGGGCTCCAGCGGGATGATGGTCACCTGCTCGCCGGCCTCGTTGGAATACACCTTGCCCGTCAGGGGCTTGGTGCCCGCGATGGCGCTGTCGGGCCGCACGCCCCGGGAACACCCCAGGGACAAGGCCACGACGCTCACTGCCAATAGAACTCTCACAGGGACTCCTTGAATGGTGGCGCACGCGTGCTGGCTGCTGCGCGCCAGGGACGACCTCTCAGAGGTCGATTTCGTACTGACGACAGTATTGTCGGACCTTGGGACGCTCCGTTGCCGGCACCCGGGTCCATTGGGCCCGCGCATTCGCCAGGTCGCGCTGCTGGCAGTACACGCGGGTGAGGAGCGCGAACGACGCGCCCGTAATCTGGGTGCGCTGGCTGCGCCGGATGTGACGCAGCGCCTCCGAAGCGTTCTGTGCGGCCAGCGACTGCTCCGCCGCCGCCAGGTCCTCGCGGACGCTCTGCGGCAGCTTCTCCGAGGACCGCGCCGGCCTGTCCCTGGTGACGACGGAGGACTCGGCGGGCGTCGGGTTCTTTTCGACGGGGGTGGGCTCCGCCGCGACGGGGTCCACCGGCTGCGCGACGGGATCGACGGGCTTCTTCAGCTCCGCGGGCGGCGGCGGCGGCGCCACGACAGCCGGAGGCGGGGTGGCCACCGGGAGCGGGGTCGCGGGCACCGGGTTCGCGGCCACGGCGGAGGAAGCCGTCCCCGCGCCGCGCCAGAAGAAGGCGGTGGTGAAGGCCGCGATGACGACGACGCCCACGGCGACGCCCACCAGCCACTTCGGCCGTGAGCGGGACAGCGGCTGCGCGGGCAGGGACTCCGTGCGGGGCCCCGCGGCGGAGGCGGGCCCCTCCTGGAGGGCGTGGGGGCGCATGCCCACGGTGGCGATGTGCTCCTCCGAGGGCCCCGGCGTGGGCACCGGTTCGACGTGCGCGGGCGGCGCGACGGTGGGCACCCGCACGGGCTGCGCCACCGAGAGCGTCTGGAGCGGGCTGCCCGTCAGGTCCAGGATGAACGCGCCCACGTCCGGGTAGCGGTCCGCGGGACGCTTCGCCATCGCGCGGGCGATGGCCGTCACCACGTGCGCAGGGGTGCCGGGCGCGAGCGACAGCAGCGGCTCCGGCTCCACGTGGACGATTTGATAGATGAGCTCCGCGACGTTGTCGCCGGAGTAGGGCGGCCGGCCGGCGATCATCTCGTAGACCATGCAGCCGAACGCGAAGAGGTCCGTCCGCGCGTCCACGTCGCTGTTGTGGCCCATGGCCTGCTCGGGCGCCATGTACTGCGGCGTCCCCATCAGCACCGAGTCCAGCGTCTGCACCGTGCGCGAGTCGATGAGCTTGGAGATGCCGAAGTCGAGCAGCTTCACGCGCTCGCCCACCACGCCGCCCGCCTCCGTGGGGACCAGCACGACGTTGCCCGGCTTCAGGTCGCGGTGCACCACGCCCGCGCGGTGCGCCGCCTGGAGCGCCGCGCCCATCTGCCGGGCGATGGAGAAGACGTCCTCCAGCGGGAGCTGCTTCTGCCGCCGCAGCCTGCGCGACAGGCTCTCCCCGCGCAGGTACTCCATCACCATGAAGGGCGTGCCGTCCTCCAGGGTGTCGAAGTCCAGCACCTCCACGATGTTGGGGTGCCCCAGCCGGGAGGCGATCTCCGCCTCGCGCCGGAAGCGCACCGCCACCTCCGGCGACAGGGACTCCGCGCCGTGCAGCACCTTGATGGCGACCTGCTTGCCCGGCAGGCGCAGGTGGCGGGCCAGGAAGACCGCCCCCATCCCGCCGCGTCCCAGCACGGTGCCAATCTCGTACGTGGCGCGGAGGATGCGCCCCGTGGTCAGCGGTTCGGACTGCGCGGAGGTGGGCTCGGTCGGCTTTTGCATCGGCGGTTCTTTTTCCTACTAAACCGGGCCGACATGATTGGAAAGCACCTGGGTCGCTTCCTCCCCCCCAGGTCGGGTGCGCGGAGCCGACTCCCAGGTTCTGAGAGTCTGAGCCTCCCTTTCCGGGTTGTGCGCAAGCCCGGCCGCTACGGCGCGGTCGGGGCCAGGAGCCGTGTCTGGATCTCCTCGGCCTCCTGCACGTGCTGCTGCACCTGCTGCCGCTCGGCCTGGACCTCCTGCGTCAGGGCCGGCAGCGTGACCTGGGGACCCAGGAGGCTGTCGCCGATGAAGGCGGTGCGGGCGTGCGCGTTGAGCTGCGCGCTCATCAGGGCCAGGTCGAACGCGGCTCCCTGGGGCGCCTCGGGTCCCTGCAGGAGGGTCAGCAGCTGCTGCACCTCCGTCTGCAATTGCAGGCTGAGGGGGCTGTCCTCGGGCGTGATGCCCTGGGCCTGCAACAGCGCATCCAGCCGCTGCTTCGCGGCGGTGTGCTCGACCACCATCTGGGCGTTGTAATCGCGGGTGGCGGTGTCGGTGGCCAGGGGCCCGCCGAACTGCGCGAGCAGCACCTCGCCCTCGTTCGCGACCTGCAACACGCGCGCGATCTGGGCGTCCGTGAGCGTGGGCGCGGGGCCCGCGTCGACGTCTCCCCCGGTGATCTGCTGCGTGCCCCCTGGCTCGACGATGACGCTCTCGTTGCTGCACCCGGGCGCCACGGCCACGGCCATCCCGCCCGCCAACATCATCCCCACCATGAACCGTGCGACCCGCATGCCCGTCTCCCCCTTGAATTGACGCGGTGGGGAGGATGGGGAGCGGCCCCGGACGTGACCACCCAGCCCTTCAGGCATTGCCGCTGTGGGACAGGGCACAGGCGCCGTCTCCAGGCGGACAGGAGGCCGCCTGCTCCCGCCTGCTCTCGTCCACCCCGCGCGATTTTTCGCGGTGGCCCGCGCGCCAACCCCTAGAGTCGCCCTTGATGAGTGCTCAATCCGACGCCCACGCCCCGCTCGCCGCCCTGCTGCCGAAGCCCGGCGAGCCCCCTCTCGACGCCGATGAGATCCTCAACCGCTTCGTGGGTTACGTGGCCACCAACGGGCTGAGCCTGTACTCCGCCCAGGAGGAGGCCATCCTGGAGCTCTTGAGCAACAAGCACCTGTTCCTCAAGACGCCCACCGGCTCCGGCAAGTCGCTGGTCGCGATGGCGCTGCACTTCAAGGCCATGGCCGAGGGCAAGGTGTCGTTCTACACGTGCCCCATCAAGGCGCTGGTGAACGAGAAGTTCTTCCAGCTCTCCAAGGCATTCGGCCCGCAGAACGTGGGCATGCTCACGGGCGACGCGAGCATCAACCGCGAGGCGCCCATCCTCTGCTGCACGGCGGAGATCCTCGCGAACCTCGCGCTGCGTGACGCCTCCGCGCGCGTGGACGCGGTGGTGATGGACGAGTTCCACTACTACTCCGACAAGGAGCGCGGCACCGCCTGGCAGATCCCGCTGCTGGCCCTGCCCCAGACGCAGTTCCTCCTGATGTCCGCCACGCTGGGCGACACGCACGTCATCGAGCAGAGCCTGGAGCAGCTCACCGGCCGCGAGGTCGCCACGGTGCGCAGCTCCGAGCGCCCGGTGCCGCTCGACTTCGACTACCGCGAGGCGGCGCTGCACGAGACCATCCAGGACCTCATCGCGCGCGGGAAGTACCCCGTGTACCTGGTGAACTTCACGCAGCGGGCCGCGGCGGAGCAGGCGCAGAACCTGATGTCCGTGGACTTCAACACCAAGGAGGAGAAGGAGGAGCTGCGTCAGGCCCTGATGGACGCGCCCTTCGACACACCCTACGGCAAGGACTTCCAGCGCTTCCTGCGCCACGGCATCGGGATGCACCACGCGGGCCTGCTGCCCAAGTACCGGTTGCTGGTGGAGAAGCTGGCGCAGCAGGGCCTGCTCAAGGTCATCAGCGGCACGGACACGCTGGGCGTGGGCGTGAACATCCCCATCCGCACGGTGCTCTTCACGCAGCTGTTCAAGTTCAACGGCGAGAAGCTGACGACGCTGAGCGTGCGCGACTTCAAGCAGATCTCCGGACGCGCGGGCCGCAAGGGCTTCGACACCGAGGGCAGCGTGGTGGCGCAGGCGCCCGAGTACGTCGTGGAGAACATCAAGCAGGCGGCGAAGGAGGCCGCCGGCAAGAAGAAGACGCCCAAGGCGAAGCCGCCGCAGAAGGGCTTCGTGCAGTACGACAAGAACACCTTCGAGCGGCTCCAGAACGGCATGCCGGAGCCCCTGGAGTCCCGCTTCGAGGTGAGCCACGGCCTGCTGCTCAACCTGCTGCAGAGCGACAAGACGGAGGGCAGCGGCGGCTACAAGCGGCTGGTGCAGCTGGTGCGCCGCTCGCACAGCTCCGACTACACGAAGAAGAAGCTCCTGAAGGACGCGGCGGTGTACTTCCGCACGCTGAAGGAGGCGGGCATCGTCCAGGTGGTGCAGTGGGAGGGCCGCTCCTCGACGGTGGAGGTGGCGGGCGAGCTGCAGCGCGACTTCAGCCTCAACCACACGCTGTCGCTGTACCTGCACGAGACGCTGGAGCTGTTGGACCCGGCGCTGGAGACGTACGCGCTGGACGTCGTCACGCTGGTGGAGTCCATCCTGGAGAACCCGGACGTGGTGCTCTACGCGCAGCTGCACCAGCTCAAGGGCGAGAAGATCCAGGAGATGAAGGCGCAGGGCATCGAGTACGACGACCGGATGGCGGAGCTGGAGAAGCTCGAGTGGCACAAGCCCAACCGCGAGTTCATCTACGGGACGTTCAATGCCTTCGCGCGCAAGCACCCGTGGGTGGGCGAGGAGAACATCCGGCCCAAGTCCATCGTGCGCGACATGTTCGAGCGCTTCATGTCCTTCCACGACTACGTGCGCGAGTACGGCCTGCAGCGCAGCGAGGGCGTGCTCCTGCGCTACGTGGGGGACGTCTACAAGTCGCTCGCGCAGACGGTGCCGGAGAAGTTCCGCAACGAGGAGGTGGACGACATCATCGACCACCTCCGCGCGACGCTGCGTCAGGTGGACTCCAGCCTCCTGGACGAGTGGGAGCGGATGAAGAACCCGGACGCGCCGCTCGAGGCGAAGCCGGTGGTGGACTTGAAGCCCAAGGAGCTCACCGAGGACCCCAAGGCCTTCGCCGCGCGCGTGCGCGAGGAGCTGCACCGGCTGCTGCGCGCGCTGGGCCAGCGCCGCTACCTGGACGCGCTGGGCATGTTGGACAACGCCCTGGGCGAGTGGACCGCGCCGAAGCTGGAGCAGGCGATGGCGCCGTACTTCGAGGAGCACAAGATGGTCGTGCTCACGCCCCAGGCGCGCAAGCCGGCCAACACCCAGCTCAAGGAGTCCGGCACCCGGCAGTGGGAGGCCCAGCAGCGCATCATGGACCCGGAGGGCCACGGGGACTGGGTCATCGACTGTGAGATTGATCTGCGCGGCCGCCGCATGGACGACGGCCCCATCCTGATGCTGCGCCGCATTGGCGGCATGAGCGCGTGGACCTGAGCGGCTGAAGTCCGCTCACTGTCAGCGCTGCGGGGGGCCGGGTTCCCGGGCCGCCGCGCGCACGGTGAGCGCCGCCGCGTCCACCTCCGCGAGGATGCGGCGCGCGTGCTGGAGCAGGGCCTCGCCGGTGGGCAACAGGCGCATGCCGCGCGGGATGCGTTCGAAGAGGGGCGTGCCCAGTTCGTCCTCCAGCGCGAGGATGTGACGGCTGAGCGGCGGCTGGGTGAGGTGGAGCCGGCGCGCGGCCCGGCCCACGTGGCCCTCTTCGGCCACCGCGATGAAGGACTGGAGGTGCGTGATGCTCACGTCCCCAGACTAGCGCGGGGCGGGCACCGGGTGCACGCGGCGGGACGATGCCAGAACAGCATTGGACGTTCGGACGGGGGCGCAGGCACCTTGGCCGCCATGGGCATTCCTCTCTTCAAGGGCACCGAGGTTGAACGGCTGAGGCTCGCGGGGCGCGCGGCGGCGGGCACGCTGGCGCACGTCGCTGGCAGGCTCCAGCCGGGCGTGGCGACGGCGGACATCGACGCGTGGGTTCGCGCGGACACGGCGCAGCGGGGCGGCACCCCCAGCCAGCTGGGCTACAAGGGGTTCCCCGCCACGGTGTGCACCAGCCGCAACCACGTGGTGTGCCATGGCATCCCGCGCCCGGACGAGCGCCTGGCGCCCGGTGACATCGTCAACGTGGACGTGACGACGTGCCTGGATGGCTTCCACGGCGACACGTCCGCCACGTTCCTCATTGGCGAGGTGTCCTCCGACGCGAAGCACGTGGTGGACGTGGCGCGGCGGTGCCGGGACGCGGGCGTGGCGGTGGTGCGGCACGGCGCGCGGCTGGGGGACATTGGCGCGGCGGTGATGGCGCTGGCGAAGGCGGAGGGGTGCAGCGTGGTGGAGGAGTTCGGCGGCCACGGCATCGGCCGGCAGATGCACGGCCCGCCGCACGTGCCCCACGTGGCGAAGGCGGGGACGGGCATCACGCTGCGCTCGGGGATGGTGCTCACCATCGAGCCCATGGTGAACCTGGGGCGCCCGGAGATCCGGATCCTCCCGGACGGCTGGACGGTGGTGACAGCGGACGGCAGCCTGTCCGCCCAGTTCGAGCACACCGTGCTGGTGACGCGTGACGGCTGCGAGGTGCTGACCCCTGGCGGGTGTTGAGAAGGGGGCGCTTGCGTCCGGCTGTCCGGCTGCCCGGTCGCGGGAAGGGCGGTTCTCGTTGGCAGCGTCGGGGCCGGTGGTAATTTGCCGACCATGAAGAAGATCCTGGTCGCGCTCCTCGTGCTCATCGTCCTGGCGGTCGCGGGCGTGGGCGGGGCGTTCTTTTACATGCAGAAGGCCGTCACGACGCCGCACGCCTCGGGGGATCCCGCCCCGAAGGAGTTCATCGTGAAGAAGGGGGCGTCGGCGCGCTCCCTGGGCCAGCAGTTGCAAAGCCAGGGCTTCCTGGCCGACGCCCGCGTGTGGCGCTTCCACCTCTGGCGCCGCGGCAACCTCAACGTGAAGGCCGGCCGCTTCCTCCTCAGCCCGACGGCTTCCGTGGAGCAGCTGGCCACCGCGCTGGAGGGGCAGCCGCTGCCGGAGGACGTGCCCTTCGCGATGATTGAAGGCTGGCGCCTGCGCGACACCGACCAGGTGCTCGCCGCCCAGGGGCTGATCAAGCCGGGCGAGTACATCGCCGCGGCCAGCCGCTCGGAGCGCTACACGGCGCCGTTCCCGCTGCCCACCCGCGGCCTGGAGGGCTACCTCTACCCGGAGACGTACGGCATCATCGCCGAGGGCTTCCGCGTGGAGTCCTTCATCCAGCGGCAGGTCGACACCTTCCGCGCGCGCTTCTACGACGCGCACGCGGCGGAGATCGCGAAGAGCGGCCGGACGCTGCACGAGCTCGTCATCATGGCGTCCATGCTGGAGCGCGAGGAGCCCGTGCCCGCGCAGCGCCCGCTCGTGGCCGGCATCCTCTGGAAGCGCGTGGACAAGGGCGTCCCCCTGGGCGTGGACGCGACGAGCCGCTACGAACTCCCCGAGTGGAACGACCGCAAGGCGTTCCTCAAGCGGCTGCGCGACAACCAGGATCCGTGGAACTCGCGCACCCGCGCCGGCCTGCCGCCCGGGCCCATTGGGGCGCCGACGGTGGACTCGCTGCTCGCCGCGCTGCGCCCGGTGAAGAGTGACTTCTGGTACTACCTCCATGATGCGAAGAAGACACTGCACCCTTCTCGCAACGCGCAGGAACACGAAGCGCTTCGGGCCAAGTACAACGTGTACTGAGCCCACGCGATGACGTCCTCCCAGCCGGATCCCAGCCTTTCCCTCTCCGCGCCGGCTTCCGACACGGAGGCCGCGCTCCGCGAGGAGCTGGCGACCCTGCGTGACGAGGCCGAGCGACTCCGCGTGCTGCTCGGGACGGCGGCCCAGGTCGTCTGGACCACGCGCGCACGCCCCGACACGAACCCTGTCTCCCCGTCCTGGACGGCCTTCACCGGACAGGCGCCGGAGGCGATGCGCAACCGGGGCTGGTTGCAGGCCCTGCACCCGGACGACCGGGGCCCGACGTTGGCGGCCTGGGAGCGCGCCACCGCGACGAGCATGCGCTTCGAAGCGCGCTACCGGTTGCGCCGCGCCGACGGTGCATACGTGTGGATGCTCGCGCGGGGCATGCCCGTGTTGGAGCCGGGCGGCGACGTGCGCGAGTGGGTGGGCTCCTGCATCGACATCCACACCCAGTGCCTGGCGGAGGAGCGGGCCGCGTTCCTCGCGCGGGCCGGGGAGCTGTTCGCGTCGTCGCTGGATGCCTCCGCGACGCTGGCCTCGCTCGCGAACCTGTCGGTGTCGGCGGTCGCGGACTGGTGCATCGTGGATCTGCACCTCCCGGGCGGCCACTACCAGCGGGTCCAGGTGGTGGCGGCGGATCCGTCCCTGGCCCCGCTCGCGAGCGCGGTGCGGGAGCTGAATCCCATGCCCCGCACGAATCCCGTCTACCCGCCCGCAGTGGCGCTGGCGACCGGCCAGTCCACCATGGTGCCGGAGGCCACGGACGCGATGCTGGAGGCGGTGGCGCAGGATCCGCATCACCTGGTGATGATGCGAAAGCTGGGGCTCCGCTCGTTGATGACCGTGCCGATGCTGGCGCGCGGCAACATCCTGGGGGCGCTGACGTTCCTCATCACCACCTCCCCGCGCCGCTATGGCGACGAGGACCTGAAGTTCGCGCAGGAGCTGGCGAACCAGGCGGCGCTGGCAGTGGACAACGCGCGGCTGCTCCAGGACGCGCGTGACGCCGTCCGCCTGCGCGACGAGTTCCTGTCCGTCGCGAGCCACGAGTTGAAGACGCCGCTGACGCCGCTGAGCCTGAAGCTCCAGGCGCTCTCGCGCGCGGTGAGGGCTCACCCGGATTCGCCGCTCGTGCCGGCCATCGAGTCCCACGTGGAGACGGGGCACCGGCAGGTCCGCAGGCTCACGGAGCTGATGAACGACCTGCTGGACGTGTCCCGCATCAGCGCCGGCACCTTCAGCCTGCAGCGGGAGGACGTGGACCTCGCGGCCGTGGTGCGTGAGGTGTGCGAACAGTTCGCGCCGCGCTTCGCGCTGGAGCACTGCGACTTCACGGTGGAGATCCCGGACGCGGTGCAGGGCTCGTTCGACCGCACGCGGCTGGCGCAGGTGTTGGATCACCTCCTGGACAACGCCCTCAAGTACGGCGCCGGCACGCCGGTGTCCGTGCGGCTCACGGTGGACGGCACCGTGGCGCGCCTCCGGGTGCGTGACGGGGGCATTGGCATCGCGCCGGAGCAGCGGCCCCGCCTCTTCGAGCGCTACGGACGCGCGGTGTCCGAGCGCCACTACGGCGGCCTGGGCCTGGGGCTCTACCTCACCCGCACCATCGTGGAGGCCGAGGGCGGGCGCGTGTCCCTGGAGAGCCGCCTGGGCGAGGGTGCGACGTTCGAGGTGCAGCTGCCGCTCGCGCGCCCCTGAGCGCTACGGGCCGCCCGCGCCGGGCGGCGCTGGCGACTTCTGGAACATCTCCGCGAGGATGCGCTCGGCCGCGTCCGCGAGCAGGTCCCTGGCCATGCGGGTCTCCTCGCCGAAGATGCCGCTGGACGTGCGCGCGTCCAGCACGTGCGTGGCGAGCAGGGCGAAGGCCGCGGACTCGTCGAACGTGGCCTCGGACGACAGGACGCGCTTGCCCGGCGAATGCTCCTCCTCGTGGAAGCGGCCTTCCCAGGTATCGCCCAGGGTGACGGAGAAGTACTGCGTCGCCACGTTGCCGGGGCGCGACATGTGCGAGGCGGCGACCACCGCCCGGAGCTGTTCGCGCTCGGCGGGGAACATCTGCTGTCTCCACGCTTCAACGGAGGCGTGCATGGTCTCGATTTGATCTCTCGCCGCGTCCTCGGCGTTCTTCAGCAGGTCCGGCACCTGGGCGTGGATGAACGCGGCGAGCTCCTCATCCGCCACGCGGTTCGCGGCCAGCACGCGGTCCACCAGCGCCAGCGACGCGTCCAGCATGCGGTGTTGCCGGGCCAGGGCCTCGGTGGGGAGCCCCCGGGCGGCGAAGCTTCCGGAGGCGGCGGTGATGAGTCCCCGCAGGGTGGTGAGGCGCACGCGGGTGTCGTCGTCGAGCGCGTCCTTGCGGCCCGCGAGCAGCACGTAGAGGGCGAGCGGGACGTGGGTGACGACCTTGTACTCGTGGTAGCGCCGGGTGCGGGACGGGGCCTCGAAGCGCTGGCCTCCCTTGCGCAGGATGAGCACGTCGTCGATCTGCGCGATGACCGGCCCCATGCTCGACAGCATGGCGTCGCGGCGCGCGGCGTAGGCGTCGCGGAACGCCTGGTTGAGCACGGAGAGCGGATCCGTAGGCTCCAGCGCCACGGTGCGGGCGACCTCGGACGGAGGGGTGGGGGGAG
>NZ_RAWG01000214.1 GCF_003611735.1 Corallococcus sicarius | reverse complement strand
GCGCTCCTCTGAACGGCCGCTCTAGGAGACGAATTTCGGGCTAGAAATCAGATTTTTCTGATCGATAATCCTGATATCCTGATTTTTGGATACCTGGACTACCGAAGAGCCGTAGTGTGGTCGTGCCCCGCTCGGCGCTCGAGTCCACCTGGACGCTGCCGCCGTGCATCTGGACGATCTCGTGGACGATGTAGAGCCCCAGGCCCAGGCTGCGGTGCTTGCCGGGCTCCTCGGGAACCTGGGCTGCCTTGAACGGGTCGAACAGGCGCGGCAACAGTTCCTCCGGGATGGGAGCGCCTTTGTTGTGCACCTGCATCACCACGTCCGTGCCCGCGTCGATGAGCGTGGTGCGCACCGGCGCGTCATTCCCCGCGTGTTGCAGCGCGTTCACCACCAGGTTGCCCAGCACCTGGGTCACCCGGTCCGGATCCCAGCAGCCCTCCAGGTTCCCGCCCTGCGTCTCCAGCGTCAGCGGACGCTCCGGGTACGTCACCTGCAACTCCTCCAGCGCGCCCTGACACAGCTCCCGCAGGTCCACGTGCTGGGCGTTCACCGGGATGCCGCCCCCCAGCCGGCTGCGCGCGAAGTCGAGGATGTCGTTGATCATCCGCGCCATCCGCGAGGTGGACTTGCGGATGCGGTCCACCGCCCGGCGGGAGGCGTCGTCCAGCCCCTGGGCCCGCCCCAGCATGAAGGCGGAGGCGCTCACCGCGTGCAGGGGGTTGCGCAGGTCATGCCCCAGCACCGCCAGCAGCTCCTCGCGGAAGTCGATGGCCTGCTGGAGCGTGGCCTCCGCGCGCTTGTGGTCGCTGATGTCCACCACCGCGGCACCCACCCCCAGCAGCGCTCCGTCCGGGGTGCGCACCGGGAAGTAGTCCACCCGCCAGTAGGCGGTGCCGCCGCGCTCCGCGTCCGGCCCTTCGAGGAACACGTCCTGCACGGGTGCTCCGCTCTCCAGGACCTGGCGCATGGCGCGCTCGATGGGCTTGGCGAGGCTTTCGCCCGCCATCTCGCGCAGCGTGCGGCCCAGGTGCGCCTCCACGGGCTGGTGGTTGATGCGCGCGAGCAGGTTGTTGACGCGCACGTGGCGCAGCTCCAGGTCCAGGAACGCGATGCCCATGGGGGCGGCGTCCAGGAACGAATCCAGCAGCGCCAGGGAGCGCTCCGCTTCATGCCGGGCCGCGTGCTCGCGCGCATGCAGCTCCGTCTGGTTGATGTGCGCCGCGGCCCGCTGGGCGACGGCATGGAAGAGCAGGGTGTCTGAATCGGAGAAGAGGAACGCGGTGCGCGACCCCATGTACGCCATGCCCCGCAGCCGATCTCCGTCCATCAGGGGGACGCCGTAGAGGGCGCGCAGGCCCTCGCGGCGCAGGGGCTCCAGCAGCACGCGCGGGTCGGTGGCCGCCGAGCGGATGAAGACGGGCTGGCGCGTGGCCGCCATCTCACGAACGATGGGCCCCACGGGCACGCGCGCGCCCTGCACCTGTTCGGTGCCCAGCCCCACCGCGGCGCGCGCCACCAGCTCCTCGCCCTCCAGGAGCAGCACCGCCGCCGTGTCCACGGTGAGCGCGACCTCCATCAGCCGGGTGAGCAGGCGCTCCAGGAGCGTCTCCATGTCCGGCTCGTCCAGCGTCGCCTCGGCCATGCGGTCCAGCGTGTGGAGGATGCGCTGCCGGGTCGTCCAGAAGAACGTCACCGTCAGGGTCACCACCCGGTCGAGCGCATCCTGCAGCCGTGTCAGCTCGCCCTTGCGCAACTGCGTCCCCTGGGTCTCCAGGCGGTGCAGGATGCAGCGGCGCAGGAGCGCGTACTCCTGCGCCACCTCGCCCAGGTCGAAGCCCTCCTCCATCCGGGCCGAGGCGTGCGCGAGCTCAAGTCCCTGGTCCAGCGTCTCCGGCCCGAACTCCACCGCGTCCGCCAGCGTGGAGAGCAGCTCCGGCAGGTGGTCGATGAGCCAGGACGTGTGCTTCGGGGCCTTCCACCCCAGGTGGTCCAGGATGGCCTGCTGCCACTCCGCCAGCAGCACCTCGCGATGGACGCGCAGGAACGTCGCCGCCGACCCCTGGGCGTCGTCCTCCCCGTGCTCGCTCACGGAGCGCGAATCCGGCTCCTGCATTGCCAGCCTCCCAAGCCCCCGCCCTGCCGCGGCACCCCTGGGAAAAGGTGAACACGGTGTCCACCCGATGCCTCGTCCCTCCGTCCCTCCGCGCCTTCGTCCCGCTGCGACCGCGCCCCCGGCCCCTCGTCCGGGTGTCTCCGACGGGACCGGGGGCGGTACCGCCCGGCGTGTCGTTCACCTTCGTGCGCTTGGGAGGCCCCCGGGGGCAGGTTCCTCACCCGCGGTACGGGAGCCGTCGGCTAGGGTGTTTGCCCCGCATGCGCACCCTCCTGCTCAACCGCTCCGCCGTAGCCCGCAACCTCCAATCGCTGACGCTCCTGGACGACCTGCGCGAGGCCTTCCGCACCGACGCCCTGGCCCGCACGGTGGCCCCGCAACGCGTGCGCGCGCCACTGCACCCGGAGGGCACCGCGATGGTGCTCTTCCCCGGCAGCCTGCCCGGCATCCCCGCGTACACGGTGAAGGTGCACGCGAAGTTCCCCGCGCAGTCGCCCGCCATCCAGGGCGTGGTGCACCTGCACGACCTGGTCACCGGCGGGCTGCTCGCCGTGATGGACTCCGGCCACCTCACCGCCGTGCGCACCGGCGTGGTGGGCGCGCTGGCCGCGGACGTGCTCGCCCGTCCGGACGCGACCCGCGTGGCGGTGGTGGGCGCGGGGCGCCAGGGCGTGCTCCAGCTCAAGCAGCTGCGGCTGGTGCGCACGCTCACCCGGGCGCGCGTCTACGACACGGACCCGGCGCGGGCGCACGCCTTCGCCGCGCGCATGTTCCAGGAGCTGAGCCTGCCGGTGAGCGTGGAGGACTCCGTGGAGGAGGCGGTGGCGGACGCGGACATCGTCGTCGCGGCGACCTGGAGCCGTCAGCCCTTCCTGCGCCCGGGCATGGTGCGGCCGGGCACGCACATCACCACGCTGGGCGCGGACGAGCCGGGCAAGGCGGAGGTGTCCGCGGAGCTGCTGCGCGAGGCCCGCTTCGTCTGCGACCACCGCGCGCTCTCTGTGGCGTCCGGCGCCGCGGGCGCGGTGGGCCTGGACGAGACGGCCATCCACGCGGAGCTGGGGGAAATCCTCGCGGGCCTCAAGCCGGGGCGCACGTCCCCGGAGCAGGTGACGGTGTTCGCCCCGGTGGGCCTGCCCTTCCAGGACCTGGCCACCGCGTGGCACGTCTTCCAGGCGGCGTCCGGCGACGAGGAGCTGCCCACGCTGGACTTCAACGAATAGGCGCGCGTCAGGCCTTGGCCAGCGTCTTCGACAGGCGGACGGCCTCATGGTGCAGGTCGGTGTCCTCCGCCAGCGGCATGGCGAGCACCTTCTGCACCAGCTCCTTCGCCTTCGCGTCCTTGCCCTGGCGCGCGTGGGCGAGCGCCAGGTTGAGCAGCGGCTCCGGACGCTCCGGGGCGCGGCGCGTGGCCTCCTCCAGCACCGTCACCGCGCGCGGCAGGTGCTTGTCCGCGGGCTCCGCCGGGATGCGCAAGAGCAGCTGGCCCAGGTTGTTCGCCGCGCGCCAGCCGTCCGGTGACAGCCCCATGCCCTGCTCGTACGCGGCGACGGCCTTGTCGTACGCGGGCGGCTCCTGCGACTCGTAGCAGGTGGCCTCCGCCATCTTCAGCGACTCGCTGGCGACGCCCTGCGACGCCATGCTCTGGCACACGTACTTCGCCTGCTCTACTTGCCCTCGCGCGAGCATCAGCTGCGCGAGGTTCGCCTGCGCGTCCGCGTCCTTGGGGCGCTGGGCCGCGAGCGCGGAGGCGGCCTGGTAGGACGTGCGCAGGTCGCGCAGCGCCATGGACACCACCGTCAGCGACGCGAGCAGGCGCGGCTGGTAGGGCACCGCCTGGAGGCCCTGCTCCAGCACGGCGCGCGCTTCGACGTACGCGTCCTGCGCGGACAGCGCGTGCGACGCGGCCAGGTACGCGGGCACGAAGCGCGGCGCCTGGGCGACGACGGCGCGCAGGCTGGCCAGGCCCTCGTCCGTCCTGCCCGCCTCCAACTGCACCTGACCCAGCCGGAAGCGGAACACGGCCTGCTGGGGCTGGAGCTTCACCGCCTGGGTGAGCGCCTCCAGCGCCTGGGGCGTCTGGTCCTGTTTGATCAGCATCATCCCGCGGCCGAAGTGGGCCTCCGCGCGGTTCGGATCCTTCGCGAGCACGTCCTGGTAGGCCTGGAGGGCCACGTCGAGCTGGCCCTTCTGCGCGGCGATGTTGGCGCGCACGAGGCCCGTCTCTGGAGTGGGGCCCTGCGCCTCCGCCTTCGCGAGCAGCGCCTCGGCCTGGGGCAACTTGCCCTCCACCAGCGCCAGCTTGGTCAGCACCACCAGCGCTTCACGGTGCGCCGGATTCGCCGCGAGGAGCTTGTCCGCCTCCGCCTTGGCCTGGGCCAGCTGACCCGCCGCGAGGAGCGATTCCAGAGAGTTCATGGGCGAAAGTGTCCCCCACGTGCCGGGGGCTGTCGAGCGAGGGGGAAACGGCAAGGGCCCCGCCCGGATGGACGAGGCCCTGGGGATGCGCGGCGAAGCCGCGTGAGGCCTTGGGACTACCAGCCGCCGAGCGCGTTCTTGATGCCCTCGCCGACGTTCTTGATGCCCTCGCCGACGTTCTTCACGCCTTCGCCGACGTTCTTGATGCCCTCGCTGACGTTCTTCACCGCGTCGCCGACCTTGCCCATGTCCAGGGAGAAGCCGAACTCGATGCTGGCGCCGATGCCGAGCGCCGCGCCCACGTCGAAGTTGGCGGACAGCTTGCCGTCCTTCAGGCCGACGTTGGCCTCGAACTCCACGCCGATGCCGGCGAAGGCCTCCGCGCCCGCCGTGACGGTCGCGGGCCCGATGTCCTGGCTCACCTCCGCGCTGGCGCGAGCGCCTGCGAACGCCTCTCCGTGCACGGAGGCCGCGGCCTGGCCGTGGAGCGGATCCAACACCACCTGGCCCGTGGCGGTCGCCTCGGCGCCCACGTTGCCCTCCGCGCCCCACTCGGAGCGGCCGAGCGCGCTGTCCGCGTGGCCTTCCACCGAGCCGCGCACCAGGTCCGCGCGCACGTCCACGGAGCCCTCGGCGCCAATCTTCCCGTGCCGCGGGTCGAAGGAGACGTTGCCCTGCGCGGCCACGTCCGCCGTCAGCGCCTGGCCTTCCACGGTCGTATGGAACTTGCCGTTGACGTCGCCGAACGTGTGCTCGCCGGACGCGGCGGTCCAGTTCTTGTTCCACTCGCCCTGGGCGATGGTCTGCTCGAAGCGGCTGGTCTCCAGCTGCTTCTGGATGTTCGCCGTGGTGGACGCGTTCGCCTTGTTGCTGGTGGTGACGCGCTTGCCGTCCACGTTGCGGTTCAGGTTGACGGTGGCCTCGCCCTGCGCCCGACCCGTCTTCTGGACCTGCGCCTCGCGACGCACCGTGTTCGGAGCATTCGACTTCTGCGTGTTCCGGAACACGGGGCGGTAGCGGTTGGTCTCGATGGACATGGGGGAGCGGGCTCCGGCGGGCGTAAGGCGCGAGGGGGAAGTCTTGTGACTTGAGACTTATCGGCGGTGGACCGGAAAAAGTTTCGCCTCCTCTTTTTCCCGCCGTGGATCCCCGCGCGCCCTCAGGAGCTGGATCTCCCGGGAGCCAGGATGCCCCCGGGGTCCAGCGCCGCCTTGAGTCGGTCCACCAGCTCCGTCGCGCCGTCCCGCTCGGGCAGCGCCTCCTCGTCCCGCGCCTGGAGCCCGGAGCGCGTCAGGTGGTAGCCGGCCTGGGCCAGCTCGCGGGACAGGGCGCGGTAGCAGGCCTGCGCGCGCGCGTCCTCGCCCCGGACGTCGCGGTCATAGGCGAGCGCGGTGACGAGGTAGAGGCAGCGCGGGGAGAGGGCCAGCAGCGCGAGGTTGGGCTCCAGGCCGAAGAGGCGGGGGACGCGCTCGGCGATCTCCACCGCGCGCTTCGCCTCCGCGCCGGTGAAGGGCACGGCCACGGAGCACCAGATGAAGCCGCAGCGGTCCCGGTCCAGGTGGGGCGACTCCGGCGGCGGGGTGCGCTTGCGCCAGTAGGCCATGGCCAGGTTGTTCTCCGACGGGACGCCCTGGAAGGGGCTCTCGCCGTCCGGGGGCCCGGGGGTGAAGGTGACGGGGCGGAAGGCGCCCTCGAGCGCGCGTGCGAGCCGCTTCTCCAGCAGCGCCCCGATGTCCGCGTCCGGCGCGGAGAGCGAGCCGCTGATGGCCCAGCGGCCGAAGCCCTCGCGGAACCGGTCGCGGGCCCAGTCGGGCAGGGGCGTGCGGCCCACGGAGGCGTAGGGGTACTGCTGCGCGACGCTGAAGGCCTTGAGGTCGTTCCAGAAGAAGACGCTGCCCTTCAGCGTGCCGTCCAGGGCCAGCGCCTGGAGCCGGTCCACCGCGTCCCAGAGCCAGGCGTCGTCGTTCACGGCGCAGAAGAACTCACGGAACCAGGGCTGCTTGCGCGACAGCCAGAACGTCATCCGCGTCACCACGCCCAGCGAGGACTGGCTGAACAGGCCGTCCAGCACCGGGCCCAGGCCCCAGCGGAACACGGGGGCGGCGCGGGCGCCGGGGAACCGGGCGTGACCCGTCTCCACGAGCTCCCCCGTGGGCAGGACGACCTCCAGCGCGCAGACGTGCTGGAAGATGTCCGCGTTCGGGCCGCGCCCGTCGCCGCGCTCCAGCGCGTTGCCCACGAGGCTCGCGTCCGGTGAACCGCCAATGGTGGTGATGAACGTGGAGGAGCCGCGCTCGCGCAGCCACGCGTGCGCCTGGCGGAACGTCACGCCCGGCTCCACGGTGAGGTACGCCAGCTGTTCGTCGTGTTCGAGGATGCGGTTCAGCCGCCCCAGGTCCAGCAGCACGCTGCCGTCGCCGGGCGGCACGCGCGAGCCGTAGCCCCAGTTGCGTCCGCCGCTCACCGGGTACACCGGCACGCGGTGCGCTTGCGCGATGCGCAGACACGCCTGCACCTGCGCGGTGTCCGCCGGGCGCAGGATGGCGGGGATGCGCTGCGTGGTGGCGAAGGTGGCCGTCTCCGCGGCCTCCAGCGCCTCGGGGTCGAGCACGACGTGCGCCGGGCCCAGGGCCTCCCGCCAGGCCTCCAGCGCCGCCTCCAGGTTGCTTGCCAGGGCCTTCCCGTCGGTCTTGCTCACGCGGTGAGTATGCCCATGTCCCGGCGGGACCCGCTGTCGCGCCGCAAGGAGAGCGGGCGGACGGGCCTGGGGTCGGGAGGGTTGCCGGGTGGACACCGCCGATGGTCGCACCCCCGCGCGTGTTCATCTTCGGCGTGCGGAGGTGTTCATGGTCGGCTTCATCGCGTCACGGACGGGACGGTGGGTTCGGATTCTGGCGGGCACGGGGCTGGTGCTGGGGGGCCTGGGCGCGGGTTCGCCCCGGGGCGCCGTCATGGCATTGGCCGGGCTGGTGCCGCTGCTCTCCGGGACGCTGGACCTGTTCCTGCTGGGACCGCTGTTCGGCCTGCCCGTGCGGGGCGCGGACCTGCGGCGCGTGCTGGGGCAGCCGGAGGAGGCGCCGCTGCTCGACCTGGCGCACGACGGCGGGCGCTCCCCCTACGCTCCGCCCAGCACGCTGCTGCACTAGCTAGCCCGTGCTCACCTGGAAGGGGATGTCGAGCACTCCGAACGACTCCCCCGTGGTGGCGTCCACCAGCTTCACCTGGAGCGTCACCGCGTCCTCGCGGCGGGCGACGCCCTGGAAGTACACGAAGCCCTCCAGCTTGCCCCCGGGCGCCAGCGTGCCTTCGGGCAGCGCGCTGTTGAGCATGTCCTCGGTGGGCAGCGGCTCCTGGCAACTCAGGGCATAGGGATAAGGGTAGAACGGGCTGCCCCAGGGGCCGTAGTACGGGCCGTAGCCGCGCCAGGGGCCGTAGCCGTAGCCGCCGATGCCTACGCCTACGCCCACCCGCCAGCTGCTCGCGGGCGCGATGACGGCGCCTGGGGTGGCTTCGCCGGGAGCCGTGTGCTCGCGGGAGGACAGGGCCTGCCGGAGCGACAGCGGGGCCAGCGCGGTGTAGCGGAAGCGCGACGCCTCGCCCACCAGCGTGATGTCCGGGTATTGGACCTCGAGCGCGCGGGTCCCCTGGTTCTCCAGGCGCACGTAGACGGGGGTGAGCCGGCGCTCCAGGTCGGACGGGTGGCCCCGCCACGCCGTGCCGTCCGCCACCAGCCGCACGCCCTGCTGCTCCGCGATGGCGGTGCTGCTGTCCTTGCCCTTGTTGTTCTGGACGAGCTCCGCCGCCGGCGTGGGCCGCAGCTTCGTCTCCGCCGCGCAGCCCGCCACCAGCAACAGCGCCGCGGCCCCCAGCCCCTGTGCACGCATGATGTGCCTCCTGGGCTTCAAGTTAGGGCGTGCGGTGTCAACGGGACGACGGGCCCCGCGCTCCACCCCGGAGGACGACCAGGAGGCCGGGCCCCTACACCGTGGGCGTCATCACCTCCGCGGCGGCCCCCGGCCACGAGGCGGACGTGATGAAGCTCCAGTCCTGGTGGCGCGCCCAGGTCTCGAAGGTCTGCCAGCCCACGCGCGGGACGCTGTTGCGCAGCGTGAGGATGTCCGCGTGGTAGCCCACCCGGTCCAACCATTCGTACATGCGCGCCAGGTCCTCGCTCTGCTTCGACAGCAGCTCCAGCGGCAGCTGCTCGTAGTGGATGCGGTGGCCGCTCACCATGGAGAGCAGCGCGGCGGCCTGCTGCCCGGTGACCTCGTCGGAGGCCACCTCGATGCGCTCGCCGATGTACTTCACCGGATCCTCCAGCACGTGCAGCGCGAAGCCCGCGAGGTCGTCCACCGCCACCATCTGCAACCCGCGCGACGCGGGCAGCCCCAGCGCGAGGTGGCCCGAGGCGAGCGTGTCCTTGAACGGCGCGTGCGTCAGGTTCTCCATGAAGAACGTGGGCGCCAGGATGGTGAAGGGCAGGTCCTTGCGACGCAGGAACAGCTCCACCCGGTGCTTGCTGTCGAAGTGCGGCACGCCGGTGAGCTGATCCGCGCCCGCGACGGAGGCGTAGACGTAGTGCCGCACGCCCGAGCGCTTCGCCGCGTCCGCCAGGTTCATCCCGTGGTGCGTCTCCGCGTCCGGGCCACCGGGACCGAAGGGCGTGCCCATGGCGTAGACGGCGTCCACGCCCCGGGTGGCCGTCTCCAGCGCGTCCACGTCGTCGAAGTCGCCGCGCACCAGCCGGACGCCTGACTTCTGGAAGGCCCGGGCCGCGGGCGCATCCGGGTCCCGGACCAACGCCACCACGTGGTGGCCCCTGTTCAAAAGCTGGCGGACCACGGCGCCGCCCTGCTGGCCGGTGGCACCCGTGACGAGCACGGTGATGGAGAAATCCACGGACATGGGTTCAAACCTCCGGACGCGACGTGTCACGGCAAGGTGGGGCTGGCCCCCACCAATGGCGAGGGCTGACCCACCGACCGTTCACCCCCGAGCACAGGCCCCTGGAGCGAGCAGCCGAGCGGTAGGAAGCAGGCAGGCGGACGGGCCGCGTGGCAATCTCCCGGTCCCCATGAGCAAGCGCGAAACCCCGCCCCCCTCCGAGCTGGTCTCCGCCGCCCAGGCGCTCGACTCCGAGTTGCTGCGCTTCGAGGCGCTGGCGGCCCAGCTCCAGGAGGCCCCCCTCACGTCGGAGAAGCACCTGGAGCGCGCCTCGCGCACGCTCAAGGACCTGGCGGACCTGGACGACGCGCTCCGCCTGCGCGTGGGGGCGCTGGTGCAGGCCATCACCGGCGTGCGCACCCGCCAGCAGACGCAGGCGGACGCCGTCAACGCGCGCGCGCAGGAGCTGCAGCGGCGCACGGAGGTGTTCAAGGACCTGCTCACCCGCTACGGGGCGCTGGGCCAGAGCGCGGCGGACCTCAACGGGCGCATGCAGCAGTTCGCGGCCCTGCGGCAGCAGGCCACCCGCACGCCGGAGGAGGACGTGCAGCTCACGGAGGTCTTCACGGCCCTCCAGGAGCGCATGGCCGGGGTGGCGGACGAAGCCGCGACCCTGGTCGGCGCCGCGGACGCGGAGCACTTCTCCGACATCGCCCGGCAGGCGGACTCGCTGCGCCAGCAGCTGTTGTCCGCGCGCAACAAGCTGGCCCTGCTGCACCAGAGCCTGTCGAACCCCACGTAGGGGCCTCCGGGGCCGCGTGGGGCCCTCCGGCTCAGCTCAGGTACGTGGGCTCGAAGTCGTCCGGGCTGTCGATGGGGCGTCGCCCGGAGAAGCCCGTCTGCAGCTCATGCCAGTGCGTCACGGAGTCCTCGCCGTAGCGCCAGCACAGGTAGACGGGGGACTCGCCGCGCTTCGCGTGGAAGTCCACCAGCCCGTCCGCGCCCTTGATCTCCAGCCCCATCTCCTGGAGCGGGCCCAGCTCCCCGCGGATGCGCTCCAGCAGGGCCTCGCGCTCCTCGCGCTGGGGGCGGATGGCCTCGGGGTCGGGGATGGCGTCCGGGGCCTCCAGCACCTCGGCCAGCTTCTGCACGCGGTCCACCCACGGGCGCACGCGCCCGAAGATGTCCGTCAACAACGGCACGAGTCGGTTGGCCTCTTCCACGCTGAAAAAGCGCATCAGGCCGGCAGCATGCAGCGTGCGCCCCCCGCTGGCCACCACCATCCGGTGTCGGAGAGGTGTCATCCGGGTGGGGCGCGGGCTCACCCGCGCCGCAGCGACGCCAGGTGCTCCAGCAGCCAGCGCTGGGCGGACTCGCGCAGGGGGAAGGCGGCCTCGCGCGCGTAGAAGTCCGGGGTGTGCTCCGCGGCGCAGCGGCCCGTGTCGTCGCCGTCACGGTCCGCGTCGGTGTGGGCCAGGTCCGCGTGGAGCAGGGCGTGGAAGACGATGAAGTCCACGACGAAGGCGGGGACATGCGGCTTGTCCAGCGCGGGGTGGACGCGCACCTCGCGCAGCCGCGCGTCGTAGCCCCCCAGGTGGATGGTGCGGCGCGTGCGGCGGCCCGGACGGCGCGCCCAGCCCACCTCCACCCCGTGCACCCGGCCGTCGAAGTACGCCGCGTCCAGCCGGGCGTGCACGGCGCGCAAATCAAAGCAGCGGCCCCGCGCGCGCAAGGGGGCGCCGGGCCTGCGCTCGCGGCGCACCTGGTCCTTCTGCGCGTGGCTGAAGGCCTCCAGCACCTCGCGCGCCGCCGCGTCGCCGGCCACGTAGCCCGCGATGGCGCGCACCACCGGCTCCGGCGCCTCCAGGAAGAGGTGGTGCACGCGCAGCCGCACGGCCTCCGGCAGGGTGCGGAAGCTCACCAGGGTGGCGCGGTTGTCGGTGAGGCGCAGGTGCACGGGCAGGCCCAGCAGGGCCGACACGCGCCGGGCCAGCTCGGCGGCCCGGGGCAGCGCGTCCTCGCGCGAGGGCAGCCGCGCGCGTCCGGGCGCCGGGGCGTCGAACAACGCCATCTGTCCATGCGGCGGACGCATTGGCCTGCAAGGTAAGCCCTGGCCCCGCCCGCTGACCAGGGGATGCGTGGCGGGGCTGTGGGCTCAGGACGGCTCAGGACTTGGGGGGCGTCTCGAAGCGGCCCGCCAGCGACGCGAGCACGGCGAGCAATTCCACGGGCTCCACGGGCTTGGGCACGTGGCTCTGGAAGCCGGCGCGCAGCACGCGGGTGCGGTCCTCTGTGCGGGCGTAGGCGGTGATGGCCACCGCGGGGATGCGCCCGCCCCGCTCCGGGGGCAGCGCGCGCACGCGCTCGATGAAGCCGTACCCGTCCGTGCCCGGCATGCCGATGTCGGACACGAGCACGTCCGGCTGTTCGGCCCGGAGCACCTGCAGCCCGTCCTCCGCGGAGCCGGCGGTGAGCACGGAGGCGCCGCTGTCCTCCAGGAGGGTGCGCAGCAGCTCGCGCGCGTCCTCCTCGTCATCCACCACCAGCACGCGCACGCCGTTCAGCTCGGAGGGGCGGACCTGGGGCAGGCCCGGCGCCGAGGGCTGCCGGGGCGCGAGGCGCGCCATCGCGTCGCGGGGCTGGGTGACGGACAGGGGCAGGCGCACGGTGAAGCAGGCGCCCTGGCCCTCCCCGTCGCTGGCGGCGGTGACGGTGCCTCCGTGCATCTCCACGATGTGGCGCACGATGGACAGCCCCAGGCCCAGCCCCCCCGTCTTGCGGGTGCTGCCGCTGTCGGCCTGGCGGAAGCGCTCGAAGACGTGGGGCAGGAAGCCCGCGGAGATGCCCTGGCCGGTGTCCGCCACGGTAAGCTCCACGAGCGATTCCCGCCGCTCCACCACCAGCCGCACGCGGCCCTTCCTGGGGGTGAACTTCACCGCGTTGGAGATGAGGTTCCACACCACCTGCTGGAGCCGGCGCGCGTCGCCCATGACGCTGCTGGAGGTGTCCACGGTGGCCTGCACGTGGATGCCGCGCGCGTCCGCGGCGGGGCGCACGGAGTCGAGCGCCTGTTGCACCACGATGGACAGGTCCACCGGCTCCACGTCCAGCTTGAGCTTGCCGGACATGATGCGACTGACGTCCAGCAGGTCCTCGATGAGCTGCCCCTGGGCGCGCGCGTTGCGCTCCATCGTCTCCAGCGCGCGCTCGCGGCGGGACTCGGCCAGGTGGCCGGTGCGCAACAACTGCACCCAGCCGAGGATGGCGGTGAGGGGCGTGCGCAGCTCGTGGCTGACGGTGGCGAGGAACTCGTCCTTGAGCTGGTTGGCCTCCTCGGCCTCGCGTCGCGCGGCGCTCTCGCGGGTGAGCAGGGCCTCGCGCTCCACCTCCGCCTGTTTGCGGTCGGAGATGTCCGTGACGCTGCCGATGTAGCCCAGGAAGCGTCCGTCGGCGTCGAAGCGGGGCGAGCCGATGTCGGCGACCCAATGGTAGACGCCGTCCGCGGCACGCAGCCGGTAGTCCAGCCGGAAGGGCTGGCGGCGGGCGTTGGCCTCCAGGAAGACGTGGCGCATGTGCTCGCGGTCCTCGGGGTGGGTGGCGTCGAGCCAGCCGAAGCCCAGCCCCGTGGCCTCCGTCTGGCTGGTGAAGTCGTACCAGCTGCGGCTCAGGTAGGTCGTCATGCCGTCCGCGCCCGTCACCCAGAGCATGACGGGGGCGAAGTCGGCCATGTTGCGGAAGCGGGCCTCGCTCTCGCGCAGGGCCTCCACCAGGTGCTCGCGCTCCTCGGCCACGGCCTTCTGTTCGGTGATGTCGCGCGCGGCGGCGTAGATGAGGCCCTGCTCGGGCACGGGCCGCGAGGCCCAGGTGAGCCACCGGTAGCCGCCGCCCCTGATCCGGAAGCGGTTCTCGAAGCGCTGCGTGAGGATGCCCCTGGACAGCCGCTGGAGCTCCTCGTCGCTGGCCCCCACGTCGTCGGGGTGGACGAACTCCAGGATGGGGCGGCGGTAGAGCTCCGCCTCGGACCAGCCGAACAGCTGGAGGAAGTCCTCGCTCACGCGCTTGAAGTACCCGTCCGTGCCCGCGACGCAGAACATGTCGGGAGACAGCCGGAAGAAGTGCTCGCGCTGCTCGGCCTCCGCGCGCTTGCGCTCCACGCGGGTGAACGTGAAGGGGGACAGGGCCTGGTGGAGGCCGGTGTCGATGCAGGTGGCGAGCAGGCGCAGCTGCGACAACGGCGGCTTGACGCCCGCCTGTTCGGCCCGTGCCAGGATGACATCGCGCAGCGTGGCGTATTCACGCGCCACCAGGCCCACGTCGAAGCCCAGGCGAAGCCGCTGGCGACCGTGGGCCTCCGAGGCCCCGCTGTCACGGGGCGGGGGAGAGGCCGTGGTCTCGTCCTCTTCATGCCGGAGTGTGCGGACGATCTGCTCCAGGAACGTAGGCAGGGCGTCGATGATCTGCTCGCGCGACAGCCGCAAGGCGCCCTGCAGGGGCATCACGCGGAGGAGCCAGTCCTCCACGACGGCCTCGCCTTCAGTCTCCAGCAGGTCGGCGAGGGACGTGGACGTGCCACCACCCGTAGGCGGCCGCCCCTCCGTGGAAGAGGTCCGCTCCTGTGGAACCGAGGAGGCCATGAACGTCTCTCAGAGGTGAGGCCTCTGCCCACGCATTGGCAGGGACACCAGGACCGGCGCTCCCTGCCCTGCCTGTTCGCCTGGCAGGGCAGGGAGGAGACGGGAGCGCCCTACAGCCCCAGGTACCCCAGCAGCGCGCCCAGGTCCGCGTCGGACAGGGCCTCCCTGCTGTACGGAGGCATGCTGCCGCCCACGCCGAAGAACGCGCCGTGCCGCACCTTCTCGATGACGACGTGCGCGTGCGGGATGCCCGGGAAGAGCCGGTCGTACTCCCGCGTCACCTCCGGCAGCACCGACGCCAGCTCCGTCAGCCGGCCCTCGCCCGTGTGCGTCGCGCCGTGGCAGTTCTGACATGCCGCCCGGTACACCGCTTCGCCGCGCGCGGTGTCCCCGCGAGGCACGTCCTCGATGTCCTTCACCACCGTGAAGGGCACCGCGGGCGCCTGCGCATCGGGGCTGATCCGCGACAGGTATTCGTAGAGGGCGCGCGAGCGCGGCTCCTCGGGCGCAAGCTTCGTCACCCCGCGCATGAAGTTCAGGTAGCAGAAGTTCACCGCGTCCAGCAGGTGCGTCTCATAGCCGCCCCACCAGTGGGGCCGCGCCGCCACGTTGTACAGCGACGGCCCGGAGTCGATGCGCCCCGCCGGCGCCTCGGGCGTCGTCACGTGGCACGTCGCGCACGAGAAGCGGTTGAACGTGCTGTCCGACAGCCGCGCGTCCTGGAACAGCGTCTCCCCGAAGTCCGCCGCGGGTTCGGGCGCATCACCACTGTCACCGCCGCAACCGGCCAGCGCCCCCACGAGCAGCGCCGCCATGGCCTGGTGCCTCCGCTTCATGGCTGGCTCCGCAGCAGGCTCACCGAGTCCGGGAAGAGGCCCATCCGCACCGTGGACAGCACCGTGCCCTCCGCCAGGTCCACCGCGTGCAGCGTGCCCGTGCCCACGTGGTCGCCCTCGCACACCACGAGCCCCAGGCGCTCATCCGGCGTCAGCATGATTTGGTGCACGTTGAGGCAGCCCGCCTGCGACAGCGGCACCGTGCGCAGCACCGTGGACGTGGCCGGGTCGATGACGGCCACCGCGTCCTCCTGCTGGTACGGCAGGTACAGCGTGCGCCCGTCCTTCGTGAACGCGCCGAACATGGGCGCCCCGCGCAGGTACACGGTGCGCGCGGGGTTCATGGTGCGGGTGCCGGCCTCCAGCACCTGCACCTGACGGCTCGCGAGCGAGCTGACCCACACGTCCCCCGTCGTGGGTGACACGGTGAGCGCATAGGGCTGGTGGCGCGGGTTCGTCGCGGTGCCCGCCCCGACGGCCACCTTCACGCGCGTCACCGGCGTGCCCTCCGTCGCCAGGTCCACCAGCGCGACCTCGTCCGACCAGCAGGCCACGTAGGCGGTGCGCTCGTCCGCGGACAGCCGCACCGCGTGCGGCGCCGGGCACACCTTCACGCGCGCCTTCACCGTCATCGTCTCCGCGTCGATGATGGCCAGCCGCGCCACCATCTCCTCCTCCGTGCCGCCCCGGCGCGCCACGTCCGCGATGCGCAAGAGGTCGAAGTGCGTCTGGTACAGCGTGCGTCCGTCCGCGCTGATGACGACGTCGCCCGGGTTGCGGTCCACGCGTGCGGAGGCCACCCGCCGGTGGTCCTTCGCGTCCAGCTTCAGGCAGTAGCCGTCCGCCGTGCCGGTGCCGTGCGCGCCGTGCGGTCCGGATCCGCCGCCGGGCACGTAGTTGGAGATGCCCACGTAGTAGAAGTCCCCGGTGGGGGACACCGCCGTGTGGTGCGGCCCCTCCAGCTCCACCGGGTTGAGCCCCACGGGCACGCGCGCAAGCTCGCTCCAGCCCGCGGTGCCGGCCCCGTCCAGGTCCAGCAGGCTCACGGAATCATCCAGGCTGTTGGTGACGACCACCCGCCCCAGCGGCCCCGGAGGTGGCACCGTCGTCCCCCCGCGCGTCCACGGAGAGGGGTCCGCGTACGTCATCGGGGGCACCTCCAGCGCGCCCCCGGCCTTCGGCTCACCCTCCTCACACGCACCGAGCAGCGCCAGCGCGCAAAGCCAGACAGCGCGCCTCATCGGACGCTCGCCACGCCAAAGGGCACCGGCGCCGCCAGGGTGTACGGCCCTTCGGTGATGCGGTTCTGCACCAGGTACGCGCTCAGCACCTGCACCGTGAGCGCCTGCCCCGCCGCGTCGCGCAGCGTCTGCCAGGATCCGTCATCCAGTTGCCACTGCAACTCCGACGTCAACAGCTCCACCGGGCACTGCCGCCCCGGCACCTGCACCTTCACCCAGTACAGGTCCCCCGTGTACGGGGGCAGGTGCGCCTCCGCGGTGGGCAAGAGCACGTTGCCCAGCCACGCGAGCACCGAACGCCCCGTGTCGCGCGGGCGGGCCATGGGCTGTCTCTT
>NZ_RAWG01000213.1 GCF_003611735.1 Corallococcus sicarius | reverse complement strand
GGATGGGGGAGGGTGCCGGTGAGGAGGCGGCGCTCCTGGGCGGCGGCGGCGATGCCCGTCCCTCCCCCAAGCAGGCCGACGGCGATGGCCAGCGCGAGCCCCAGCTCAAAGCCGGGAACCCCGAAGAGGGGGACAAGGACGAGGGCCGACCCACCACCGGCGAGCACCAGCACGGTGGCCAGGACGGCGGGACGGCCCAACAGACCGCGGGCGCGGGGGAGGACTTGCCGCATGGCGTCCCCTATACTCCCCGACCGCATGTCCGAACAGAAGAGCGGATCCGAACTGCGCACCCATGGTCGTGCGCCCATCGAGCTGAAGGTCGACTACAAGAAGCTCAATTCGTTCTTCGCCGACTACACGAAGAACATCAGCAAGGGTGGCACCTTCATCAAGACGAAGAAGCCGCTGCCCATCGGCACGCGCTTCCTCTTCAAGCTGACGGTGCCGCACCGCGAGGCACCCTTCGAACTGTTGGGCGAGGTCGTCTGGTCCAAGGGCGACGCGGAGGAGCCCGGCATGGGCATCCGCTTCATCTACAGCAGCGAGTCCCAGCGCGTGGACTTCGAGACCCTGGTGGAGCGGCTGATGTCCGACAGCCTGGGCTCCGAGCTGACGGAGAAGCTGCTCAACAAGCCGCTGCATCCCCAGCACCCATGAAGTCGCGGGTCGCGGTGTTGCTGGCGCTGGCGCTCGTGGGCGGCGCGTGCCAGGAAGCGCCCGCCGCATCACCGAAGCTTGTGAAGCCCGCGCCCGCGCCTTCGCGAGCGCGCCCGAAGGACGTGTCGGCGGAGGACTACGTGATGCCAGGGCTGCCGCGCGCGCACGTGCGGCTGAAGGACGCCTACGGGGGCGTGCACCGGGTGGAGGTGGAGGTCGCCGCCACGGGCGATGCACGCACGCGCGGCCTCATGTGGCGCAAGTCGCTGCCCGCCGGGCAGGGCATGCTCTTCCTCTTTCCAGAGCAGGAGGTCCGGGGCTTCTGGATGCGCAACACGCTCATCCCCCTGGACATGCTGTTCATCACGTCCGAGCACCGCATCGTCGGCATCATCGAGAACGCGGAGCCGCGCACGCTGGCGAACCGCTCGGTGGGCATCCCCAGCCAGTACGTGCTGGAGGTGCCGGGCGGCTGGTGTCAGGCGAACGGCATCGTCAAGGGCGGCACGGTGGAGTTCGAGGGCGTGAGCACCCTCCCCATCGCGCCGTGACGCGTGCGCGGGCTGTGTTGGCCCGCGTCCCCGCTACCCGGGCTTGCCCTGCTCGAACAGGAACGTGCTGGTGGCCGTCTGGCCGGAGAGCGCCTTCACCTTCTTGCGCAGGGACGCGGCGACCGCGGACAGCTCGGCGGGATGGGGCTGGGGAGACAGCCCCCGGTGGTCCACCGCCGCCAGGCTCAGCGTCACCGGCACGGGCGCGCCCGCGGCGTCTCCCGCGGTGAAGCCGCCCCTGCGCAGGTCCTCCGGGCCGTACAGCGGGACCTTCTCCGCGTCGAAGCGCTGACAGAGCGTGCGAAGCACCTCGGGCGACACCGCTTCGGGGCACACGAGCACGAAGTCGTCGCCGCCCACATGGCCCAGGTGCGAACCGGGCGGCAGCAGGTGCAGGCACTCCGACAGCAGGCCCGCGGTGTAGCGGATCACCCGGTCGCCCTGGAGGAAGCCGTAGCGGTCGTTGTAGGCCTCGAAGTGATCCAGGTCGCCGTAGATGACGGTGAACGCGTCGCCCTGGAGCGCGGCGCGGATCCACCGTTCAATCATGCGGCTGCCGGGCAGGTCCGTGAGCGGATGCGCGCCGGTGGCCGCGTGCTGCTCCAGGTCCGAGGCCCGCGCGATGAGCTGCTTCATCGTCACCGTGCCCAGGAAGTGGCCCTTCGCGTCCGTCACCACCACCGGGTCGTAGACGGACTCCGGCGGACGGCGCATCGCCATGCGCGCCAGGGCGGTGATGGCCGTGCCGTCCTCCACCACCATCAGGTCCACGGGCGCTCCATCTTCAAGCGCCGGAGACGCGTCCGCGGAGGTGCCACCCCACCGCGCGTAGAAGCTCCGCCGCGTCACCACCGCGTGCGGCTGTTCGCCGTCCAGCAGCACCACGTGGTCCTCGCCCGGCGTGCGGCGGAACAGCCTGTCCAACTCGATGGCGGGCGACGCCACCGGCGCGCAGGGGGGACGGATGATCATGCTGCCCACCGTCTCGTCGTCCTCGTGCTCGCGCTGGTGCAGGGCGCGGATGGCCTCGCGGCAGCGCTCGGCGAACTCCGCGCCCGGCCGCTGCGGAGAGCTCACCGGCCGCGCGAGCAGATAGCCCTGCGCGTGCCGGATGCCCAGGCGCAGCAGCACGGCCAGCTCGTTCCACGTCTCCACGCCCTCGGCGATGAGCACCGCGTCCACGCGCTGCGCGAAGGCGACCAGCGACTTCACCAGGTGCTGCCGGTAGGTGTGCAGGTGGATGTCGCGCACCAGCGCCTGATCCAACTTGATGAAGTCCGGCGCGCTGTGCACCAGCGTCACCAGCCCGGAGTGCCCCGCGCCGAAGTCGTCCAGCGCGATGCCGAAGCCCTGCTCCGAGTACCGCCGCGCGAGCATGCGCAGCTGCTCCGTGTCCTCGAAGGTGCTGCGCTCGGTGATTTCGAGCACCAGCTGCCGGGGGCTGAGGCCGTGCTGGCGCAGCAGCTCCAGCGTGGACGCGCCACCGAAGCGCTCGTCGCTCAGCACATCCGGGCTGACGTTGAAGAAGAAGGGGCCGCGCCGCTGCGCCTCCGGCAGCGTGGCGATGCGGCGCACCGCCGCCGTCCAGCACGCGCGCTCCAACTCGTAGGTGAAGCCCTCCACGCGCGCGCGGGAGAACAGCTCGTTGGGGGACTCCACCGGGCCCAGGCCTCGCGACAGCACCTCGTGGCCCAGCACCTCGCCACTCAGCAGATCGACGATGGGCTGGAAGACGGTGGCGACCCTCGGCTCATCACCGTTCCACAGCCAGGGAGGGGGCACGCCGGGCTTGCTAGGGGAGGGCACACTCATGGCCCTCAAAATGTACCCCGCCCTGAGGGAACCTTCAGGTCCCCCCACCCGACAAATGAACCGGCGTCGGACCCGGACGCCCGCCGCAAGCCTCCGGGCCCGACCTTCCGGGAGGGGTCCCCAAGGGCCCCCGTGCCGCTATTCCCCGCGAATCCGTTGGATTTCCGGCACGTTGGCGCCCTCCGAGGCCAGCGGCGCGGCGTCCACGGGCGCCGGCGGAGGGGCCTCCACGGGGGCAACCTGGGCGAGCGTCACCTGGGCCGCGACGGAGTCCATGGCCTGGCCCTCCTCTCCCTGGGCGGTCGAGAGGGCACGGAAGCGGCGGGCCAGCGAGGCCAGCTCCGCGGCCTTGAGCTGCGCCTGACCGCTGCGCAGGGACAGGAGCGCCACGCGCGCCCGCTCCAGCAGGGCCACCTCCGCGCGCAGCCTCGCGATGATGCGCTCGCGGCGCTGTCGCATGTCTCCCAGCCGCTCCACCTCCTCGGCCAGCGACGCCGCCGCGACCTCCAGCTGCCGGCGCGCCACGGCGTCCGTGCTGGCGCGAGCGCTGCGCTCCAGGCTGTCGCGCTCCGCTTGAAGCTCCGCGGTGGCGCGCTCCTCCAACTGTGCCTCCACGCCGGCCCACTCGGAGGCCAGCTCCACCGCGCCGCGCGTGATGCGCGCCAGCGTGCGGGCCAGCTCCTCGCGCGCGGGCTCCCGGGGCAGCTTCGCGAGCGACTGCCCGCACTGGCGATAGAGCGACAGCGCGCGTTCAGACAGCGCGTGGAAGTCACCGGAGAGCTGGGGCAGCAACTCCTCCGCGCGCGCCTCCACCGGATCCGCCGTCAGACTCAGGTGCGCGGCGATGGCGCCCAGGCCCACGAAGAGGCCGACGATGGCGCCCACCACCCCCGCCGCCAGCAGCGTCGGCGTGGCCACCGACGCGAGCCGCAGCGCCAGGACTTCCGCCACCACGCCCCCGGCCAGCGTGAGCCCCGCGCCCAGCACGCTGCCCAGGCCGTAGTGCACGAGGGTGGGGCGGGCCTCCGCCACCTGGCCCTCCTCGCCCAATTCATTGAGGCGCGCGCGCACCAGCAGCGCCCCGGCGGCCGCGCCGCTCGTCGCCACCGTCCAGCCGGGCGACAGGCCCAGGCCGTAGGGCAGGCCGATGAGGAGCAGCCCCAGGCCGCTCAGGAGGCCCCGGTCCCACCGGTCGCCGCGCGCGCACGCCAGCACCACCGCGGCGGGGACCAGCCACGTGAGCGGCACCGGGACGCCCAGGCGCAGCGTGAGCCACTGCAGGAGCCCCGCACCGGCGCCCGCCGCCAGCGCGCGCGTGACGGTGTGCTCGAAGGCTTCGCGGTGGTGGAATTGCAACACGGCGGCATTCATCGGGACACCCCGGGAACGGCCCTCGGGCCGGGAATGTCCTTCGAACGCGCGGCCCGCGAAAAAGGTCTACGCCTTCGGGCGCGACAGCGGTCCCGTCCTGCCCTTCGTCACGCGCAGGTAGTCCGCGGGGGCGAGGAGGATCTGCGTGCCTCGCACCCCCGCCGACACGGCGACGACGTCGAACAGCTCCAGCGTCTCGTCCACGTAGACGGGGTACTCCTTCTTGCCCCCCAGCGCGGTGACGCCGCCCCGGATGAAGCCCGTGAGCGGCTGCAATTCCTTGAGGGGCACGGTGTCCACCTTGCGGTCGCCGCTCAGCCGCGCCAGGGCCTTCAGGTCCAGCTCCGCGTTGCCGGGCACCACCGCCATCAGCACGCCGGTGCGGTCGCCCTTGGCCACCAGCGTCTTGAACACCTGTTCGGCGGGCATGCCCACCTTGGCGGCCACCGTCTCCGCGGACAGGTCGTCCGGATCCACGTCGTAGTCGCGCAACGTGTACGCGATGCCGAGCGAGTCCAGCAGCCGGGCGGCGTTCGTCTTCACGGGCTCACATCCCCAGGAGCGTGGCGGCGGCCTTCACGCGGGCGAGCGCGTCCTCGGGCGTGGTGCCCACGGCGGACAGGTGCCCCATCTTGCGGCCCTTGCGCGCGTCGCGCTTGCCGTACAGGTGCAGCCGGACGCCGGGCATGGCCAGCACCTGTTCGAAGCGGGGCCCGCCCTCGTGCAGCCACAGGTCGCCCAGCAGGTTGACGATGGCCGCGGGGCGCACCACCTCCACGGAGCCCAGGGGCAGGTTGCACACCGCGCGCACGGCCTGCTCGAACTGGCTCGTCAGGCACGCCACCTCCGTCGAGTGGAAGCTGTTGTGCGGCCGGGGCGCCACCTCGTTGACGAGCAGCGAGCCGTCCCCCAGCAGGAACATCTCCACCACCAGCAGCCCCTCCACCTTCAGCGCGGCGGTGATGTCGCGCGCCACCTGCGCGGCCTGCGTGAGCACGGGCTGCGGCAGCGGGCCCGGCAGGAGCGACCACGCGAGGATGCGCTGCTCGTGGTGGTTGAATGCAGGAGGGTACACCGCGAGCTGTCCATCCGGCCCGCGCGCGACGAGCACCGACAGCTCCGCCTGCAGATCCAGCGCGGCCTCCACCACCACGGAGCCTTCACCCAGCTCGCGCCACGCGACGCCCGCCTCGGAGGCCTGCTTCACCTCGTACTGGCCGCGGCCGTCGTAGCCGCCCTCGCTGGACTTGATGAAGCACCGGCCGCCCAGCGCGGTGATGGCCTGCGCCAGCTCCGCCTCCGAGTGCGCCTCACGCCACGGCCCCAGCGGGAAGCCGCCCTTCGCGAGCCAGGACTTCTGCCGGCCGCGGTGCTGCACCACCTCCAGCACGGCCGCGCCGGGCCGCATGGGCGCGTGGCGCGCGACGGCGTTGAGCGTGGCGAGCGACACCTTTTCAATCTCCAGCGTCACCACGTCGCACGAGCGCGCCAGGTCCTCCGCGGCGGACGTGTCGGAGAAGGACGCGGTGAGGCAGCGGTCCACCACGCTGCGGGCCGGACACGACGAGTCCGGATCCAGCGCCTGCACCTGGTAGCCCAGCGTGCGCGCCGCGAGCGCCATCATCCGCCCCAGCTGCCCTCCGCCGAGGATGCCCAGCGTGCCGCCGGGGAGCACCACGCGCGCCGTCATCCCGACACCTCCCGGTGCGCCAGCACCTCGTCCGTGCGCGCCTTGCGCCAGGCCCCCAGCCGCTCGCGCAGCTCCGGGTACTTCAGGCAGAGGATGGCCGCCGCGTGCAGCGCCGCGTTGGCGGCCCCCGGCTTGCCAATGGCCTGCGTGCCCACCGGGACGCCCTTGGGCATCTGCACGATGGAGAGCAGCGCGTCGAAGCCGTTGAGCACCGTGGTGGGCATGGGCACGCCCAGCACCGGCAGCAACGTCTTGCTGGACACCATGCCGGGCAGGTGCGCCGCGCCGCCCGCCGCGGCGATGATGACGGACAGGCCCCGGGACTCCGCGGTGGACGCGTACTCCATCATCCAGTCCGGGGTGCGGTGCGCGGACACGACGCGCACCTCATGCGGGATGCGCAGCTCGGCGAGGATGTCGATCGCCGGTTGCAGGTGTTCGAGGTCGCTTCTGCCGCCCATGATGACCCCGACCCACGGGGTGCTCGCGCTCGCCGCCATGCTGTCTCGCGCCTCCAGTGCGCCCTTCCAGGGCTGAAGCCTGGAAGAACGCGGAGATAGGGCCACGCGATTCCGCAGGTCAACCGCGAAGATGTCACTTCGCGTCAGGGAGGGACCGGGGGGCCGAGCGTCACCCCCCTCCCGCCCGGCGTGCCCGGCTAGTAGGTGGAGCCCATCCGGCCGAAGCTCTTGAGCGCCTTCACCTTGCTGCTCTTCACGGCGGCGCGCTGGGAGGTCTCGTCGTCCGCGGCGTCGTATTCCTGCATCGCCTGGGCCTGCTCGGCCTGATCCACCGCCACCGCCGCCGGACCCGCCACCGCGGCCGCCTCGGTGAAGAGGACCTGGTTCTGGCGCAGGTAGTCCTGGGCCTCGCCCTTCTTGCCCGTGCTCATCGCCTCCGCGGCCTTCTGGAGGTTCTGCGCGCTGCGCGCCCGGGCCGCGTACACCGTGGCCTCCTTGTCCTGGCGCGACACCACCTCTTCGCGCACGTCCGTGGCCACCGCGGCCAGCGTGGACAGGTCCTCCACGCCCTTGTTCGCGAGCAGGTCCGTGTAAGCGACCTTCAGCCCCGCCACCTGCACGGACTGGCCCGCCGCGCCGCCCGTCACGTTCAGCCGCACCACCACGCGCTCCACCTGGCCCGCGGCGAAGTCCGGCATCGCCACGCGCACGGTGTTGCCGGCCTGGTGCGCGCGGTAGCCCAGCACCTCGCCCAGCGTCGTGCCCGGGGGCAGCTCGAAGGACAGCTCCACGTTGCGCGCCACCGCGGTGGTGGCCTGCTGCAGGTCGCGCTGGAAGAGGGTGGACAGCTTGCTCGCATCCTCCAGGAACCCGTAGGCGCCCGCGCCGTACTCGGCGAAGGCCTGCATCAGGTCCTCGTTGAAGTCGGTGCCCACGCCAATGGAGCTCACCGTGATGCCGGAGGCGCGGATCTCCCGCACCACGTTCTTCAGCCCCTCGTCATCCGACACGCCCTCGGTGGGCTGGCCGTCGCTCATCAGGATGAGGCGGTTGACGGTGGCGCTGCCGCCCATGGCGGACGCCAGCTGCGTGCGGCCCACGGACAGGCCCGCGCTGATGTTGGTGCCGCCGTCGTCCCAGATGCCGTCGATGAAGCGGGCCATCCGCTCGCGGTTGTCCGCGGTCGCCGGCAAGGACGGCAGGCTCTTCACGTCCGAACCGTAGTGCACGATGGCCAGCCGGTCCTCGTCGCGCAAGAGCGTCACCAGGTGCCGCGCGGCCTGCTTCGCCTGCTGCAGCTTGTAGCCGCTCATGGAGCCCGACCGGTCGATGACGACCGCCAGGTTCACCGGGCTGCGCTTCGCGCCGGGCACCTCCATGCCGGTGAGGTCCACCGTGACGTACGTCTCCGAGGGGCCCACCGGGATGTACGGGTGCGCCAGCCGGCTCGTCACCTGGAGGCTGCCCGCGCCCGTGACGCCCTGCGGCTTGTTGACCGGCGGGGTGGGGGAGCCCAGCGGCGTCGTCACCACGACATGGGGGGACGAGGTGCCGTCCCCCCGGGGCAGGCCCAGCACCAGGGCGGTGAGGGCGAGGCCGCCAGCCAGGGCGAGGAAGAGGACCGTACGATTCATGGCAGGACTCCAGAGGGCGTGTGGAAACGCGGGCCCTGCCTTTACGAACGGCGCGCGCGAATAGGTCTAACCCTTTCGTGCCAGGCGACTGTTCAGTTGCCCTGGGCCTGCGGGGTGGCGCCGGCGCAGAAGTAGGGCGAGTTGTTCTCGCCGAAGGTGCGCCGGTAGAAGCCCTCGTCGGCGACCTTGATGGCTTCGAGCGTCGCCTGATCCAACAGCAGGGGACGGCACGTCATCCGCTCCTTGATGCCCTCCACCGCGTCGCTGTTGGTCACCTCGCAGTCGGTGGTGCTGCCCTGCACGCACGCGTCGCTGCAGTAGCCCAGGGCCTCGTCGGCCGGGTTGTCGCTGCGGGGGCTGTCCGCGTCGCGCACGCAGACCAGCTCCTCGCAGTCCAGCGAGCCGAAGGAGATGAAGTCCTGGTCCGCGGCGATGTCCTTCTCGTAGATGGGCATGAAGTCGCGGCCGAAGGTTTGCGCCTCCGTGTCCGTCGCCTTGCGCACCAGGCCGCACGGCTTGCCCAGTTCGGTGGTGACCTCACAGCCTCCCAGCAGGAGGACGGCGGACATGAAGAGCGCGGATCGCACGAACATCTTTGAAACCTCTAGGAAGGAAGGGACCTGGGGCGTGGGGGGGCCGCGACTCCAGGTGGGCTGAAACGGTAGCACACCCCTCCTTCACGCCAACCCGGGACATGCAGACGCGGATCCGCTGGAATTGTGAAGGGGGACCGGAGGATTACAGAGGAGGCAGGCACGTCGTGGCGGTTGATGGCTGGGAATACGACCGATAGGATGGCGTGGCTGATGTCATGCTGCCTTCCGGTGGCAGTACGCCCCCTCCCCCCCACGGAGCGCCCGGACTTGAACCGCCCCACGCTGCTGCTTGCGCTGAGCCTGATGTGGCCCGCGCTGGCCCCCGCCCAGAGTCAGGAAGGCATGGGCCTCGATCTGACCGAGGACGCCCAGGCCAAACCTCCCGAAGAGAACCCAGCGCCGCCGCCGGACGAGGAAGCCCGTCCCGCGTCGCCGCCCACCGCCGACAAGGCGAAGGAGATCCCCCCCGAGGCGCTGATGCCGCTGACGGACATCACCCAGGACGACCGGGTGAAGAGCGTCCAGCGCAAGGTGTATCTGAAGAAGCACCGCTTCGAGCTCTCCCCGCTCGTCAGCATCTCCGTGAACGACCCCTTCTATTCGAAGGTGGGCGGTTCGCTCCGGGGCGCCTGGTACCTGGCGGACACGCTGGCCATCTCCGCCCGCGGTTCGCTGATGCAGGTGGTGCCGTCGGATGACGTGCGCACCGCCAAGCGCACCTTCAACAGCAAGATCTACAACTCCGTGCCGCAGTGGTCCGCCATGGGCGACATCGAGTGGGCGCCGCTGTACGGCAAGGTGTCCTTCCTCAACTCCATCCTCCACTTCGACGGCTACCTCCTGGGCGGCCTGGGCGTGGTGAAGACGGAGACCTCCGCGCTGCCCGACCGCGGCCTCAACCCGGCCGCCGACCTGGGCCTGGGCATGCGGTTCGTCACCAAGGACTACCTGGCCGTCAACGTGGCCCTCATCAACACTTCCTATGTGGACCAGCCCCTGGGCAGCAGCAAGGGCGCCATCCAGAACGTCATGACCCTCAACGCGGGCATCTCCATCTTCCTGCCCCTCAAGTCGACGGGGAGGGAGTCCGAATGAAGCCCACCTTCCGTCTGCTGCTGACCCTGTGCGCTGGCATGCCCGTGCTGGCCGGCGCCGCCGACCAGGCTCCCGCTCCCGCCCCCGCGGCGGCTCCGGCGCCCGCTCCCGCTCCTGCCCCGAAGCCGGCCGCCGCGCCGCAGGGGTCGGCCGCCTCCCAGGAGGAGGAGGCCGGTGACGTGTCCGAGGTGGACAAGGACGCCCTGGGGCCCCTTCGCGAGCGCATCCGGCCGGTGTCCGGCCACATGTTCCTCAAGAAGGGCCGCTTCGAGGTCAGCCCGTCCGCGTCCGTCTCCATCCGCGACGCGTTCTACAAGAAGTACCTCTTCGGAGCCTCGCTCACGTACTACCCCACGGAGACGCTGGGCGTGGGCCTGCGCGCGGGCTACGCGGTGAACACCGTGGCCGGCTCCGCGCAGATCTGCGAGTTCGGCGGCGACACCGGCGACACCCGCGGCTGCCGCGCGCCCTCCAAGGGCGAGCTGGACGGCCAGGCCCCCGGGCAGCTCACGCTGCTGGGCGGCGCGGACGTCCAGTGGGCCCCCATCTACGGCAAGCTGTCGCTGCTGGCGGAGAAGTTCGTCCACTTCGACATGTACGGCATCGTCGGCGCGTCGGTGGTGCAGTACCGCGGCCCGGAGACGCGGCTCGTGGACGGCCAGCCCGTCGCGGGCAGCAAGTCGTACCTCACGGCCGGCGGCAACGTGGGCGTCGGCCTGCGCTTCTTCTTCAACCGCTGGGTGACGCTGCGCACGGAGCTGCGCGACCTCATCTACGTGGAGAAGGGCCGGGAGCCCACGCCCACGTACCTCCGCAACCAGATCCTCTTCGAGCTGGGCCTGTCCTTCTTCTTCCCCTCCGGTTCCTAAGACTCATGATGCGCACCCACCGGCTCCTCCGTCTCGCCGTCCTCGGGCTCACGCTCGCGTGGACGGCTCCCACCATGGCCCAGTCCTTTGAAGGCCTGGACCTGGCGGGACAGTCCAAGAAGAAGAAGAAGGGGTCGTCTTCGGCGAAGAAGAAGACGACCTCCACCAAGCGGGGCAAGGGCAAGCAGACCGCCCCCGCCGCGGAGGCCACCGCGGCCCCCGCTCCTGAAACCGCGGCGCCCGTGGGCAACCCGGCCACGCCTCCGACGACGACCACCACCACGACGCCCGTGGCGCCGGCCACCACCGCGCCCGCCGCGGCGACGAAGCCCGCCGCTGCCCCCCAGGGTGGCGGCCTGGGCCTGGACCTCACCAGCGACAGCGACAAGCCGCCCGCGCCGACGATGACGTTCGACGCGGTGGACGTGTCCGGCAAGACGGCGGACCGCCAGCGCCTGGACGCGGCCATCTCGCTGTTCAAGAACGACGAGTACGAGAAGGCGGCGATGGCGTCGCACGAGCTCCTGGGGGACCCGAAGCTGCAGGGTCTGCACACCGAGGCGCGCTACGTGCTGGCCAAGTCGCTCTACCGCATGGGCCTGTACCACTCGTCCCTGGGCGAGTTCTCCAAGATCCTCGCGGTGGGTCCGTCCACGAAGTTCTTCAAGACGAGCCTGGAGTGGCTGTTCTTCATCAGCCGCAAGACGCAGAACGAGACGGTCATCCTGGATGAGATCGCCCGTTACGCGAACTACGAGTTCCCGGAGAAGTTCCGCAACGAGTTCCGCTACCTGCTGGCGCGCTACCACTTCGTGCGCGGCCGGGCGTTGGATCAGGTGGGCCAGACGGAGAACGCGGACAAGAGCTTCGAGGAAGTGAAGCGGCTGGCGCTGACCATCCCGCGCACGGATCCGTTCTACCCGCGCGCGAAGTACCTGGAGGGCGTGGCCTTCTTCCGCAACGGCACGCGCAACAAGGACGCGGCGCTCAAGCGCGGCAACACGGACGTGCTGGCGTCGGTGGAGGCGATGAAGGAAGTGGTGCGCCTCACCCGTCCCCAGTCGGGCCGCACCGGCGAGCAGGCGAAGCTGGACAAGTCGCTGCGCGAGCTGGCCTTCATGCAGCTGGCGCGCACGCACTACGGCATGCAGCAGAACCGCTTCTCCATCTTCTATCTGAACAAGGTGGAGCGCGGGAACACGCAGTGGCTGGAGGCCCTCTTCGAGTCCTCCTGGGCCAACTACCGCATCGGTCAGTACGAGCAGGCGCTGGGCAACCTCATCACCCTGTCGTCGCCCTTCTTCCGCGAGGAGTACTTCCCGGAAGCGCTCATCCTGAAGGCCGTCATCTATTACGAGAACTGCCGCTACCGGGAGTCCAACCTCATCCTCCAGGACTTCGAGCACACGTACCTGCCCGTGCACGACGAGCTGGACTCGCTCGTGAAGAAGAACATGGACGCGAGCGAGTACTACACGGTGCTCGCCGACGTGCAGAAGAAGAACAAGGACGGCCTGGAGAAGAACGGCACGGACGTGCTCCTGGAGCGCATCCTGCGGCTCGCCCTCACGGATCAGGACCTGAAGAAGACCAACGACTCCATCCTGGAGCTCGAGGGTGAGATGGACCTGTTCTCCAACAAGGGCGACACGTTCAAGTACTCGGAGCTGTCGAAGCAGCTGCTGGAGGGCCTGAAGGTCCAGCGCACGCACCTCATCTCCAAGGCCGGCACCATGGCCAAGGGCAAGCTGGAGACGGAGCTGGGCGCGCTCAAGCTGCTGCTGGCCAACGGCCTGCGCATCAAGTTCGAGACGACCACCAAGGAGAAGGAGTTCCTGGAGGAGCAGCTCAAGGCGGGCGGTCGCACGGCCATCGTCAAGAAGTACAAGTACTCCGTGGCCGTGGCGGACGATCAGCTCTACTGGCCCTACGAGGGTGAGTACTGGCGTGACGAGCTGGGCACGTACCAGTACACGATGACCAAGGGCTGCATCGAGCGCGACACGGCCAACCGCAACATCCAGTCCGCCGGGGCGATGTAGACGCCCGACGGCACAGGTGGGAGTCTCCCGGTCCGCCGGAGCGCCTGGCATGAGCGCTCCGGCGGTTTCCGTTTTCAGCGGTCCGGTTTCCAACGGCAGGTGGACGAGGGGAGTACGAGGGTGGCTCGGGAGGCGTCGCTGCGGGTGGTGTTCGGCATCGCCGTGCTGGACCTCATCGGGTTCGGCATCCTGATTCCCCAGCTCGGCGTGTACGGCGTGCGCTTCGGGGCGTCGCCCTTCACGGTGGGGCTGCTCGTCGCGGTGTACTCGCTGATGCAGCTGGTGGCGGCGCCCATCATGGGGCGGCTGTCGGACCGGTTCGGCCGGCGGCCGGTGCTGCTCGTGAGCCAGGTGGGGTCGCTCTTGGGCTACGTGCTGTTCGCCTTCGCGCACACGCTGCCCCTGTTGTTCCTGTCGCGCGTCATCGACGGGGTGTCGGGCGGCAACGTGTCCACGGCGCAGGCGGTGGTGGCGGACATCACGCCCCCGGCCGAGCGCGCGCGGGGCATGGGCATCATCGGCGCGGCGTTCGGCCTGGGCTTCGTGCTGGGGCCGGCGCTGGGGGGCGTGCTGGGCGCGTGGGGCGGCAACCTCGCCATCGGCCTGTTCGCGGCGGGGCTGTCCGCGGTGAACCTCGTCTGCACGTGGTTCTTCCTGCCGGAGACGCGCGTGCCGGGTTCGCCCTCCGCGACGGTGCGCTCCATGAAGGGCGCCGCGTCCGTGCTGTCGATGCCCGTGGTGGGCCGGTGCGTGGTGCTGGTGCTGCTCTTCACCGTGGCCTTCGCGCAGATGGAGGGCACGTTCTCCGTGTACCTGCTGACGCGCTTCCTGTCGGCCGGCGCGGTGCCGCTGGAGGGCGGGTGGCTCATCCACGCGGTGCACCCGGACGAGGCCGTCCTGCGGGAGGCCAGCCTGCGCTCCGGGGCGCTCTTCGCGGTGGTGGGCGTGCTGTCCGCGCTGGTGCAGGGCGGGCTCGTGCGCCGGCTGGTGGCTCCGTTGCCCGGAGAACGGCCGCCCGCCGGGCCGGGAGGCAGGGGAGGGCGGGAGGCCCCGGTGGCCGTGGTGGGGTTCGCGCTGACGGCCGCGGGGCTCGCGCTCCTGCCGGTGGCCCCGTCGTACGGGTGGCTCTTCCCGGTGATGGGGCTGCTGGCGGTGGGTTCCGCGCTGGTGAACCCGTGCCTGTCCGCCCTGGTGTCCCTGCATGCTCCTGCGGCGCGTCAGGGGACGGTGTTGGGCGCGTATCAGGCCTGCGGGTCGCTCGGTCGCATTGTGGGCCCGGCGCTGGGCGGCCTGCTATTCACGCGGTTGGGCCCCGCCGCGCCCTATGGGACGGGGGCGGTCCTGGTAGGGCTGGGAGGCCTGCTGGCACTGTCGCTGGTGACACAGGTGAGAATGTCGGGAGCGGGCGCCGAGCAAAGCTCATAGGATGGGTTCCATGGTGGGGAAGCCGCAGCAAGTCACCATCGCGTTCGACGTGATGGGGAGCGATCACGGCCCGGCCGAGGTGGTGCGGGGTGCGGCCCAGCTCTCGCTGGAGTCTCCGCACATCCACGCGCTGCTCGTGGGGGACCGTCCAGTCATCGACGAGGTCCTGGCCGGCATCAAGCACAACGGCGAGCGCATCTCCGTGCACCACGCGGCGGACTTCGTGGGCATGGACGAGAAGCCCGGCGAGGCGCTGGCGCGCAAGCCCGAGTCCTCCGTGGCGGTGGCCGCCCGGCTGGTGGCGGAAGGCGAAGCGCACGCGCTGGTGTCCGCGGGCAACACGGGCGCGGGCGTGCTCGCGTGCAAGCGCCACTTCCAGCTCATCCCGGGCGTGCGCCGCGCGGCGTTGGCCACGGTGTACCCGACGCGGGGCGTGCGAGGCGCGAAGCAGGACCCGTTCAGCCTCATCCTCGACGTGGGCGCCACGGTGGAGGCCACGGCGGAGGACCTGGTGGCGTTCGCCGTCATGGGCAGCGCGTACGCGCGCATCATCTCCCGCAACGAGCGGCCCAAGGTGGCGCTCCTGTCCAACGGTGTGGAGCCGCAGAAGGGCCCGCCCCGCGTGGTGGAGGCGCACCAGCGGCTGTCGCAGATGACGGGGCTCAACTTCACCGGCAACGTGGAGGGCATCGACATCCCGCGCGGCACCGCGGACGTCATCGTCACGGATGGCTTCGTGGGCAACGTGTGCCTGAAGATGCTGGAGGGCGTGCACGACACGGTGATGGAGCTGGCCCAGTACGCCTACAAGGAGAGCCTGCGCTGGCGCGCGGGCCTGGCCATGCTGTCTTCCGGCATCGAGCGGCTCAAGGACATCACGGACTGGGAGCAGTACGGCGGCGCGCCCATCCTCGGGTTTGATCGCATCTTCATCAAGGCGCACGGCCGTTCGAAGGCGCGCGCCATCGCCAACGCCGGCAAGGTGGCGGCGAAGGCGGTGGCGAATGAGCTGGGCTCCGCCATCCAGGAGGGCCTCTCGCGGTGAGCCTGCCGGACCGGATCGACCCCCGCCCCCCGCGCCGCATCTACCGGTGGGACCTGGACAAGACGTACCTCCAGACGGACTTCGAGTCGCTGCGCGACCTGTTCCGCACCGCCTTCCAGAAGGCGCATGAGAAGGTCGCCGTGCCGGGCGCGAGCACCCTCATCCGGGAGCTGGCGGAGAGCGGGGACACGCGGCTGTGCATCGTGTCCGGCAGCCCCAAGCAGATGCGCGCGGTGCTGGAGGAGAAGCTCAAGCTGGACGGCGTCCAGTGGGATGAGTTCGTCCTCAAGGACAACGTGAGCAACCTCTTGCGCGGGCGCTTCCGGGCCCTGCGCGGACAGGTGGGCTACAAGCTGCCCGTCATCCTGGAGAGCCGCGTCAACGCGCCCATCGAAGCGGAAGAGGTGCTCTTCGGCGACGACGCGGAGGCGGACGCGTTCATCTACTCGCTCTACGCGGACCTCATCGCGGGCCGGGTGGACGAGCGCGTGCTGTCGCAGGTGCTGGAGGCGGGCGGCGTGTACCCGGACGACGTCGCGCGGGTGCACGCGGCGTGGAAGAAGATCCCGGTGGCGGACCCCGTGCGCCGCATCTTCATCCACCTGGACCGGCTGACGCCGCCCGCGCACTTCACGCCCTACGGGCCGCGCGTGGTGCCCATCTTCAACTACTTCCAGGCGGCGCTGGTGCTGCTCGCGGACGGCCACCTCACGGCGCCCCAGGTGCTGAAGATCGCCGTGGAGATGGTGCAGACGGCGGGGCACAACATCCTCACGCTGTCGAACTCGTTCCAGGACCTGCTGCGGCGCGGGCTGCCGCTGCAGCAGGCCGCCATCGCGCTGTCCCAGGCGATGGAGGGGCCCAACGCGCTGCTCAAGGCGATGCGCCCCGTGCCGGACATCCTGGCCGCGTTCAGCAAGCGTCTGGCCGCGCTGGGCACCCAGCCGCCCCCGCCGCGCGTGCAGGCGGTGGACTACGTGTCGCTCATCTCCCACGCGCTGCCGCGCACCCACAAGGGTCGCTCGACGAAGCCGGGCGGCTCCTGACGCCGGGCGTGGTGCCCCCTGTTGGTGCGGTGCCTCCTGCCGGTGCGGTGCCCGCCTGCCTGGCCGGTGGCCGCTCCAGCGACCGGCGGGGGCCCTGGAGGCCCCTCTGCCGCACACGGATGGGACGGGGTCCGGCTGTTACCCCAGGAAGGGCACCTTTCGCGGGCAGCGACGGGGCCCTGGGACCTGGGA
>NZ_RAWG01000212.1 GCF_003611735.1 Corallococcus sicarius | reverse complement strand
CCCACCCCCACCTCCCCGCAGCGTCGTCGCCTTGCCTCTTGGACAGTGTAAGCACATTTTTCCTGTGTAGAGGGGCTGGTCCGCCCGTCACAGGGGAGCGTGCACATGGGAAGCATGGGGAACGGGAGCCGTCGCGGAGCCACGGTGCGGAAGCTGTCCTGGGCGCTGGTGTTGTCCCTGACGACGCTGGGAGCGGGCTGTGGCACCGAGGCCCTGGAGCCCGTGTCGCCGGCCCCGCCGGCCCTGTTTGACACGCTGGAGCAGGAGGCCCTGAGCTACAACCACCTGTCCGTCAATGGCTTGTCATTCAATGGACTGTCGTTCAATGGCTTGTCATTCAACGGGCTGTCCGCCGGTGGCCTGTCACAGGCCTCCTTCGCGTCGTGGTTCAACGCGAACCCGACGCTGGCGGGCGAGGTCATGGGCTACATCATCCGCTGCGCGGTGCCGGAGGGCGAGACGCGCACGTTCACCCATGTCCAGGCAAACAAGACATACACCTGGCCGGGCCTCCTGGGGCTGGCGCCGGGCTGGGCGGCGGGCGCGAGCCCGACCGTGGCCGAGCAGCAGATCGTCTCCGCGTGCCTCGCGGCGCACACCAACCCGTTCGGCGTGAGCGTGCCCATCTCCGTGCACGGCCGTGACGCGCAGGGGCAGGTGATTCCCTTCACCTCCGGGGAGCTGTCGATGTTCTCGCGGCCGGAGTCGTGCTTCTTCGGCAACCTCTTCCAGAACCAGGGCGTCTACGCGGGCAGCCAGAACCCGCCCCTGAACCCGAACCAGAGCACCACGCGCGCGTGCGCTGTGGTGGACGGCTCCGGGATGCCGCGCCGGGCGTGCGCGCCCATCGTCTACGCGGGCAGCTGCGCGGCGATGTGCACGACGGACACGACGACCGGGGTCGCCTTCCTGAACTGCACGAAGGACGGCGTCACCTTCAAGCCCCTCACCACGCGCGTGCGCGACGCGGACCTGGCCGTCTGCGGTGACGGCGTCTGCCAGGTGACGGAGTCGTGTGGCACGTCCACGACGTACAACGCGTGCGCGGCCGACTGCGGCGTGTGTCCCTGACGGCGCGGGGCCCTCGGCTTTCAGCCGGAGTGGGAGCCCAGGCCGGAGGCCGCGCCCGCGCGCAGCCGTTCGTGGAGCGCGTCGGTGAGCAGGTACCAGAACTGCACGTTGCCGAAGCTGAGGATGTCGCCGCCCCGGAGCGACACCTCGCGGTGCCCGATGGTGCTGGCGTTGACGAACGTGCCGTTGGTGGAGCCCAGGTCCCGCACGGTGCAGCGGGACTCAGCGCGGCTCCACCGCAGCTCCGCGTGCTGCTTGGAGACGGAGGCGTCGTCCAGCACCAGCTCGCAGTCCATCCTCCGGCCAATCCTCAGCGCGTCCGAATCCTTGAGGGTGGGCAGGGTGGCGACGAGCAGGTCGTCGAATTCAAAGAGCAGGGAGAGCATGCCCTGTTCGATGTCGCCGGGATCCGCCATGCGGGTGGGGGCGAGGACGGCGGCGGACAGCTCCGAGGGCGGGCGCTGGACGAGGGCGAAGGGGCCCAGCTGGTGCTGGAAGGTCCCCACGGGGAGGGCGGCGGCGAGCGCGCGCATTTCACGGACGGACAGCACGGAGGGCAGCCTAACGGGTCGGCTGTCGGGCGCACAGCCGTTACCGGACGATGGGGCGACGGCTTTCGTTGACCCGCTTGTCACTCGTTCCCTACATTGGTTGTTTCCAGATGGAAGGAGCAGTTTCGATGAGCGGGAGCGACAACATCCCGATGACCCCCCACGGTCTGCGGAAGCTCAAGGACGAACTGAAGCACCTCCAGTCCGTGGAGCGGGGAAAGATTTCGCGTGAGATCGAGGTCGCGCGCGCGCACGGCGACCTGCGGGAGAACGCCGAGTACCACGCCGCCAAGGAGAAGCAGTCGCACATCGAGGGGCGCATCCTGACGCTCAACGACTGGATCGCCCGCGCGGAGGTCATCGACCCGACGAAGCTGGGCGGCGACAAGGTCGTCTTCGGCGCCACCGTGGAGCTGGTGGACGCGGAGACCGAGAAGTCCATCTCCTACCGCCTGGTGGGCGAGACGGAGGCCGACCTGAAGAAGCGCTGGCTGGCCGTCACCTCGCCGGTGGCGCGCGCCCTGATTGGCAAGAAGGTGGGCGACGTGGCGACGGTGCAGAGCCCCGGCGGCGTGCGCGAGCTGGAGGTCGTGAAGGTCTGGTTCGAGGATCCGCAGGACGACGCACCGCACAGCGAGGGGTGATGCCCGGTCGTCCGGGTGTCCGTCGGGGGAGTGGGCGCACGCTCGCTCCCCCGGTTTCGTTTCCCGGGCGGCGTCAGGCCCGCTTCGTAGGATGGAGGCTGGAAATCGCGTGAACCACCCGCTCGCCAGCCTCGTCGGCCCACTGAAGTACGCCTGTCAGCGCGACTTCGCCCAGCTCGGAACCGTCCGGGACCTGCGCACCCTGATGGAGCGCACCCTGGCCGCGGCCGGCGGCGTGGATGCGCGCGCGCTCGATGACCTGCGGGCGGCCCTGCCGCACGTGGATCCCCCCGCGCCTCCGGAGCACCGCAAGGCGGCGCTGCGCCAGGTGCTGGGGGCGCTGAAGCTCAGCGGCGTGGCCCTGCCGGAGGAGCTGGAGCGGGTGGTCGTCACGGGGGAGATCAACGCCGTGGCGGCCCACGTCCCCAGGGCGCCGGAGCGGGGACACAGGCTGGAGGGGGAGCTCGCCGCCGCGCTGCCCCGTCGGCGGATGACGCCTCCCCAGGGGAACGCCGTGCCGGCCTGGCGCGCCCAGGAACCGGTGTCCACGCCGGGCGGCACCGCGGTTCGTTCCACGGGGGCCGGTGGCGTGATGGGCCCCGCCCGGGCTGCCCCGCTCGTGCATGCGTCGGCGATGGCGCGGGTGGACGGTGGTGGCTCGGGCCGTGGGACTTCCGCGCAGGGGGTCTTGCCGGTGCAGGCCGCCGGGATGCCACGCGTGGCGGGCATGGACGGCGGAGGCCTTTCGGGCCGGGCCGCCAGCGCGGTGCTCCCGGGAGGGGCCATGTCCCGGACCCCGGGTGCCGCGACGACCCGGGGCGTGACGAGCGCGCCGGGGGCCCGCACGGGCGTCGCCGCCGACCCGCGCAAGGCGGCCCCTCCTTCGGACGGGGAGGCTCCCGCGGAGAAGGCCAGGAAGAAGACGAAGAAGGCCAAGGCCGTGGGCGCGGAGGCCTCGCGCTCCGAGGCGAAGCTGCTCTCCATCGCGCCGCGCTCCGGCCCGCTGTCCGCGCCGCTCAAGACGCTGGGCAAGCGCCTGGGGCCGCGGCTCGTCGCCGTCCTGGACAAGAAGGGGCTGCGCCGCACCGGCGACATCCTGTTCCTGTTGCCACGCTGTTACGAGGACCGGCGCAGGCTGCGCACCATCGCGGAGCTCATCCCCGGCCAGCGCGGCGTGACGGTGGGCGTGGTGAAGACCGCGGACTTCGTCCCGGGACGGGGCGGCAAGCGCATGTTCCGCGCCGTCGTGGGGGACCGCTCCGGCAGCATCGCCGCGACGTACTTCCACGCGGGGCCGTGGCTCAAGAGCCGCTTCACCGTGGGCAAGCAGCTGGTGCTGTCCGGCGAGGTGCGCGCCTCCATGAACGGCAGGGAGATGGCCCACCCGGAGCTGGAGCCCGCCGAGGACCTGGAGTCCACGGCCTCCGTCCACTTCCACCGCATCGTCCCCATCTACCCGGGCTTCGAGCGCGGCGAGCAGCGCTCGTTCCGCGAGCTGGCGGCGCGCATCAGCGAACAGCACGCGCACCACCTGGAAGAGCCCCTGCCCGCGGACCTGCGCCGCCGCTACCACCTGATGGGGCTGCCGGACGCGCTGCGCTTCATCCACTTCCCCCCCGAGGACGCGGACCTGGAGGCGCTGGATGCGCACCAGAGCCCCGCGCACCGCCGGCTCGCGTTCGACGAGCTGTTCTTCCTCCAGCTCGGCATGGCGCTCAAGCGCCAGGACGTGAAGGCGGAGGAGGGCATCACCTTCAACGTCGCCCCGGAGCGCCTGGAGAAGGCCCGCGGCGCGCTGCCCTTCCAGCTCACCGGCGCCCAGGCGCGCGTGGTGGACGACCTGGCCCGGGACATGGCGCGGCCGGAGCCGATGAGCCGGCTGGTGCAGGGCGACGTGGGCAGTGGCAAGACGGCGGTGGCGCTCGTGGCCGCCCTGGTGGCACTGCAGGACGGCTACCAGGTGGCGGTGATGGCCCCCACCGAAATCCTGGCCGAGCAGCACGAGCGCACCTTCCGCCGCATCCTGGAGCCGCTGGGCTTCCGCGTGGGGCTGGTGAGCGCGGCGGGCACCGCGAAGCACAAGCGCACCGTGCGCGAGGCCGTGGCGAAGGGGGAGCTGCACCTCGCGGTGGGCACGCACGCGCTGCTCGAGGGCGGCGTGTCCTTCCAGAACCTGGGGCTCGTGGTCATCGACGAGCAGCACCGCTTCGGCGTGCTCCAGCGCCAGACGCTGATGGGCAAGGGCCTGATGCCGGACGTGCTGGTGATGACGGCCACGCCCATCCCGCGCACGCTCGCGATGACGCTGTACGGCGACCTGGACGTGTCCATCATCGACCAGCTCCCCCCGGGCCGCACGCCCATCTCCACGCGCGTCTTCAACAACCAGCAGCGCGCGCGCGTCTACGAGGCGGTGGCGGCGGAGCTGGCCAAGGGCCACCAGGCCTACGTCGTCTATCCGCTCGTGGAGGAGTCGGAGAAGCTGGACCTGGAGGACGCCACGCAGGGCGCGGAGAAGCTGCAGCAGGTGTTCCCCACCGTGCGCGTGGGCCTGCTGCACGGGCGCATGAAGGCGGAGGAGAAGGACGCCGTCATGGAGGCCTTCCGCGAGAAGACCCTCCAGTTGCTCGTGTGCACCACCGTGGTGGAGGTGGGCGTGGATGTGCCCAACGCATCCGTGATGGTGGTGGAGTCCGCGGAGCGCTTCGGCCTGTCGCAGCTGCACCAGCTCCGGGGCCGGGTGGGCCGTGGGGCCGCGGCCAGCTACTGCTTCCTCGTGGCGGGCGCCGCGCGCTCCTGGGAGTCCACGGAGCGGCTGGGCGTGATGGAGCGCAGCAGCGACGGCTTCGTCATCGCGGAGAAGGACCTGGAGATCCGCGGCCCCGGCGAGTTCCTGGGCACGCGGCAGAGCGGCCTGCCAGAGCTGGCCGTGGCCAACCTGGTGCGCGACGGCGACCTGCTGTCGCTCGCGCAGGTGGAGGCCCGGCGGATCATGGACCGGGATCCGAAGCTCCAGGAGCCGGAGCACCAGGGGCTGGTGAAGGCGCTCGAGGAGCGTTGGGAGGGCCGTCTGGCGCTTGCCCGGGTGGGGTAGGAACGGCGAGGCGGGGGCCTGACCGTCGGGTTGTCTCCGACTGTCGTCATGCTTACGTTTTTTGTCGGAGGACCACGGGGGAGAGCGCCATGGGAGACTGGGGTCGAGCGGAGTATCTGGCGCGCCAGGGCATTCGGGATCGCCGGGTGCTCGCGGCGATCGCGAACCTGAATCGCGCGGACTTCGTGCCCGTCCAGGAACGGGACGTGGCCCACCGGGACATGCCACTGCCCATCGGCTATGGGCAGACCATCAGCCAACCCTACGTGGTCGCCCTGATGAGCGAAGCCCTGCGCCTGCGCGGCTGTGAGCGCGTGCTGGAGATTGGCACCGGGTCCGGCTACCAGACAGCGGTGCTCGCGCTGCTGGCCCGCGAGGTCTTCACGGTGGAGATCGTCCCGGAGCTGGCCCGGCCTGCCCGGCGCCTGCTCCACCGGCTGGGCTTCAGCAACGTGTACTTCCGGGAGGGCGACGGGGCGAAGGGCTGGCCCGAGGGCGCGCCCTACGACGCCATCATCGGCACCGCCGCGCCCACGGAGATTCCCCGCGAACTCCTGCGTCAGCTCAAGCACGGCGGCCGCATGGTCATCCCCGTGGGGGCGGTGGACGAAACCCAGGAGCTTCTGCGCATCCGTCGAGGTCAGCCCGGACTGCTGCCCCGGGTCGAGCGCCTGTTGCCGGTGCGCTTCGTCCCCATGACGGGCCAGGTGGCGCCGGTGAACTGAGCGGTGAGCTGGCCGGCCTCTGCCCGGCGCACCCCCCATTTCCCGGGTTGCGTTGCCGTGGGGGGAGGGGACCGATAACGTCCCGACCATGATCATCTGCCCGGTCTGCGACCACGTGCAGTCGGAAGGCGAAGAGTGCGACGGCTGTGGCAAGCGCTTCCCCGGCCTCGTGGATACGCAGGAGCCCGTCGTCGTTCCCCTGCTGGAGCTGGAGCTGACGCACCACGCGGGGGGCCGCGTCGAGGTGGAGTCGGTCCCCCTTCCGGAGTTGGATCTGACGCGGCTGCGCTCGGGGCCGGACCTGCCGGCCATGGCCGTGCCCGACCTGGAGCTGACGAGCGCGGGCGCGACGGGCGCGGTGCCCGTGGCTCCCATGGCGGACCTGGACACGGGCCGCGCGCCGGATGACGGCGTGCGCACCGCCGCACCCCTGGGCGCGGTGACGTGCCGCTACTGTCGCCACGTGCAGGCCGAAGGGCTCTTGTGTGACGGCTGCGGCATGCGGCTGCCCCGCGCGCGCGTGGCGGCGCCGGTGGCCGCGAAGGGCCGCGTGGCGGAAGGCGAGCGCGTCCCCTGTCCCTCCTGCCACACGCCTTCGTTCCCGGGCCGCGCGTGCGTGGCGTGCGGCACGAAGGTGCAGGTGGAGGCGTGACGTCCCCGGCGCTGAAGGCGGGCTACGCCTGCAGCGAGGGGTGCGGCTTCACGGCGTCCCTCTGGGAGGTCGTCTACCGCTGCCCGAAGTGCGAGGGCCTGCTGGAGGTGGCGCACGACGAGGCCGCCCTGCGCGCGGTGCCCGCGGCCGAGTGGAAGCGCCGCTTCGAGTCCCGGTTCGCGACGTCGCGGCTGCCGGACGGCTCCGGGGTGTGGGGCAAGCGCGAGTGGGCGCTGCCCGAGCTGCCGGTGGAGGACATCGTCTCGCTGGGCGAGGGGCGCGTGCCGCTCAAGCCGCTGCCCCGGATGGCGGCCCAGCTGGGGCTGGGGTCGCTGATGTTGAAGGAGTGCGGCGTCTCCCCGACGGGCAGCTTCAAGGACTGGGGCATGACGGTCCTCGTGTCCGCGGTGAAGCACCTGCGCGCGCGGGGCACGCCCATCCGCGCGGTGGCGTGCGCGTCCACGGGGGACACGTCCGCGGCGCTGTCCGCGTACGCGGCGGCGGCGGGCATCCCGGCGGTGGTGTTCCTGCCGAAGAACAAGGTGTCGCTCGCGCAGCTCGTGCAGCCCATCGCCAACGGGGCGCGGGTGCTGTCGCTGGACACGGACTTCGACGGCTGCATGAAGCTGGTGCAGGCGGTGACGGCGGACACGGGGCTGTACCTGGCGAACTCGATGAACTCGCTGCGCATCGAGGGCCAGAAGATGATCGCCGTGGAGCTGTGCCAGGACCTGGGCTGGGAGCCGCCGGATTGGATCGTCATCCCGGGCGGCAACCTGGGCAACGCGAGCGCCCTGGGCCGGGGCCTGGAGCTGATGCACACACTGGGGCTCATCACCCGCCGGCCGCGCATCGCGGTGGCGCAGGCAGAGCGCGCCAACCCCCTGGCGCGCGCCTTCCGGGGCGGCTTCCAGGCGCTGACGCCGATGCAGGCGGAGGCCACGCTCGCGTCCGCCATCCAGATTGGCAACCCGGTGTCCTACCGCCGCGCGGTGAAGATGCTGCGCGCCTTCGACGGCGTGGTGGAGGAGGCGACGGAGTCGGAGCTGGCGAACGCGGCGGCCCGCGCGGACCGCGAGGGCACCTTCGCCTGTCCGCAGACGGGCGTGGCGCTGGCGGCGGTGGAGAAGCTGGTGGCCCAGGGCGTGATGGCGAAGGGCGCCAGCGTCGCGGTGGTGGCCACCGCGCACGGGCTGAAGTTCGCCGACTTCAAGGTGGGCTACCACCGGGGGACGCTGGCGGACGTGAAGGCCGCGCATGCGAACCCGCCGGTGGAGCTGCCCGCGGACCTGTCGGCGGTGCGCGCGGCCCTGAAGGACCTGGGCTGAGCGCCGGGCCGGTCAGGCCTGGGACAGGCGCTCGTACACCGCCAGCGTCGCGCGGGCCATGGTGGCGCGGTTGAAGCGCGCCTCCGCGACCCGGCGCCCCGCCTCGCGCAGGGTGCTGGCCAGGCCCGGCTCCCAGAGGACCCGCAGCTGCGCCCACGCGAGCTCCGAGTCATCCAGGCGCAGGCGCCCGTCCCCGTCGCGTTGGACGGGGACGAGGAGGCCGGAGGCTTCGTCCTGGAGGATCTCCGCGGGGCCTCCCGAGGCGACGGCCACCACGGGGCAGCCCGCGGCCATCGGCTCCACCACGGCGTCGCCGGAGGGCTCGTAGAGCGACGGCACCACGGTCAGCTCGGACAGGTGGTAGAGCGCGGCGAGCTGTTCACGCGACAGGTTGCCCAGGCGCTTCACGTTCGACTTCAGCACCGGGTGCTCGGCCTCCAGCGCGGCCACCTCTGCCGCGATCTGCTGGGACTCGCTCCCGTCCTGCACGTCCATGCCGGCCAGGGCATAGGTGACGTCGGGCTGGGCCTTGAGGACGCGCAGGGCGGAGCGCAGCAGCGGCACCACGCCCTTCTGGTGGGTGGGGCTGCCCGCGAAGGCAATGACGCGGCGGCCCTGGAGGCCCCACTGCTCGCGCAGCGCGGCCAGCGTCTCGGGCGCGGGCGGCTTCTGGAAGAGGCCGGTGTCGAAGCCGTTGTGGACGACGGTCATCTTCTCCAGCGGAACGCCGAGTGATTCATGGAGCACGTCGCGGAGGGACGCGCTGACGGCGATGAGGGCGGTGGCCGCGTGGCAGGACTGCTTCTCCTCCGCGCCCACGGCGTCGCTGGCCACGGAGCCCCACCCGCGGCGCAGGGGCAGGTGGAGCCTGTGCACGCTGATGAGCAGCTTCGCGCCCAGCCGTCGCTGGACCTGGAGCGCGGCGGGCACCGTCCAGAAGTCATGGCAGTGCAGCACGTCCGGCTTCTCACCGGTGCGCTCCGACAGCGCGAGGAGGTGCGAGGTCAGCTCCTCGGTGAAGCGCTGGAGTTGCTGTGGAGTCGGGCTGGTGTCCGCGCCCGGGGGCTTCGTGAGGCGGGAGGTGATGACGGTGGGCTGGCAGCCGAGTGCTTCGAGGCCGGCGACCAGCTCCTGGGTGTGCGTGGCGAGGCCGCCGAAGGAGACCTCGCCGGGTTCGGGGGACTGGGGCGTGAGCAGGTAGACGCGCGGTGGCATGAGAGACCCGGGAATGGCTGCGACCCTGCCATTCCGGTCTGACACGCCGGACAAACCCACCCTGTGGGTTTCGCTACTCCACCGCGAGCGGGATGCGCGACTCGATGGTGAGCCCGAAGCCCGCGAGGCCCCGGTAGGTCATGTCCGTGTTGCTCATCAGGCGCATGGCGCGCACGCCCAGGTCGGTGAGGATCTGGCAGCCCATGCCCACGTCGCGGGATTCGTGCGCGGCGCGGGTGGTGGACGCGTTGCTGCCGTCGCCCGCGCGCTTGTGGTGGATGCCGAAGTCGTCGCCGTGCATGCCGGGCAGGTAGACGATGACGCCGGCGCCCGCCTGCGCGACCTGCTGCATGGCGCGATCCAACAACTGGTGGCACTTGCAATCCGGTGACCCGAACACGTCGCCCAGGGCGCAGGCGGCGTGCAGGCGGACCAGGGGCGCGGGCTGCGCGTGCTCCGGGTCGCCCTTCACGAGCACCAGGGACTTCGCGCCGTCGGGCGTCCACGTGTACGTGAGGGCGGTGAACTCGCCGTGCTTCGTGCGGACGACGTCCTGGCCGGGCTCGCGGCGCACCAGCCGGTCCTTGCGGCTGCGGTACTGGATGAGGTCCGCGATGGTGACGAGCTTCAACTGGTGCTCGCGCGCGAAGAGCTTGAGGTCCGGCATGCGCTGCATGGTGCCGTCGTCCTTCACGAGCTCGCAGAGGATGCCGGAGGGCTGGAGGCCCGCGAGCCGCGCCAGGTCCACGGCGGCCTCGGTGTGGCCCGCGCGGCGCAGCACGCCGCCCTCGCGGTAGCGCAGGGGGAAGATGTGACCGGGGCGCAGGAAGTCGTCCGCGCTGCTGTGGGGGTCGGCGAGGGCGCGGATCGTCTTGGCGCGGTCCGACGCGGAGACGCCGGTGGTGGTGCCGTGGCGGAAGTCCACGGAGACGGTGAACGCGGTGCGGTGGGACTCGGTGTTCTCCGCGACCATCTGGGGCAGGCGCAGCGCATCCAGCCGCTCGGCGAGCATGGGCTGGCAGATGATGCCGCTGGTGTGGCGGACCATGAAGGCCAGCTTCTCCGGCGTGGCCAGCTCGGCGGCCATGATGAGGTCGCCCTCGTTCTCACGGTCTTCGTCATCGGCGACGACGACGCACTTGCCCGCCTGGATGTCGCGGATGGCCTCCTCGATGGTGTTCAACTCGGAGTCTTGGCTCATGGCGGAGACGCTCGTCCTGGTGACCGCGTGGAGGGGCATGGTGCGCGGCATGTAACGCGGGGGGAGGGGGGTGGCAAGCCATGCCCGCGAACCGGGCGTGCTTCCGGGCAATGGCTGGGATGAGTGGACGCTGTGACTGTGCGTCCGGGTCCTCCCTTGCGCCCGGCCGGCGACTCGACGGCCTGGGGCCCGTGATGTAGGGTGCTCGGCTCCGTGAGCGCAGACCAACTGGAAAAGCGGGCCCGGTTCGACCAGCTGCAGGAAAGCCTGGCCACCCGGCAGAGCACGACACACTTCACCCACGCGGGTGTCTCCGTCATCGCCTTCATGCTGATTTCAGGCGCGGCGGGGAAGCTGTTCTACGACTCCTTGCGCACCCCGTTCCTCGCCTGGGGTGCCACGGCGCTGGCGCTGGGGCTGCTCGTGTACGCCTTCGTGAGCTACCGCAAGGGCCGCGTGGTGCTGACGGACGAGCTCCAGCGCTATGAGACGCTGCTGGCGCTGCGCCACGAGCTGCGCCTGGACAACCCCGCCGCCCTGCTGCCCCGGTGAGCGCCGCCCGGAAGGCCGCCCGCCCGGGGCGGTTCATCGTGCTGGAGGGGCTGGACGGAGCGGGCACCACCACGCAGACGGAGCGGCTGGCCGCGGCGCTGCGAGCGGACGGGCACGCGGTCATGACGACGCGCGAGCCCTCCGACGGGCCCGTGGGCACCCAGTTGCGCCAGGCGCTGACGGGACGGCTGGGGCTGCCGCACGGCCGGGGGCCACTGGCGCCGGAGACGCTGGCGCTCCTGTTCGCGGCGGACCGGACGGACCACCTGCACGCGCGGGTGCTGCCGGCGCTGGAGGAGGGCAAGGTCGTGCTGTGCGACCGCTACGTCCTGTCCTCGCTGGCGTACCAGGGCGCGAGCCTGCCCATGGCGTGGGTGGACACGGTGAACGCGCACGCGGTGTCGCCGGACCTGACGCTGTTTATCGAAATGGATCCCAAAGTCGCGGCGCGGCGCCGGGCTTCGCGTGGCGGCCCTAGTGGACAGGCCGAAGTTCAGCGGCAAGTGGCCAAGCAGTACCTCAAGGCCATTACACTCAGGTCGAAGCGCGAACGCATTGTGCTGATTAGCGGGGAACTTACTCTTCCTGACATTACGGACGCATGTTTGAAGGAAGCGCGGCGTATGCTCGCTCGGCTGAAATAAACGACGCTGTAAGGCTTGGCGGACTCTCCGATGGGGGAATGACCGATTTTCGTAATAGCTCAGTTTTTTCCCACCTCCTCTATGCGTCAAAACTCCACCGACTGCTGGTTCCGGTGCTGCTGATGTATTTCGAGTCACCGAAGTCAAGAATCTTTGACTTGCACGAACTTGGGGCATACTTTCGGCGACTTGTGTATCAGTGACCGCGGCCTTCAAATCGATGGTCTTTGCCGCGAGCAGAATTTTGACACGCCGGCCCATCCTGCCAGATTGCATGATTGTGCGAAAATCCGACAAGCAAGGTGTCCTCATCGCGATTGAGGGCATAGATGGTGCAGGAAAGACAACGCAAGCTGAGCGTTTGGCAGTCGCATTGACGAGTGCCGGGCATTCAGTACTTCGCACGAAAGAGCCGACAGACAGCAAGTGGGGCCGCCAACTGCGTGCCTCCGCAGTCTCAGGTCGCCTGAATGCTGCCGATGAACTCGAATTGTTTCTGAAGGATCGTCAGGAGCATGTTCGAACCGTCTTGAAGCCTGCCATTGATGCAGGGCAAATTGTCATTGTGGACCGCTACTATTTTTCTACGGTAGCCTACCAAGGTGTCCGCGGGCTGGATCCACAGGAGATTCTCTCGCGGAACGAGGTCTTTGCCCCAAAGCCTGACCTCCTAGTGTTGCTTGAGGTCGATGCCAAGGTTGGATTGCAACGCATTCGCCTTCGTGGAGACAAGGCAAATACATTCGAACAGGAGGCCAATCTGAGAGCGGCGGGAAGGATTTTTGCTCAGCTTGACTTGCCGTATCTCATGCGGATTGACGGCGCTCTGCTTCCCGAAGATATCACCTCTAGTGTTCTAGATGTGTTGTATGACGGCCCGTTAGCTTCGGAGCCTCGGCCGGTGCACTGCGAACAAGGTCGAGCAATGATTAATAGCGAGTTGTTTGGGCTGATTGGGTCCAAAGGGTGATTGGGCTTTGCCTGATTCAGACTGACTAACCCAGGGTTCACTTGACGCGATCTGGCGGGGATGATCTTCCTGGAGGATGAGCGAAGGACATCCCACCCCGGAGAAGCTGCGGTGGGCCATCGTGCGCGCCTTCCATGAGGAGGGCCTGTCGTACGGGCAGGTTACCCACCTGCTGTGCATTGGAACGGCCACAGTCAGTCGCGTCCTGCGGCTGTACCGTGAAACGGGCCACGTTGTGCCTCGGCCCCGCAGGGACGGGAACTTCTCGCCCATTCGAGGCAAAGTGGTGACGCAGCTCAAGCGGATGGTCGCCAGAGGCCGGACGCAACCGTGCGGGAATTAGTGGCGGAACCGACGGCGCGCACGGGCGTGGTCACCAGCCGCCCCGCCCTGCAGCGAGCGCTGCACCGACTGGGCTTCTCACACAAAAAAGTCCTTCGCCGCCTCGGAGCGAGACGCTCCGCCCAACCTCTGGCGCAGGAGAGTCCTCGCCGCGCTCTTGAGCGTCGTGGACGTGCGGCGACTCGTCTTTCTCGACGAGTCCTTCTGCAACACCTCCATGGCACGCGAGGATGGCTGGGCCCCGGTGGGGCAGCGCGCGCGAGGACTTCGCCCGGGCGGACGCTGGACCACCCTGACGCTCGTCGGAGCCATCCGCGTTGGCTGCCGGCCCAAGCTGATGACGCACCCAAGAGCCATCAACGGGTGCCTCTTCGTGCGCTTTGTGCGGCAACGCCTCTGCCCTTGGCTCCACCCAGGCGACGTGGTGCTCATGGACAACCTGGGGGCCCACAAAGTGAAGGGGATGCGCCAGGCCATTGAAGCGGTGGGGGCCTGCGTCGTGTACCTGCCCACCTACAGCCCCGACTTCAATCCCATCGAGCTGTGGTGGGCAGACTTGAAGCGCCAGCTTCGAAAGCGGGCTCCTCGTGCTCTCAACGAATTGGCCCAGACGGTGAGGCAGCTCCGCGCTGCGACTCCGCTCGCGAAGCTGGCGGCTTGGTTCCGCCATTGCCTCGCCTTCCTTCAGCTCAACTGATCTCCGCGTTAGATTACGTCAAGCCAGCTCTGTGGCGGGCGCGCGAAGTCGGGCTTCTTGAGCCTTTCGCCATCTGCACTCTTATTTATCCTTTGCCCATTGTGGGCAGGTGACGTGGTCGGCTCCACGAGAGAAATAGTGGCACTTGCCTGAGTTGATGCAGCCCTTGCTTGTGTCGGCGAGATAGTCAGGATTCGCAATAAGATCCCGGCAAATCCCAATGTGAAGGTTTGGCGGGAGGTCATGCTGGGGTTCTACTAAGGCCCTACCTGACAGTATGAAACGTCGACGAGGAAAGCGGTCGGCGAGTGCAATTGTCTCGGTTCGGCGGACGCGGAGCACGTCAGGCCGCCCAGGGTAAATGAGCTGCTTGTCAATGTTGTAGAAGCCCGATGAGACGTCAATGAAGTCGAACGGAAGGCCTGCGATCTGTCCGTGGAAGTGTTCTTGGCCATTCGCGTCAAAATTGTTGTCGCCGCTACGAAGTGAGATGCGGATCGACGTTTCAATGCCGGCCGCTGTATGTCTCGACGCCCAATTGGCCAAGCGTTCTCGCGCCTCTGGCGCATTTTCGTTGATCCGATCATCGACCAATAGGTTTAAGAGGTATCCGTGCGCAGCATGGACCTGAAGATGGCGAAAGCCGGCGGCCACGGCGATGTCGGACGCCTCATCCAAAGCTCCGAGTGTTAATGCGATCCTCTTTGGCCCAAGTTGGCGGACGAGCTGACGAGATCGCTCAATTGTCTCGTGTGCCGTTGGCGAACGGAAGCTCCTTGAGCCAATGTAGTTTTCCCATGTTGTCGCCAGCTGGATTCCCGGCAGCGAACCGTACCTTTCGATCTCGCTCGCGACCTTTGCCCACTCTGGTGAGCGGGAGATTGTCGGTGTACTAGCGTTGCTGCCATACCCGCCCGGGATCACTACGTTCCCGACGATGGCGCAGTGCAGGGCCGGGGAACTGCGGCGGCGGTAGAAATCTACGTAGCGCTCGTCCGGCTTACCGCGAGTCACGTATCCTGTGTTGAGGCCGACAAAGAATTTCAACCGGCTATTACTCAAGTGGACCGTACCTTGCGTCGTTCACTCTCATTTTATTAATCAGATCACTTTCGAGATTTCCTCCGAGGACGGCCGAGAGGCGTATCAGATAAATGATCGCGTCCGCCAACTCTTCGCGAAGTCCTGGTGCGACATCTCCAAGGGACGGGCCCTTGTAACCAGCATGGGCAATCGCGAGGCGAACCTTCTTAAGGACGTTCGCGAACTCCCCGATCTCACCCACGAGGCCGACTAGGTCCATCTCAAGCTGCGTGACTCTCTCGGCATCGCTGTCGAAGTCGACTTGGAAGCCGCGGCGCCTGTCTGCAATAATCTGGCTTTCGATAATCTTTGAAAAATCCATATCATCTCTTCCGGTTGATGTAGAGCGTGAAAAAGAATGTAATAGCACTTGCAACGAGGTTTCCGACGAGGCCTTGGACGTTGGTGAAAAATTCACTCCCCACCAAGAAGACTGAAACAGCATTCAGTATCACCACGAGCAGGATAGCTGCGTCGGTAGATACTCGGCGCCGCTCCAGATCCCGTAAAACCGTTGCGGTTGCTTGCGGGAGTAGGCGATAGCCCTCCTCTTTCTCACTCTGGACTCGCGGATCTCTTGCCACTTCGGCGTAGGACTTCTGCAGCTGGTACTTTATGGGCCAGATCCGCGTGTGAAAGCCGTGCTGGCCGCGGTAGGGACGATTCACATTGCCAGTCAGTTGCGTAAAATCAGCCTTGGCAATTGGCTCGAGTTGCGGCAGCAGGATGTACTTGTCGCTGACGTTCTGGGTAACGATGCCGAGGTTTCCGGAGAAACCCGGGTCGGCGTATGTGGCGACGGGGCTTAGCCCGATGCTGAATAGCGAGCCCTTGCTGACAACGTGAGCGAGCACGTTGTGCGGCACTTCAAACTCCTCGTACGTAATAAGTACCACACGGTGCCCGGGCTTAATGAGGATGTCCTGACCTGGTTTCACCGGGATTGGGTGGTCGCTTTCCGTCAGATCGTAGTAAACGTTACCTAGCCGCAGCTCATAAGACGCGCCAGAGATCTGCCGTGCATCCCCGTTCTTGATTAGTTTGCCACGCACTATCGCGGCGCTGATGTCGGCGTCGTTTAAAGTCGTCATTGCCCCTCCTCGGAGGTCTCATTCTAACCCAGGGCTCGTTTGACGCGATCGCCGGGTTTGATCTTCTCGAGGATGAGTGAAAGACACCCCACGCCAGAGTACATGCGGCGGGCCATCGTGCACGCCGTCCATCAGGAGGACCTCCCGTGCGAACAGACAGCCGGTTTTCTGGGCATTGGCGAGACCACAGTCGGTCGCGTGCTGCAGCTGTACCGTAAAATCGGCGATGTCGCGCCTCGGCCCCAAGCCGGCGAGAACTTCTCGCGCAGTCGAGGCAAGATGGCGACGCAGCTCACACGGCGGGTCGCTCAGAACCCGGCTGCGACGGTACGCGAGCTGATAGAAGCACTGGCCGCACGCAAGGACGTTCTCATGAGTCGACCTTCAATGCGACGAGTGTTACATTAGGTGGAGTTTTTTGCGCAAAAAAACGTCCTTCGTCGCTTCGACCGAGATGCCCAGCCCAATTTCTGGCGTTGGTGCGTTCTCGCCTCGCTCTTGAGCGTGGTGGCTGTCCGACAACGCGTCTTCCTTGATGATGCCTTCCGCGTGCGTGTTCCGGGGCAAGCCGAGCACCGATTCCGGGCCAAGGTGAGCAGCGATTCCGGAGCAAGGTGAGCAGCCGTTCCGGGGATGCCGAGCAGGCATTCCGGGCATGTCGAGCACCGATTCCGGTG
>NZ_RAWG01000211.1 GCF_003611735.1 Corallococcus sicarius | reverse complement strand
CGCCCCCGCCGCGCCGGCTGTCGGCGCCGCTGGCGGCCACGCCCCCGCCGCCGCCGTCCCCGCCGCCTTCGCCCGCGCGTCTGCACCTGCAAGCGCTGGAGCGGATTGAAGAGGGCAACGTGGCGGGCGCGACGGCGGTGCTGGAGCTGCTGGTGAAGCAGGCGCCGGACTACCTGCCGGGCCTGCTGGAGCTGGCGCTCTTGCGTGAGCGCGCGGGGGCCCGTGACGCGGCCTTCCCGCTGATGCGCGCGCTGCGCACGAGAGCCGGACAACTTCCACCAGACACGCTGGTGGATGGACCGGAGGCGCTGCCTGCGCGCTTCTATCTGGCGTCCGCGGACGCCTACCTGAATCTGGGGGCGCTGGAATGAAGGGGACGCCGCGGATGGTGGACGAGGCCCTGGCAGAAGAGACGCGCGAATTGCTCGCGCGCCGGGCCGCGCGCCTGCGCGAGCAGGGCGAGTCGTCCCTGGAGGAGGCGGTCCACTGGATCGCCGAGTTCCCCCTGGGCGAGGAGCGCTACGCGCTGCCGCTGGAGTCGCTGCGCGCCGCGCTGCCCCTGCGCATGGTGACGCCCGTGCCGCTGTCGGAGCCCGCCGTCATCGGCGTGCTGCGCTTCCAGGGACAGGTGCTGTCCGCGCTGAGCCTGGCGTCGCTCCTGGGCGGCCACGGGTGGCGGCAGGACCCCGCCGTGCTGCTGGTGGTGGACCGGGGCGATGGGGAGCTGTGCGCGCTGGACTGCGAGGCCATTCCTCGCCCCACCACGCTGTCGCTCGCGTCGGTGGAGGCCGCGCGCGCGCGGGCTGAAGGGCCGGTGATGGAGGTCTTCACCCAGGACCGTCAGCTCATCCACCTCATCAACCCGAAGCGCCTGTTCGCCGTGTCGGAAGCGGGAGTGCGCCATGGGCGTTGATCCGATGCTGCAGGGGCTGGTGGCGGGCTTCGCCGTGGAGGCGCAGGAGGTCATCCAGAAGGTCACCATGGACCTGCTGGAGCTGGAGCGCGAGGGGCTGGAGAACGACGCGCTCGCGAAGATCTACATCCGGCTGGGCCGGCACCTGCACACGCTGAAGGGCAGCGCGTCGTCGCTGGGGCTCCAGGACCTGGGCGACATCGCGCACCGGCTGGAAGACGCGCTGGCGCCGCTCAAGGCCACCACGCAGAAGATGCCGCGCACGGTGGTGGACATCCTGCTGCACGGGCTGGACCTGTTCATGCTGCGCGCCCAGGCGCACGCGGACGGCCGGGGGGACTACCTGCCGGACCCCGCCGCCGCGCTCGCGCAGCTGGTCGCGTCCGCGCCGCCGCCGGAGGACGCCGCCCTGCTGCCGGGCGGGGGCTTCGCGCATGCGCCCCAGACCCAGGCGCCAGCGCAGGCCTCGAGCCCGCCGGAGCCCGGTGCGCCGTCGTCGCCGGAGCCGCAGGGCGAGTCCTCGGACGCGGGCTGGCGGGTGAGCGCGCGCCAGGTGACGTCCCTGATGCGCGAGGTGGAGCGCCTGCGCGAGGTGCGCCTGCGGGTGGAGGAGCGCAGCCGGGAATTGGAGCGGGTGTCCACGCTGCTCGCCAAGCAGGGCCTGCTCGCGGAGACGGCGGAGGCGCGCACGCTCTTGTCCGGCACGGGCCGCTCGCTGCGCACCGACGGCGAGGAGACGAGCGACATCGTGGACGCGCTGGAGGAGGGCCTCAAGGCCATCACCACGCGGCCCACGCGCACCATCCTGGAGCCCCTGCAGCGCATGGTGCGCGACCTGTCGCGCCAGCTGGGCAAGGAGGCGCGGCTGTCGGTGGTGGGCGCGGAGGTGTCGTTGGACCGGCGCCTGCTGGAGAAGCTCCAGGGCGCGCTCGTGCACCTGTTGCGCAACGCGGTGGACCACGGCCTGGAGATGCCCGCCGAGCGCGAGAAGGCCGGCAAGCACCAGGAGGGCGCGCTCACGCTGCGGGTGGAGCAGCAGGGAAACCTCCTCTACCTGGAGGCGAGTGACGACGGGCGCGGCATCGACCTGGTCGCCGTGCGCCGCGTGGCGGAGAAGCGCGGGCTGGTGACGGCGGACGAGCTGGCGCGCCTCAACGACAACCAGGTGCGCGACCTCATCTTCAGCGCGGGCTTCAGTACGCGCTCGGACGTGACGGACACCTCCGGACGCGGCGTGGGGCTGGACGCGGTGCGCGCCACGGTGGAGTCGCTGCAGGGGCGCATCGAGGTGGCCAGCACGCGCGGGCAGGGCACGCGCTTCGTGCTCACGCTGCCGGTGGACCTGGGCAGCTCCCCCGTGCTGATGGTGCGCGCGCTGGAGCAGTACGTGGGCCTGCCCATGCTGGCGGTGGAGTCCACGCAGCTGGCGCGCGCGGACTCGCTGCGCGTGGGCAAGCGCCGGGCGCACCTGGAGCACCTGGGGCAGCTGCTGCCGGTGGTGGACCTGGGCGCGCGGCTGGGGCTGCGCGCGTCGGCGCCGCCCGCGGAGGGCCAGCCGATGCTCATCGTGCAGAGCGGCGGCCGGCGCGTGGCGCTGGTGGTGGACGCGGTGGTGGGGGACCGGGACCTGGTCATCCGCCCGCTGCCCTCGGAGGTGCGCGAGGTGGCGGCCTGGCAGGGCGCGGCGACGCTCAGCCGCGGCGAGCTGTTGCTCATCCTCCGGCCGGACTGGGTGGTGTCGGATTCGGAGAAGACGCAGGTGTCGGCGGCGAGCCGGCGGGCGCTGGTGGTGGACGACTCGCTCACCGCGCGCGCGCTGCACCGGGCGATGCTGGAGGCGGGCGGCTTCCAGGTGCACCTGGCGGCCAGCGGGGCCCGGGCGCTGGAGCGGCTGGCCGCGGACACCTACGACGTCGTCATCTGCGACCTGGACATGGAAGAGATGGACGGCACGGAGCTCATCGCGCGGCTTCGCGACAAGAAGGAGACGCGCACGCTGCCCGTCATCCTCGTGTCCGCGCATGACAGCCAGCCTGCCCGCGAGCGGGGCCTTGCGGCCGGGGCGGATGGCTTCCTCAGCAAGCGCGAGTGCGCCGCGGGCCGCCTGCTCGCAGAAGTCCTGGACGTGATGAGCCGCCGTGGGAGCCGCGCTTGAGCACGAAGAAGATCCGCGTGCTCGTGGTGGACGACTCGCCCACCATGGCCAACACGCTCACCGCGCTGCTCACCGAGGAGCCGCGCATTGAAGTCGTGGGCCGGGCGGCGGACGGCAACCGCGCCGTGCAACTGGCGCGGCTGTTGCGCCCGGACGTCATCACCATGGACCTGCTGCTGCCCGGCCTGGATGGCCCGGCGGCCATCGGCCACATCATGTCCCAGGCGCCCGCGCGCATCCTGGTCGTGAGCGCGGTGGCGGAGCAGCGCGGCGTGGACCTGGGCTTCCAGGCCATGAGCGCCGGGGCGCTGGAGCTCATCGGCAAGCCCAACGTGACGAACGCGGAGGAGCTGCGCAAGTGGGGCCGGGAGCTGGCGCACTCGGTGTGCCTGATGGCGGAGGTGCCCGTCATCTCCCGCCGCCCGCGCGTCAGTCAGCCGCAGCCGCTGCTCACCGGGGCGCGGGTGGACGTGTTCGGGCTGGTCGCCTCCACGGGCGGGCCGCCCGCGCTGGCGGAGGTGCTGTCCAAGCTGCCCAAGGACCTGCCGGTGCCGGTGCTCATCGCCCAGCACATCACGGTGGGCTTCACGCAGGGCATGGTGCGCTGGCTGTCCCAGGTGTGCGAGCTCAACGTCCTCATGGCGCGCGACGGCGAGCGGCTGGAGCCGGGCCGCGTCTACTTCCCGCTGGATGGCCACGACCTGCTGGTGGACAGCGCGGGCATGGCGCGGCTGCAGCGCAGCCAGGGCGGGCCGTGCCCCAACGGGGACGTGCTCCTGCAGTCGATGGCGGCGGCGTACGGCCGGCGCTGTGGCGGCGGCGTCCTCACCGGCATGGGCGAGGACGGCGCGCGGGGCCTGCTGGCCATCCGCATCGCGGGAGGCGTCACCTTCGCGCAGGACGAGGCGTCGAGCGTCGTCTACGGCATGCCGCGCGCCGCGGTGGAGCTGAAGGCCACCGACGGGGGCGTGCCCCTGTCTTCGGTGGCGGAGCTCATCCTGCAGAGCTGCCAGCGCCCCTCGTTCCGTCCCACACGTGTACCGGATGGCGGCTCCCGATGAGCCTCCCCCCAGGAAACCGCACCCCCGTGCGGAGGCCTGGATGCCTGACGGCCGGACGTTGGCCGTCTGAACACAGGGTCCCAGGAGAGTCTCCTTGAAGCAGATTCCCCCGCTCCGTCTCTCCTTCCTCCGAGGGCTCGGGCTCGCGCCGAAGTTCGTGCTCGTCACGGCGGTCATCAGCGCCGCCGTGGCCGTGCTCCTCACCTTCATCGCCACCAGCCAGTTGGAATCCAACCTGGAGGAGCGCCACATCATCGAAGGGGAGGCCGTGGCGCTGGGCCTGTCCATCGCCGCGGAGCAGGGCCTGGCCGCGCGCATGCCGTCGCTCCAGCCCCTGCTGCAGCCGTTCATGGGGCGCGAGGACCTGGCGTACCTCTTCATCCAGGAGCCGGGCGGCAAGGTGCTGGTGCACACCTTCAATGGCGCCTTCCCGGAGGCGCTGAAGGTCGCCACCGAGGCCCCGGCCGTGGTGGGCAAGGATGGCCTGCGCGTCATCCCCGAGGTGCGCTTGCACCGGGGCGGCCGGACCCTGGTGGGGATGGACGTGGCGGCGCCGGTGGCGCAGGGGCGGCTGGGCACCGTGCACGTGGGCATGGCGCGCGAATACATCGACGCGAAGGTGGAGGTGCTGCGCTGGCGGATGCTGCTGTTCGCGCTGCTGCTGGAGCTGTGCGGCGTCGTGGTGGCGGCGCTGTTCGGCCGGAGCATCGTGCGGCCCCTGGCGGAGCTCACGTCGGTGGCGGGCCACATCGTGGAGTCCGGCGACCTCACCCGCCCCATCACCGCCCGGGGCAGCGACGAGGTGGGGCGGCTGTCCAATTCCTTCTCGCAGATGGTGGGCAAGCTGCGCGAGGTGACCATCAACCTCCAGCACGCGGCCACCGCGCTCACCCAGTCCACCGACCACCTCAACGCGTCCTCCACGGACCAGGCGCAGACCATCTCGCGCCAGGCCGCCGCGCTCCAGGAGACGCAGGTGACGGCGCAGGAGATCAAGCAGACCTCCACGCTGGCCGCGCAGAAGGCGGAGAGCGTGCTCAGCGTGGCCGAGCGCGCGGACACCCTGGCGAAGGCGGGCGAGGCCTCCATCGAGCAGACGATGGCGGGGCTCAACGACATCCGCGCGCAGGTGGGGGAGATCGCGGAGAAGATTCTGGAGCTGGGCGAGCGCACCCGTCAGATTGGCGGCATCACCCAGACGGTGAAGGACCTGGCGGATCAGTCCAACATGCTCGCGCTCAACGCGGCCATCGAGGCCGTCCGCTCCGGCGAGCACGGCAAGGGCTTCAGCGTGGTGGCGCGCGAAATCCGCGCCCTGGCGGACCAGTCCATCCAGGCGACCACGCGGGTGCGGGAGCTCCTGGACGACATCGCCAACTCCGTCACCGCGGCGGTGCGCATCACGGAGCGCGGCGCGGAGCGCATGGAGGCGGGCCTGGAGCAGGTGCGCGCCAGCGGGCAGAACCTGCGCGAGCTGTCCTCCATCGTCCAGGACAACGCCGCCGCCGTCCGGCAGATCGCCGCCGCAGTGAACCAGCAGAACGTGGGCATCAATCAAATCACCCTCGCGGTGAATGACCTGTCCAGGATGATGGACGACACGGTGGCCCGCATCGGGTCCACCGGCGAGGCGGCCACCACGCTGCAGATCATCTCCGAGCAGCTCTCCAGCGCCGTGGGCGCCTACCGCGTCGAGCCGAAGAAGGACTAGCCGGACAGCGCGCCTGGGAAACACGAAGGCCCCGAGTCCCCTGTCATGGGGGCCCGGGGCCTTGGGTGTTTCAATCGGTCTGCGTGCCTTACGCGGGCACGGCCTCGGCGGACTGGGAGACGAGCTTCAGCGCGTCATCCACCACGTCGAAGCGGGCGACGCCGCCGCCCTTGAGGTCGCCGAAGAGCAGGGCCTCCGCGAGCTGCTTCTTGAGGGAGTTGTCCACGAGCCGCGCCATGGGGCGCGCGCCGAAGGCGGGGTCATACCCGTGCTCCGCGAGCCACGCGCGCGCGGCGGGCGTGAGCTCCAGCTTGACCTTCTTCTCGTCGAGCACCTTCTGGAGCAGGCGCACTTCCTTGTCCACGACCTTGAGGATGACCTCCGCGGGCAGGCCGGAGAACAGGATCCACCCGTCCAGGCGGTTGCGGAACTCCGGCGTGAAGGTGCGCTCGATGGCCTTCTTCGCCCGCGAGCCGTCCACCACCACCCCGGTGTCACCGAAGCCCATGGCCTTGGTGCTCATCTCCTGCGCACCGGCGTTGGTGGTCAGGATGAGGATGATGTTGCGGAAGTCCGCCTTGCGGCCGTTGTTGTCCGTGAGCGTCGCGTGGTCCATCACCTGGAGCAGGATGTTGAAGAGGTCCGGGTGGGCCTTCTCGATTTCATCCAGCACCAGCACCGCGTACGGGTGCTTGCGCACGGCGTCCGTCAACAGACCGCCCTGGTCGAAGCCCACGTAGCCCGGGGGCGCGCCAATGAGCCGGCTCACCGTGTGCTTCTCCGAGTACTCGCTCATGTCGAAGCGCAGGAACTCCACGCCCAGGCTCTGCGCCAGCTGCTTCGCCAGCTCCGTCTTGCCCACGCCCGTGGGGCCGGAGAAGAGGAAGCTGCCAATGGGCTTCTCCGGCGCACGCAGGCCGGAGCGCGACAGCTTGATGGCGCTGACCATCTCATCAATGGCCTTGTCCTGGCCGAAGATGACGCCCTTGAGTTCCTTGTCGAGGTTCTGGATCTGCACGCCCTCGCTGGCGGACACGCTCTTGGCCGGAATCTTGGCCATCTTGGAGACGACCTGCTCCACGTCGTGCGCGGTGACGTTGCCGGTGCGCACGCCCTCCGGCTTCAGCCGCTCGGCCGCGCCCGACTCGTCGATGACGTCGATGGCCTTGTCCGGCAGGAACCGGTCGTTGATGTGCTTGGCCGCCAGCTCCGCCGCCGCGCGCAGGGCCCCTTCCGCGTACTTCACGTGGTGGTGCTCTTCGTAGCGGCTTCGCAGCCCCTCCAGGATGAGGACGGTGTCCTCCACGCTGGGCTCGGGGACCTCAATCTTCTGGAAGCGACGGGACAGCGCGCGGTCGCGCTCGAACGACGCCTTGAACTCCTGGAACGTCGTGGAGCCGATGCAGCGCAGCCGGCCGCTCGCCAGCGCGGGCTTGAGCAGGTTGGACGCGTCCATGGACCCGCCGCTCGTGGCCCCCGCCCCGACGATGGTGTGGATCTCGTCGATGAAGAGGATGGCGTCGGGCAGCTCCTGGAGCGCCTTGAGCACGCCCTTCAGGCGCTCCTCGAACTGGCCGCGGAACTTGGTGCCCGCGAGCAGCGCGCCCATGTCCAGCGAGTAGACGACCGCGTCCTTCAGCGCCTCGGGCACGCGGCCCTCGGTGATGTGGAGCGCCAGGCCCTCCGCGATGGCCGTCTTGCCCACGCCGGCCTCGCCCACGTAGAGCGGGTTGTTCTTGCGGCGGCGGCAGAGCACCTGGATGGTGCGCTCCAGCTCCTTGTCACGGCCGATGAGCGGGTCGATGCGGCCCGCCTTCGCCTCGGCGTTGAGCTGGGTGGCGTACGCCTCCAGCGGGCTCTTGCGTGACGACTCGCCGTCCTCGTCGTCCCCGGCGGGCGCGGCGCCCCGGCTGCTGCTGTCGCCGGTCTCCTCGCCGTCCTTGCTGATGCCGTGGGAGATGAAGTTGAGCAGGTCCAGACGGGTGACGCCCTCCTGCTGGAGCAGGAAGAGGGCCTGGCTCTCCTCCTCGCGGAACATGGCCACGAGCACGTCACCACCGTCGATGTACTTCTGTTCGGCGGACAGGGCGTGCATGGCGGCGCGGTGGAGCACGCGCTCCACGCCAATGGTCTGCTGGGGCTCGGCGTCCACGTCGTCGGGCAGCCGTTCGACCGTCTCCTCCAGGAAGGAGGTCAGGTTCTCCTGCAGGCGCTTGACGTTGGCGCCGCAGGACTTGAGGACCTCGCGGGTGCGCGAGTCACGGGTGAGGGCCAGGAGCAGGTGCTCCAGCGTCAGGTACTCGTGGCGCATCTTCCGCGCCTCGTCGAGCGCGGTGCGGAAGCTGGCCTGCAATTCTTTGGCAATCGATGGTCCTGCCACGGTTCAGCCTTCCTCGGGTTCCATGGACAGCCGCAGGGGGAACCCGTTGTCCCTCGCCGCGGCCTCCACTGTCTTGAGCTTCGTCTCGGCGACGTCGTAGGTATAAACACCCGCGACACCGATGCCGTTGTAATGAACGTGCATCATGATCTGCACGGCATCCGTCTCTGACTTGTGGAAGATCTCCTTGAGCACGGCCACCACGAACTCACGCGTGGTGTAGTTGTCGTTGTGCAGGAGGACCTTGTAGAGCGTCGGTCTCTTCAACTTCTGCTTCGGGACGGCCTCCGTGACGACCTGGCCGTCATCGTGCTGGTGCTTCTGCGCCATGGGCTTGCGGACTCCCTTGCCTTCGCTTCGCGAACCTTGGCGGGCCTTTGGAAGACTTCAGGCCCGCTCCTTGAAACCCGTCTCCGCCCACCAGAGCGGCAGGCCGCTTTCAACGGCCGCCCGCTCGTGCGCCAGGAAGCCGCGCACCGCCCGGTCCAACCCGGGGTGGAGGAAGAGATGCGCACTGTATGTGAGGTGCGGCTCGAAACCCCGGGTGAGCTTGTGCTCGCCCCCGGTCCCCGGCTCGAAGCGCTCCAGCCCCCGCGCGATGCACGCCTCCACCGGGTGATAGAGGCACACGTTGAAGTGCAGGAACGGGTGCTCTTCCAGCGCTCCCCAATAACGACCGTACAGCGTGCGCGGCCCGATGAAGTTGAACGCCCCCGCCACCCGCCGGCCTTCCCGCCGGGCCTCCACGAACTCACAGCGGTGCCGGAAGCGGCCGAGCAGGCGCGTGAAGAAGTCCGGCGTCAGCGAACGCACGCCCCACGGGTAGCGGTCCACCGTGGCCACGTAGAGCTGCCAGGCCTCCTCCGGCTTCAGCGCCTCCAGGGCCTCGCCCCGGAGGGTGCGCAGGGTGATGCCCTGGGCCGCCGTCGCGCGCAGCTCGCGCTTGAGCTGGTGCCGCCGCCTGGCGTGGAAGCGGCCGAGGAAGTCCTCGAACGTCCGGTAGCCGGCATTCGTCCACTGGTACTGCACGCCCAGGCGGACCGCGTAGCCCTGCGCCTCCAGCACCGGCAGCTCCTCCGGGGTGGGGAAGAGGACGTGGACGCTGGAGAGCCCCTCCGCGCGGGCGTACTCCAGGGCGGCGCCGTACAGCTCCGCCTCGCGGGTGGGGCGGTCCTCGCCGGGGGCCACCAGCACGCGGCGGCCGGTGGCGGGGGTGAAGGGCACCGCGAGCACCAGCTTGGGGTAGTAGCGCAGGCCGGCGCGCTCGGCGGCGGTGGCCCAGGCGGCGTCGAAGACGAACTCGCCGTGGCTGTCGTCCTTCAAGTACGCGGGCGCGGCGGCCACCAGCCGGGAGCCCCGCCAGAGGGTGAGGTGGCGCGGGTGCCAGCCGCGCTCGGGGACCACGCTGCCGCTCTCCTCCAGCGCGGCCAGGAAGGCCCACTCCAGGAAGGGCATGGAGCCTGGGTCCACCAGCGCGTCCCAGGCCATCTGGGGCACGTCGGTGATGGACGTGAGCAGGCGCAGCGTGGTGGGGAGCGGGGCGGACATGGGAGGACGCGGGAGCCGGACGCGGACGGGCCGAGCGCCAGCCTATAACGGCGCGTGTCGCCTGCCGCCACGCCGGCCCGGCGGCCCTGCCCCTACCTGCCGCGCGTCAGCTCCGCGGCGAGGAAGGCCGCGACCTCCTGGAGCCCGGCGGCGCCGCGCTTGCGCCCCTCGTCGGACTCCATCACCCGGCGGGCGGCGTCGCTGGCCGTGCCCGCCTCCAGGTCCACCAGCACCAGGAAGGCGCTCCAGCCGGGCGTCGTGGTCGCCACCTTGCCGGGGCGCTGGGGCCGGTCGCCCAGGGTGGCGGCCACCTTCTCCAGCAGGCCGTCCTCCGTGAGACGTTTCGTCGCGCCGAGCATCTGGCCCCAGGTGGCGTCGAGCAGCGACGTCAGGAGCCGTCCGGAGAGCGCGGTGGACAGGCGCTGGGCGGATTCCTCCGAATCCAGGCTGTGGGCGGCGGCGTAGGTAGGCCCCAGCTTGGCGACCACCACGGCCCGGGTGGCGAGGTGGGCGAGGCGCGGCGGGAAGGACATGGGGAAAACCTCGCCTGGAGGGCAGGAAGGAGGGGACCCGGTGTCTTACATCGGAACGTGCTCCGGGCTCCATCCGGAGTGAATGGAACAGGCGGCGCGTTTGCCTGACAGCCGGACAGGTTGCTTTGGGGCCCGGCGCGCCTTAGAGGAAGCAGACTTTCGTCGGGAGAACAGAATGTCCGTGAACATCCAGCTCGAGTGGACCCCCAACCCCAGCACGTTGAAGTACGTGGTGGACCGCAAGCTGCTGGGCGGCGGCGCCGTGAACTTCACCAACCGGGGTGACGCGGAGGCGAAGTCGCCCCTGGCCCTGCGCCTGATGGACATCCAGGGCGTGACCGCGGTGATGCTCGGCAGCAACTTCGTCACCGTGACGAAGGGCGACTCCGGGGAGTGGGACGAACTCAACGACTCCGTGATGTCCACCCTGGACACGCACCTCACGGAGGGCCTGCCGGTGGTGGACGAGGCGGCGCTCGCGGCGTCGCGCCAGGTGGCGTCGCAGGACGGCTCCGTGGAGCAGCGCATCCAGACCATCCTGGACGAGGAGATCCGTCCGGCGGTGGCGCAGGACGGCGGCGACATCACGTTGGATCGCTTCGAGGACGGCATCGTCTACCTGCACATGAAGGGTTCGTGCGCGGGCTGCCCGTCGTCCACGGCGACGCTGAAGATGGGCATCGAGGGCCGCCTGCGTGAGGCCATCCCCGAAGTGATGGAAGTGGTGTCCGTCTGAGACGCAACGTCAAGGCGCCGCAGGTCCGCAAGGAGCTGCTGCCGGACCAGTCCCAAGCGCTCCTGCGCGAGCTGCACCTGCTCACGCGCGAGGGACACCTCAACGCGGATGCGCTGCGCAAGCTCAAGCAGGTCAACCACCTGGTGGGCCTGCTGCGCCCCGCGATGGACGACGTGCAGGCCCGTCACCCGAACCCCGTGGTGGTGGATGCCGGCAGCGGCAACGCGTACCTGGGCTTCATCGTCTACGAGCTGTTCCTCAAGGACGCCCAGGCGGGAGAGCTGCTGTCCATCGAAGGGCGCCCGGAGCTGACCGAGCGGGCGAAGGGGCGCGCGGAGCGGCTGCACTTCGACCGGATGCGCTTCCAGACGGCGCACATCGACGAGGCCCAGTACCCCGAGCGCATCCACGTGCTGATGGCGCTGCACGCGTGCGACACCGCCACGGATGACGCGCTGGTGGCCGCCATCAAGCATGGCGCGGACCACGTGGCGGTGGTGCCGTGCTGTCAGGCGGAGGTGGCCGCGCAGCTGAAGGAGAAGAAGGCGAAGGGGCCCGGCTCCATGTCGCTGCTGTTCCAGCACCCCATGCACCGGCGTGAGTTCGGCTCGCACCTGACGAACGTCATCCGCGCGCTGACGCTGGAGTCGTTCGGCTACCAGGTGACGGTGACGGAGCTGACCGGGTGGGAGCACTCGCTGAAGAACGAGCTCATCCTCGGGCGGCGCGTGCACCGGGACAACCGGCGCGCGCGGTTGCAGCTCCAGGCGCTGCTCGCGGAGACGGGCGTACAGCCCCGGCTGACGCGGCTGTTGGGCATCACCCCCGAGGGCATGTCAGGAAGCGCGTTGCAGGAAGGTCCGGCGACGGAAGGTGCGGTCGCGGGGCCGGAGTCTGAAGGGGAATCCGCTCCGGGGGCCGTGCCCGGGACGGACGAACGCGAGGCGTGAGGGTTTTCCTGCCTTCGGGTGGGGGCGGCTCGCGGAAGATGGGGGATGGCCTTGGAGCTCGATGACTGGGGGGGCACGGGACCGCTCCTGCACTTCGCTTGTGCGAACGGCTTCCCTCCGGAGACGTACCGGAAGCTCTTCACGCGGCTGGCGACGCGCTACCACGTGGTGTCGCTGCGCACGCGGCCGCTGACGCCGGGCGAGGACCCGAAGGCGCTCACGACCTGGCAGCAGCTGGGAGATGACCTCGCGCGCGAGCTCAAGGCCCGGGGCCGCTCGGGCGTCCTGGGCGTGGGCCACAGCGTGGGCGGGGCGAGCACGCTGATGGCGTCCGCCGCGAACCCCGGCCTGTTCCGCGCGGTGGTGGCGTTGGACCCTGTGCTCATCACCGGGTCGCGCGCGTGGGCGGTGCGGCTGTTGAAGCTGCTGGGCCGCATGGACCGCACCCCCATCGTGCAGGGCGCGCTGCGGAGACGGGACCGCTGGGCCACGCGCGAGGAGGCCGCCGACGCGTACCGCGAGCGCAAGCTGTTCCGCGACTGGGACGCGGACTGCTTCAACGACTACCTCACCCACGGGCTCGTGCCGACGCCGGAGGGTGACTTCCGCCTGCGCATCCCGCGCGAGTGGGAGGCGCGCATCTTCGAGACCTTCCCCGCGAACCCCTGGAAGCTCATCCGCGCCAACACCGCGCCCACGCTGGTGATGCGCGGGGAGAAGTCAGACACGCTGCTGCCCGACGCCCTGGCGCGGGCGGAGCGCGAGATGCCCCGGGCGCGGGTGGACGTGATGCCGCTCGCCTCGCACCTGTTCCCGCTGGAGCAGCCGCGCGAGACGGCCGAGCGCGTGCTCCGCTTCTTCGACCTGGTGGCGCCGGGGGACCCCGACGCCACCTGAGCCGCGGGCCTAGCGCGACATGGAGATGTCGCCCGGTGCGCCCCACTGGAAGGCGGCGAACTGCGCGTTGTGCCAGACGCCCGTCGAGGGCCTCCAGATGATGTACTCGTCGGTGCCGTCCCCGTTGGTGTCGCCGAAGCGCGGCACGTCACCCGGGATGCCGTACACGGTGTTGACCGTGCCGCCGCCGTGGATGTTCAGCGTGGTGAAGGTGCCGGTGGCCGGCCGCCACACCGCGAGGTTCCACTGGTTGCCCGCCTTGTAGGGGACGGGCACGTCGCCCCAGGCGCCCAGGGTGTAGGTGGCGTGGGTGCCGCTGAAGTAGCGGATGTGCCACGTGCCGGTGGCCGGCCGGTACACGGACATGTCCTCGTAGCCGTCGCCGTCGAAGTCGCGGGCGATGGGCACGTCGCTGATGGCGCCCCAGTTGTAGGTGGCGTTGGTGCCGTTGGCGTAGCGGATGTGCCACTGGCTCTCCGCGGTGCCGCCGACGTACGTGGGGCGGTAGGCGACGAGCTCCGCCTTCTTGTCACCCGTGAAGTCCATGGGCACGGGGATGTCCCCCAGGGTGCCCCACTGGGTGGACTGCGTGGTGCCGTCCCACTTGCGCACGATCCACGTGCCGGTGCTCGGCCGCCAGACGGCGAGCTCCGCGCGCGCGTCACCCGTGAAGTCCATGGGCACGGGGATGTCCCCCTGCTGCCCCAACACGATGGACTGCGTGGCGCCCGTGGAGGAGTAGCGGATGTGCCACGTGCCGGTGGCCGGCCGCCACACCGCGGCGTCGCTGCGGCCGTCGCCGTCGAAGTCCGTGGAGTGCATGGACGTGTAGCGGTTCTGCATGTGGGAGATCTGCTTGCGCAGGTCCGGGCGCGGTCCAATCTTCCCGCCCGTCGCCTGGGCCGTGCCGTCGCGGCGCAGCACGTCGCGCAGCTCCTTGGGGGCGTAGTAGGAGCCGTGGCGCAGGTACATCACCCCGGAGAGCGCCACCGCCGCGCTCGTGACGATGGGGGACGCGCCGGAGGTGCCGGAGAAGGTGTTCGTGTAGAAGAGGTTCTCCCCTTCGGCGGAGTACTTGTCGCCGTAGCCGGTGGTGACGATCTTCCAGTCGCCCTCGGCGTGCGTGTCCACGCGGCTGCCGTAGGTAGAGAAGCTGGCCTTGTTGCGGGTGAGCTTCTCGCCCGCGCCCACGATGATGGCCCCGGAGTCCTTCGTCGCGTCGGTGGCGCTGAAGTACCCGGCGAAGCCCGCCGTATCCAGGTTGCAGTTACCGTTGCCCGCGGCCTCCACCACGATGCGGCCGTTGCCGGTGGCGAACTTGATGGCGTCGCGGATGGCGGGCACGTACTCGGACGGGACGAGGTCCGCGTTGGCGCCGGTGCTGACGATGCCGTCGCCGTTGCAGTCGATGCTGGAGTACGCCTGCATCTCCAGCAGGATGACGGCGCCGTTCCAGAACTGGTTCGCCGCCGAGTAGATGGCGGAGGCGCGGTCATAGCCGGTGGACGGCCACTCGGTGGACAGGCGCACGCTGGAGGCGTGCACGAGCCCCGTGGTGCCGAAGGTGTTGGCGTTGGCGCTGAGCACGCCCACCACCGCCGTGCCATGGTTGCGGTTGCCGAGCACCGCCGCGCTGGCGTGGGGCTGGCCGTTGACGAGCACCGCGCCCGTCAGCTGGGTGAGGTCCTGGTGCGAGTAGTTCCAGGAGTACTCCGCGTCGGTGTAGCCCCAATTGTTGCCGTAGGCGTTCCAGTACTGGGTCCGCAGCCAGTCCGTGTCGATGCCGATGGGCGCGGCCTCGCCGTAGTCCTGCTCCGCCACGTAGCTGGCGGTCAGCATGTTCGTGCCCCCCGGCGCGGCGGGGCCGGCCTCCGCCTTCGGGGTGGGCAGGGCCTCCGCGACCAGGGCCTGGGCGCCTTCGCCCCGCTCCCAGGCGCGCACGCGCTCCAGGGCGGGCAGCTCCATGCGCGCATGCTCACGCCAGTAGGCCTGGAAGGCCTCCGCGCTCGCGCGGTCCATGTCCGCGGGGGGCACGGGCAGGGGGGACGGGTAGGCCACCTCCACCACGTCCAGCGCGTTGAGCGCGTTGACGACGTCCACGACCTCCCGGTCCGAGCCGGCATCCAGGTAGACGTAGAACCAGAGGTTCGGGTCCGGCAGCAGCTCGCCGGAGTGGCGCTCGCCCCGGGCCTTGAGCTGCTCGGCGGCGTCCTCGGTGAAGGGGTGCATCTTCATCGCCACGGACTGACGCACGGTGCGCAGCGCGGCGCGCACCCGGTCCACCTCCGCGAGCGACGACGGGCCCACCGCCTTGCCAGCCTCCAGCGCCAGCTCACCGCCGCGAGAGCGCACGCCGCTGCCCTCGCGGAACTTCACCTCGATGCGGTTCTTGAAGGTGACGCGCAGGTCCTCCGCGCGGAAGGTGCGCTTGAGCGCCGCGTGCGACCCGCGCTGGAGCGCTGGGGCGGCCCGGACCTGCCCGCCTCCCTGCGGTGCTCCACTGCCGTCCAGCTTCGCGGCGGCCGCGTTCGTCGCGGTGCACGCCAACACCACCAGTGCCAGCTTCGTGGGCCGGCCCTTCGCCTTCATCATGGAGAGTGCTCCTGGGAGCCGCGCTCATCGCGAGGCGGCTGCTACCAGGACGTCCTGCACCGGAAATATTCGCAGAATTTCGGTTATCCGGATTTTTAGGGCTCAGCCGTACGCTTCACGCTTGATGCGCTTGTCGGGGATGTCCAGCGCGTGCAGGTGGCCGAGCACCGCCTCCATGAAGCGCGGCGTCGCGGGGGTGCGCGTCTCCAGCGCCTTGCGGCGGTCCCACGGGGTGATGGCGGGCCCGCAGACGAAGACGAGGCAGGTGTCGCGGTCCGGCAGCAGCTCGTGCAGCAGGGCTTCGTTGACGCGGCCCTTGCGCACCTGGGGGCTGAACTTCGACTCGTCCGTCTCTCGGGTGAGCGTGTGCACCACGCGCACGCGGTCGGGGGCGGAGCGCTCCAGGGCGGCCAGCTCCTCGCGGTAGAGGATGTCGCCCCAGGTCTTGTTGGACGCGAGGAAGGTGTGGCGCAGCTTGAGCCCCCGGTGCAGCGCGTCCTTCACCATGGCGAAGTTGGGCACCGCGCCGGAGCCCGCCACCAGGTGCAGCACGTGGTCCGTCTTCTCCGTCACGTCGTCCGGCAGCACGTACGGGCCCATGAAGCCCGTGACCTTGAAGCGGGCGCCGGTGAGGCGGCCGTGCACGAGCAGCGGCGACAGCAGCGGCGGGTAGAGGGTGACGCCGGGGATGAACTCCTCGTCCTTCACCGTGATGGCCAGCTGGGGCTCGTGCGGCGCGGAGGCGAGCGAGTACGAGCGCGCCGGCTCCTTGCGCCCCTTCTGCAACTGGAGGTACGCGCACTGGTGCGCGAGCGCCGGGAACTGGTGCGGGTCGATGTTGATGAACTGCCCTGCCTTGTAGTCGAGCGCCCCCGAGCCGGGGGGCGCGCCCAGGTCCAGCATCAACGTCGCCGTGTCGTGCGTCTCCATCCGCACTTCGGTGACGGTGGCCTCATACTCGACGGGCTTCTTCGCGCGAGAGGGCGTGGCTTGGACGCTCATGGGCTTCCCATAACACGCGGGGTATGGCCTCGCGCGGCCCGGACGTTGGCTGGATGACGAAAGGGCGGGCGGGCAG
>NZ_RAWG01000210.1 GCF_003611735.1 Corallococcus sicarius | reverse complement strand
CCACTGGGGGGCGCTGGATGCGGGTGGGGAGACGTGGGCCTTCCTGGGGTCGGCGTTGGACCAGTTGGATCCGGCCCAGGCCCGTCTGCTGCCCCACTTCCTGGAGCGGGGCGGGGTGTTCTTCAGCGAGCTGCCGCCAGGGGTCCGGGCGAGCACGACGACCTTCCCCCGGCGCAACCGACTCATCGCTGGTGCGTCGGATGCGGTGCTGGTGATGCGGGCCGGGCTGGAGTCCGGAAGCCTGTACACGGCGGACGCGGCCCGGGCGCAGGGCCGTCCGGTGTTCGCGCTGCCCGGGGACGTCTGGCAGCCGGCGGCGGCGGGTTGCAATGCCCTGCTGGCGGACGGGCGGGCCCGGGCCTGTACGTCCGCTGAAGCGATCTGCGCGACGGTGGGCGTTCATCCCGGCCGGGCGGTGCCCGCGGGGCGTGAAGGAGGTTGGTGGGAGGCGCTGTCGGTGGAAGCGCGCGGGGCTTATGGGCTGTTGGACAGGGTTCCCCGGTCTTTTGACGAGGTGCTCGCCGGCAGCCCGCTGTCCCCCGCCGCGCTCACGAGCGCCCTGGTGGAGTTGGAATTGTCGGGGCTGGTGGTCCAGCACCCGGGTAAACGGTACGAGAAGGTTTGAAGGCAGTCCGAGGTAGGAGAGCCATGGCCACGCGGAAGAAGACACAGGCGGCGCAGACGGAAGCGGCGGAGGAGACGCCCAAGAAGGCGGCCTCCAAGAAGCCAGCGGCCAAGAAGGCGCCCGCCAAGAAGAAGACGGCGGCGAAGAAGGCCACGGCCAAGAAGAAGACGGCGGCCCGTCGCCGTGGCGCGGACGGTGAGGACCTTCCCACCGTGGACGCGGACGCGGAGGACGCCGAGGAAGAAGTCCCCGAGCGCCGGGGCAAGGGCCCGCACTACCTGGTGGTGGTGGAGTCGCCTGCCAAGGCGAAGACGATCAAGAAGTACCTGGGCTCTGGCTACACGGTGAAGGCCTCCGTGGGGCACGTGAAGGATCTGCCCAAGAGCAAGATTGGCGTCGACGTGGAGGACGACTTCAAGCCCGAGTACACGGTCATCAAGGGCAAGGAGAAGGTCCTCAACGAGCTGAAGAAGACGGCCAAGACGGTGGACCGCGTGTTCCTCGCGACGGACCCCGACCGCGAGGGCGAGGCCATCGCCTGGCACATCAAGGAGGAGCTGGCCCACCCGGACTCCCTCCGGGTGACCTTCAACGAGATCACCAAGAAGGCGGTGCAGGAAGCCATCGCCAATCCGCGCCAGCTCAACCAGGACAACTACGACTCGCAGCAGACCCGGCGCATCCTGGACCGGCTCGTCGGCTATCAAATCTCGCCGCTGCTCTGGAAGAAGATCCGCCGGGGCCTGTCCGCCGGCCGCGTGCAGTCCGTGGCGGTGCGCCTCATCGTGGAGCGCGAGGCGGAGATCAAGGCCTTCACGCCCGAGGAGTACTGGACGCTGGACGCGCTGGTGCAGGGCCCGCAGGGGCCGCCGCCCTTCAAGGCGAAGCTGTCCCGCGTGGACGGCAAGAAGGTGGAGCTGAAGGACCGCGCCACCACGGACGGGCTCGTCGCGGAGCTGAAGGACGCGCCCTTCACGGTGACCAAGGTGGACCGCAAGGAGCGCCGCCGCAACGCGCCCGCGCCCTTCATCACCTCCAAGCTCCAGCAGGAGGCGGCGAACCGGCTGCACTTCACCGCCAAGAAGACGATGACGCTGGCGCAGAAGCTGTACGAAGGCGTGCCGCTGGGTGAAGAGGGCCAGACGGCGCTCATCACGTACATGCGTACGGACTCCACGCGTCTGTCGGACGACGCCGTGACGCAGGTGCGTGAGTTCATCGGGCAGAAGTACGGCGCGGACTACCTGCCGCCGGAGCCCATGGTCTACAAGAGCCGCAAGAGCGCCCAGGACGCGCACGAGGCCATCCGGCCCACGTCGCTGGAGTACCCGCCCGAGCGCGTGCGTCCCTTCTTCGACGCGATGGACGAGTCGGACATGTTCCGGCTGTACGAGCTCATCTGGAACCGCTTCGTCGCGTGCCAGATGAAGCCCGCCGTGTACGACCAGACGGCCGCGGACATCACCGCGGGCCGCGCCACCTTCCGCGCGTCCGGCAGCACCCTGAAGTTCCCCGGCTACCTGGGCGTCTACGGCGCCGGCCTCACGCCGGAAGAGGAGTCCGAGCGCGACAAGGCCAAGGCCGCCGGTGAAGAGGGCGCCGAGGACGTGGTGGGAGAATTGCCGCCCCTCAATGAGGGCGAGGTCCTGGCCCTGCACAAGCTGCTCAACGAGCAGCACTTCACCCAGCCGCCCCCGCGCTTCAGCGAGGCCACGCTGGTGAAGGAGCTGGAAGAGCGCGGCATCGGGCGTCCGTCCACGTACGCGGCCATCCTCTCCAACATCCAGGACAAGAAGTACGTGGAGAAGCTGGAGAGCCGCTTCCGTCCCACGGACCTGGGGCAGATGACCAACGAGCTGCTGGTGAAGCACTTCCCCCATGAGCTGGACGTGACGTTCACGGCCAGCATGGAGGAGAAGCTCGACCAGATCTCCGAAGGCGGCGCGAGCTGGAAGACGGTGCTCCACGACTTCTACGGCCCCTTCAAGGAGACCCTGGAGAAGGCCGAAGCGGAGATGCGCGACGTCAAGCGCGAGGAGATCAAGACCGACATCGCGTGCGAGAAGTGCGGCAACCCGTTCGTCATCAAGTTCGGGAAGATGGGCCACTTCCTCGCCTGCTCGAACTACCCCGACTGCAAGAACACCAAGGACTTCAAGCGGGACGCGGAAGGGAAGATCGTCATCGTGGAGGAGGAGACCACGGACGAGAAGTGCGAGAAGTGCGCCAAGCCCATGGTGATCAAGCGCGGCCGGTTCGGACGCTTCATGGCGTGCTCGGGCTACCCGGACTGCAAGACGTCCAAGCCCATCTCCATCGGCGTGTCGTGCCCGGAGTGCAAGGTGGGCTACCTCACCGAGCGTCGCAGCGGTCGCGGGAAGATCTTCTTCGGCTGCAACCGCTACCCGGAGTGCAAGTTCGCCGCGTGGGACCGGCCACTCGCGGAGGCGTGCCCGCAGTGCGCGTCGCCCTACCTGCTGCAGAAGTACTCCAAGCGGGACGGCGCCTACATCGCCTGCCCGAACAAGGAATGCGACTACCGCCGCGAGGTGGTGGAGCAGGGCCTGCCCGGCGCACCCGCGGAGGGCGCTGCCGGGGCTCCCCCGGAGGCGCTCGCTGGAGCGACCGGGGCAGCGGCCGCTCCCCCGGCTCCTTCGGTGAGCTGAGCCGAAAGCCCAGTCATTCCAGGGGGCTGGGTGGACCCCCCTGGCTTGACACCCTCGGCGGCGAAGCCCTACAAGTCCGGATTGCTCCCGGCCCGTGATCGCAAGCCCCCTGCCCGTTCCGGCAGGGGTGCGCGCGGGGGGCAGCGAAAGGACGCAATCCGCGATGAGTCTCCCCGTGAACGAGTTGCTGAGCATGGTCGTGGCCGAGGCCGGTCCCGCCGCGGGCCATGCTTCCTCTGGAGGCCTGGGGGACTTCATCGTCGGCGCCTTCAAGGCCGGCGGTCCGTTCATGTTCGTGAACCTGTTCTGGCTGGCCGCCTCGCTGGCCGTCGTCGGCGAGCGCGCGGTGACGCTGCTGTACCGCTACCGGCTCAACGCGGCCTCGTTCATCGAACAGGTCCACAAGCTGGTGCGCAGCGGCAACCTGGACCGCGCGGTGAAGTTCTGCGGCATGGCGCCGCGTTCGCCGCTGGCCCGCGTCATCCGCGCGGGGCTCATCAACGCGAACCGCGGTGAGCTGGAAGTGGCCAAGGCCGTGGAGGAGGCGCTGGCGGAGTACACGCCGCACGTGTCCCGCCGGGTGCAGTGGCTGTGGTCGCTCGCGAACATCGCGACGCTGGTGGGCCTGGTCGGCACCATCGTGGGCCTCATCGGCACCTTCCGCGCGCTGGGCAACGTGCCGGCGGAGCAGAAGCAGGCGCTGCTCTCCAACGGCATCTCGGAGGCCATGTACAACACGGGCTTCGGCCTCTCCATCGCGGTCATCTGCATCGTCGCGCACCTGTTCTTCAACACGTACGCGAAGAACATGGTGGAGATGGTGGAGTTGAACGCGCTGAAGCTGGAGAACCTGCTGTCGCGGCGCGGCTCGCTGGAAGTGGTTCCGGCGGACTCCGACGTCCGGGCGGCCTCGTAGTCGTCCTCGCCGGCCTCCGGACACGCGAATGGCGTTCTACTACTCCCGCCGCAAGCTGAAGCCGAGGGAAGAGGAAGAGGGGGGCGAGCTGAACATCGTCCCGTACCTCGACATCCTCATGAACCTCATCATCTTCATGCTGCTGTCGATTACCGGCCTCACGGCCTTTGGCGCGCTCAACGTGAACGCGCCCGCGTACGGCGGGGCCTCCGCCAGCGCGGGCCCGGCGGACGCGGACGTGCCCAAGCTGGCGCTGTCGGTGCTCATCTCCCAGAAGGGGCTCTACGTCCGGAGCAACAGCGACGAGGCCCAGGCCCTGGAGGGCGGCGCTCCCACCGTGCCGGTGCGCGCGGATGGCACCCATGACTACGCGGCGCTCAACGCGCGCATGGTGACGCTCAAGGCGAAGTACCCGCAGGAGACGAAGGTCATCGTCGCGGCGGATCCGGACATCCCCTACGACGCGCTCATCCAGACGATGGATGCCCTGCGCGAGACGCCGGGCCCCACCGAGCGCAAGCTGCTGTTCCCCGACGTCACCCTGGGCACCCTGTAGCCATGTCCGAGTCCGAACCCGCGCCCCCGACCGCCGCCGAAGCCGAGCAGCTCGCGCGCATGCGCTACCGCCGGGCCCTCACGCGCAAGAAGCGCAAGGAGCGCGAGGCCGCCACGGAGGTGAAGGAACTCAACATCACCGCGATGATGGACATGATGACCATCATCCTGGTGTTCCTCCTGAAATCCTTCGCGTCGTCCTCCGCGGCCATCACCGCGTCCGAGGACGTCCGTCCGCCGGTGTCCTCCACGCGCGCGACGCCGAAGGACACGGTGGCCATCACCATCACCCCCAAGAACATCCTCGTGGGCGACCGCGAGGTGGTGCGCCTGAAGGATGGCCGCATCCCGCCCGCGCAGCTCCAGGGGCGGCTGGTGCTGGGGCTGGATGCGCAGCTGAAGAAGGAAGTGGACAAGCTCAAGTACATCGCCAAGCACAACCCGGCGGCGCCGTTCAGCCACGAGCTGTCCGTCATCGCGGACAAGATGGTGCCGTACGACCTGCTCATCACCGTGCTCTACACGGCGGGCCAGAACGAGCTGGAGAACTACCGCTTCATCGTGCTCCAGCGCGACGCGGAGTAGGCACCGCGACGCCAGGACGCACGACTCCCCCGCGCGGGATGGACGCACGGGGGAGCGCCTGGTGGTTTCGCTAGAGGGACAGGCTGCCCACGTGCCGTGCGGCGTCCCGCGTCTCCTGCTCGTGGAGGGCGGCGTCCTCCTCGCAGCGGATGGCGAAGGGCATGGCCTCCAGCCGGTCCATGGAGATTTCATTGCCGCAGTCCACGCACTCGCCGAACACGTCCGTCTCCATGCGGCGCAGCGCGGCGTCAATGAGCATGATCTCCCGGCGCTGGGCTTCAATCAGCGTGGAGAGCGTGTAGTCCGCCAGCTCCGCCTGGGCCTGCTCCTCGTATTCGGGATCGCGTTCCTGATCCTTCAGCGCGGCCAGCTCGCGGCGAGCGCCCGCCTGGGCGTCCTCGGTCGTCTTGCGGCGCTTCTGGAGAAGCTCTCGGATCGTCAGCAGGTCACTGGCTCGGCTCATGGCGGCGTCACTCCCATCCCGGTTCAAAGTTGAACGGCGCTCGCATCCTGGAAAGGTGTGGCGTCCCGGAGCGAAGACCGCGAGAAACCTAGGGTTGGATCCCAGGTGGGGAAACCTCGCCTGCCGTCTGCGCACGTCTGATGGGACGCAGGGCAGGCGGGCAGCCGTGGCCTGCGGGGAAGCCCCCTGGAAACGAAAAGAAGACGCGGGGTTGACGGGCTGCTTTCGCGGCTGGGAAAGGGCGCGGCCTTCCTGCTAACAGGGGCGCGGTGGTCGCCCTGGCACCGGGGCCCCGGAAGTACCGGGCTTGGGAGGTTGCATGTCGGACGTGAAGCAGCGGGTGACGGTGATTGGCGGGGGGCTGGCGGGGACCGAGTGCGCGTACCAGCTCGCGCGGCGCGGCGTGCCGGTGGTGCTGCGGGAGATGAAGCCGCACAAGCGGTCGCCGGCGCACAAGTCGGACGCGCTCGCGGAGCTGGTGTGCAGCAACTCGCTGCGCTCGGACAACCCGGAGAGCGCCATTGGCCTGCTGCACGCGGAGCTGCGCGCGCTGGGCTCGCTGGTGCTCTCCAGCGCGGACCTGCACCGCGTGCCCGCGGGCGACGCGCTGGCGGTGGAGCGCGAGGGCTTCTCCCGCGAAATCACCACCCGGCTCCAGTCGGGCGCGGGCGTGGAGGTGGTGGCGGGCGAGGTGGAGCGCCTGCCGGAGGACGGCGTGGTGGTGGTGGCGACGGGGCCGCTGACGTCGGACGCGCTCACGGCGGAGCTGGAGCGCCACGTGGGCACGAAGCTCTACTTCTACGACTCCATCGCGCCCATCCTGTCCGGGGACTCCATCGACATGGACGTGGCGTTCCGCCAGAGCCGCTACGGCAAGGGCGGCGGGGACGACTACCTCAACCTGCCGATGAACCGGGACGAGTACTACCGCTTCGTGAACGAGGTGAAGGCCGGCCAGAAGCTGGTGCCGCACAGCTTCGAGGAACCGAAGTACTTCGAAGGGTGTCTGCCCATTGAAGTGATGGCGGAGCGCGGAGACGACACGCTGGCCTTCGGGCCGCTCAAGCCGGTGGGCCTGAAGGATCCGCGCACGGGGAAGGACCCCTACGCGGTGGTGCAGCTGCGCATGGAGGACAAGGCGGGCACGGCCTGGAACATGGTGGGCTTCCAGACGCGCCTGACCTGGGGCGAGCAGAAGCGCATCTTCATGTCCTGCATCCCGGGCCTCCAGAACGCGGAGTTCCTGCGGATGGGGCAGATCCACCGCAACACGTTCATCGACTCGCCGCGCCTGCTGGCGGAGGACCTGTCGCTCAAGACGGAGCGGCGGGTGTTCTTCGCGGGGCAGGTGACGGGCGTGGAGGGCTACGTGGAGAGCGCGGCGTGCGGCTACCTGGTGGCGCTGGCGGTGCACGCGCGCCTCACGGGGACGGCGTTCATGCCCCCTCCGGCGACGACGGCGCTGGGTTCGCTGTACCGGCACGTGACGGGAGAGGCGCACCCGCCGGATCACCCGCACCAGCCCACCAATGTCATCTACGGCCTGTTCCCGCCCGTGTCGGGGCGGATGAAGAAGGCGGACAAGCGCGCGGCCTACTCGGCGCGGGCGAAGCAGGACCTGGCGGCGTGGCTGCCACACGCGGGCGTGCAGGTGACGGACGCCCCGCAAGCGACGGACCCGACGGAAGAACAGAGGAGCGCATGAAGCGACCTGGGATGGTGGGCCTGTTGGCCCTGCTGGCGGTGCTGGGATGCAAGAAGGGCGAGGACGGAGCCGCGGCGCCGTCCCAGCGCAGCGCCGCGAAGGACGACACGGTCCGCAGCGCGGCGAAGGGCAAGGCGGTGGTGGGCGGGCAGGGGCAGTTGCTCGCGGCGGGCCGCGCGGCGGACCTGCGCCTGTCTCCGGACGGGCAGTTCGCCACGTACCTGCTCAACGGCCAGAAGCCCCGGCTGGACGGCATCCCGCCGCAGATGCTGGTGGGCTCGCTGTCCGTCGTTCCAGTGGCGGGCGGCAAGCCGCGTGAACTGGGCGACGGCGTGACGAACGTGCCGGGCAGCCTGCTGTTCTCCTCGGACTCCCGGCACCTCTTGTACGTGACGGGCTACAACCCGGCCTCGCAGTCGGGAGAGCTGCACGTGCTGGCGCTGGCGGACGCGGCGGCGGAGCCGGCGAAGCTGGGCACGGCGGTGAGCTACTTCCTGCCCAGCCCGGACGGCGCCCACGTGGCCTTCGTCGACGGCGGCGTGCTGAAGCTGGGCCCGCTGCCGGCAGGTCCGTTCCAGGACGTGGCGGCGGAGGTGAGCACCGTGCAGTTCACGCCGGACGGCAAGACGCTGCTCTTCAAGCGCCGGCTGTCGGCCGCGGGCGGGCTGGCGGCGGTGACGGTGGGCTCCAACGAGCCGCCGAGGAAGCTGGCGGATCAGGTGGGCGACTACCAGGTGTCGTCGGACGGCAAGCGCGTGGCCTACGAGGTGCGCAGCGAGGCCGTGCGCGGGATGTATGACCTGTACCTCGCGGAGGTGCCGGCGCTGAAGGGCCAGCGGATCGCCGTGGGCACGCGGGTGTTCGGCTTCTCGCCGGATGGCCAGTGGCTGGCGCGCACGGAGAACGGCAAGCCGGAGCTGTTGGGCGACCTGTACGTGGGGCCTGCCTCCGGGGGGCCGGGGCGCAAGGTGGGCGAGCAGGTGGAGGAGATGGCGTTCGCGCCGGACTCGAAGGCGGTGGGCTTCCTGGAGAAGTACGACCAGCCGTCGCGCGCGGGAGCGATGAGCGTGGCGACGCTGCCGGACGGCGCGCCCAAGCGCGTGGGGGACCGGGTGCCCAACTTCGTGTGGGGTTCGGACAGCCGCTACGTGGCGTTCCTCTCCCGCTTCGTGAGGCCGGTGTTCTCCGTGGACCTGATGCTCTACGCGCTCGGGCAGGAGAAGGCGGAGAAGGTGCAGCCGGGCGTGTTTGGCTACGGCTTCACGCCGAACAACAGCGCGGTGGTGTTCCGCACCAACTGCATCCGCAACGGCCGCGCGTGCGACTTCAAGGCGGTGGAGCTGCAGGAGCGGCAGGCCGAGCCGAAGACGTGGCTGCAGGGCATCTTCAGCTACAAGTTCTCCAACGACGGGGCCCGCATGCTGACGACCTACGCACGCATGGACTCCGACACCTACGACGTGGCCATCTACGACGTGAAGTCGGGCGCGCGGAAGACGCTCGACCAGGGCGTGCAGGTGCCGGCCTACTTCGCGGGCAAGGATGACGCGCGCGCCGTCTACATCATCGGCCAGGGGCAGAACCCCGGCGTGTACAGCGCCATCGCGTCTCCGCAGTAACGCGTGACCCAGGTGGGAAGGGGCCCTGTGCCCCTTTCCGCCTTCTTTCGCGGATGAGGGGTTGAGGCGTGCACTGGCGCGGCGGGTGTGGTGTCTTCCGCCGAATGCCACAGCTCGTCTATCGCCGTTACGGTGGTTCGCTCCAGGTCGACATCCCCGACTTCAACACGCTCACCGAAGCGGTGCGCATCCCCGCGACGCAGTGGATGGCGCTCGCGTGTCCGCTGGAGGGCATCGCGTGTGATCCGCACTTCCTCGCGCTGATGGACGGGGACGGCAACAACCGCATCCGCGTGGAGGAGCTGCGCGGCGCGGTGGACTGGACGGCGGCGCGGCTGGCGGACCGCAAGGGGGCGGACGCGGGCAGCGACGTGCTGGAGCTCGCCGCGCTCTCTCCCACTGCCAGCAAGTTGCAGGGCGCGGCGGAGCTGGTGCTGCGCACGCTCCAGGCGACGGACACCACGCGCCTGTCGCTGGAGCAGCTGCGGACGAGCGACAAGGCCCTTCGCGACGCGGGCAAGAACGGGGACGGCATCATCGCGCCCACGTCGCTGCCGGACCGGCTGCGGCCCCTGGCGCAGGCCATCATCACGGCCTTCCCGGCGGTGACGAACCGCGCGGGCCTGGTGGGCGTGGACGTGGCGCTGGTGCAGCGCTTCCGCGCGGAGCGGACCGCGCTGCTCGAGCACCTGGCCGGACGCGACGCGGTCTTCACCTGGGGCGCGACGAGCCTGGAGCAGGCGAAGCGCGTCCACGAGGTCGCGCCGCTGCTGGACGGCTACTTCATGCAGTGCCGGCTGGTGGCCGCGCAGCCGGAGGCCGCCGCCAGCCTGCGCCTGCGCGCGGAGCGGGTGGAGGGGGCGCTCGGGGACCTGGGCGCGATGGGGAAGGCCGCGGGCGACCTGCCCATCGCGCCGCCGGATCCGTCGGGCGTGCTCGTGTGGGCGAAGCTGTACCGCGGCCCGGGCTACGAGCGGCTGGAGGCCTTCCACCAGGAGGTGGCGACGCCGCTGCTGGGAGACGGGGTGAAGCTGACGGATACGGCTTGGCGGGAGCTGTCCGCGAAGGCGGAGGCCATCCTCGGCTGGCAGGCGAAGCGGGACACCAGCGCGCTGGCCGCGGTGTCGGACACGCTGGCCACGGTGTCGGACGAGGAGCTGGACGCGCTGGAGGCCGCGAGCCGCGAGGACCTGTCGCTCAAGGGCACGCTGGACGTCATCGCGGAGCTGGAGCGGCTGGTGCTGTACCAGCGCTGGCTGCTGTTGTTCTCCAACAACTTCATCAGCATGCCCAGCCTCTACCTGCCCCGGATGCGGGCGCTGATGGAGAAGGGCACGCTCATCCTGGGCGGGCGCAAGTACACGCTGTCGGTGCTGGTGACGGATCGCGCGTCACACTCCGCGCTGACGGGGCAGGGCACCACCTGCATCCTCTACGTGAAGGTGATGCCCAAGGACGGCGCTGACGGCTACGAGGTGGCGGTGCCCGTCACCTCCGGCCGCAGCACGGACCTCGTCGTGGGCAAGCGCGGCGTGTTCTACGACGTGGACGGCAAGGAGCACGACGCCATCGTCACGCAGGTCATCCGCCAGCCGGTGTCGCTCTGGGAAGCGATGACGATGCCTTTCATGCGCATCGGGTCGTTCATCACGAGCAAGGTGGAGGGATTGGCGGCGTCCGGGGACAAGGACTTCAACGCCTCGCTGGAGGCCGGCTACAAGCAGACGGTGACGGCTCCGCCGCCCACCGCGACGCCTGCCGCGGCCCCCGCGGCGGCTCCCGCGGCAGCGCCTGCGGGAGTGGGCATCGCGGGAGTGCTCGCGGCGGGAGGCATCGCGTTCGCGGCGGTGGGCTCCGCGCTGGCGTTCATCCTCACGCAGGTGAAGTCGCTGACGCTGGTGGACGTCATCACCGCGGCGACCATCCTGGCCATCGTGGTGATGGCGCCCGCGGGGCTGCTCGGGTGGATGAAGCTGCGGCGGCGCAACCTGGCGCTGCTCCTGGAGGGCTCCGGCTGGGCGCTCAACGACCGGCTCATCCTCACCCCGGGCGTGGCGCGGTTGATCACCCGGCGGCCGAAGCTGCCCAAGGGCTCGCGCGTGGACCGCATGGACCTGGTGCGGGGCGCGCTGCGCCACGCGGAGGACGACGACGAAGCCGAGAGCATGTCGCCGTGGGCCCGGCTGGGCCTCACGCTGCTCATCCTGTTCGTCCTGGGATGGCAGGTGCGCACGCAAGTCACGGAGTGGCTGTGCACGTACCACTGGCTGTCCGACGACAGCTGCCGGATGCTCCTGCCGAAGCTGGTGCCGACGGCGCTGCCGGGGGCGCTGGACACCGGGGCCACGGGGGCCGCCACTCCGGCGGCTCCGGCTCCCGTGCCCGCGAAGTAGGGCGCGCTCGCGGGCCGACGTGAATCTTGCGAGGATCGGGGAGGCCCCTAGGCTCCCCGACCATGTCGACCCTGTCCCCGCTCCTGGAGAAGTTCCGCGCCCACCTGGAAGAGGAGAAGGACGCGTCACCGCACACGGTGCGCAACTACCTCATCGACCTGGTGGACTATGAGCGCTACCTCGTGGAGCGGATGAAGCTGTCGCTGCTGGCGGGCACGCACGCCGCCATCCGGGGCTACCTGGGGACGCTCAGCGTGGACCACGCGCCCGCGAGCCGGGCGCGGCGGCTGGCGAGCATCAAGTCGTTCTACAAGTACCTCGTGCGGCAGAAGCTGTTGCCGGCGAGCCCCGCCAAGCTGGTGAAGAGCCCCAAGCTGCCGAAGACGCTGCCCAAGGTGCTGCCGGTGGAGGAGGTGTTCGCCATCCTCGACGCGCCGGACCTGGACACGGTGCTGGGGCTTCGCGACAAGGCCATCCTGGAGATGCTCTACGGCGGCGGCCTGCGCATCAGCGAGCTGTGCGGCCTGGACCTCCTGGGCGTGGACCGCGGCAGCCGCATCGTCCGGGTGATGGGCAAGGGCAGCAAGGAGCGCCTCATCCCGCTCAATGCGGGGTCCATCCGCGCGCTGGAGGCCTACCTCGCGCGGCGCGGCGAGCTGCTGGCCACGGTGCACGCGGGCCAGGACCCGGACGCGCTGTTCCTCAACTTCCGCGGCGGCCGGCTGACGCCCCGGAGCATCGCGAGGCACCTGGACGCGTACGTGCTCCAGTGCGCGCTGGCGCGCAAGGTGAGCCCGCACGCGATGCGCCACTCCTTCGCCACGCACCTGCTGGGCGGCGGCGCGGACATCCGCAGCATCCAGGAGCTGCTGGGCCACGCGAGCCTGTCCACCACCCAGAAGTACACCCACGTGACCTTCGAGCAGCTGCAAGAGGTCTACGACGCCGCGCACCCGCGCGCGTGACGTGACGAGAGAAAGCGACAGGGCATGGCGAAGCAGGCTGACGAAGTGGCGCAGTACATGTCGGCGCTCGAACACCCGCTGAAGGCGGAGATCGAAACCGTGCGCGCCGCCATCCTGGCCTCCGACAAGGCCATCACCGAGCGCATCAAGTGGAAGGCGCCCAGCTTCGTCCACGGCGGAGATGACCGGGTGACGTTCCGCCTGGCACCCAAGGGCATCTTCCAGGTCATCTTCCACCGGGGCGCGAAGGTGAAGGACACGGCGGGCTTCGCCTTCGAGGACGACTCGGGGCTCTTGGAGTGGCTCGCGCCGGATCGCGGCGTCGTCACGCTGAAGGACGCGAAGGACGTGAAGGCGAAGAAGGCCGCCCTGGTGAAGCTGGTGGGCCGGTGGATGAAGGCCACCGCCACCTGAGCGCCCCCCAGACGGTGAGGGAGCGGACAGCCGGGCCGTGTTTGCTGGTGGGGCAGGGGCGGGCTTGTTAAACCCTCCCCATGTTCCATGGCACCACCATCCTCTGCGTTCGCCGCGACGGAAAGGTCGTCATCGCCGGCGACGGCCAGGTCAGCCTCGACAAGACCATCATGAAGAACACGGCGCGCAAGGTGCGCCGCATTGGAGAGGGGCAGATCGTCGCCGGGTTCGCCGGCAGCACGTCGGACGCCTTCACCCTCTTCGAGCGCTTCGAGTCCAAGTTCAAGGAGCACCAGAAGAACCTGACCCGCGCCTGCGTGGAGCTGGGGAAGGACTGGCGCACCGACCGCTTCCTGCGCCGCCTGGAGGCGCTGCTCATCGTCGCGGACCGGGAGAAGACGTTCATCCTCTCCGGCGCGGGCGATGTCATCGAACCCGACCACGGCATCGCGGCCGTCGGCAGCGGCGGCTCCTACGCGCTGTCCGCCGCGCGCGCGCTGCAGGCGCACACCCAGCTGTCCGCCCGCGACATCTGCACGCAGGCCATGGCCATCGCCGCGGACATCTGCGTCTACACCAACTCCAACGTCACCTACGAAGAGCTCTGAGAGGACCGCCCCGTGGCCGAAACGCGCAAGTTGTCCGCCTTCACGCCTCGCGAGGTCGTCAGCGAGCTGGATCGCTACATCGTCGGGCAGAACGACGCCAAGCGCGCGGTGGCCATCGCGCTGCGCAACCGGTGGCGCCGCCAGCAGGTCACCGACGACCTTCGCGATGAAATCTATCCGAAGAACATCATCATGATCGGCCCCACCGGCGTGGGGAAGACGGAGATCGCCCGCCGGCTGGCGAAGCTGTCGCAGGCGCCCTTCGTCAAGGTGGAGGCCTCCAAGTTCACCGAGGTCGGCTACGTGGGCCGCGACGTGGAGTCGATGATCCGCGACCTCGTGGAGGCGGCCATCGCGCTCGTGCGCGAGGAGGAGACGGAGAAGGTCAAGCCGCGCGCGGAGGAGCTCGCCGAGGACCGGCTGATGGAGCTCTTGCGCGGGGGCGGCGCGTCCCGCCCGACCGCGTCGCCGCCCTTCGGCTTCTCGCCCCCGCCGCCCAGCCCGCCGTCGCCCCTGGGCGACAGCGAGCGGGAGAAGCTGCGCGCCCAACTGCGCGCCGGCACGCTGGATGATCAGCACGTGGAGGTGGAGACGAGCGAGAGTTCGCCCACGTTCATGCGCAACTTCAGCGGCCAGGGCATGGAGGAGATCGGCGTCAACCTCCAGGACCTGTTCAAGAACATGCCGGGCATGAAGAACACCCGGAAGCGCCGCGTGCGCGTGCCCGAAGCGCTCCAGATCCTCCGCGCGGAGGAGGCCCAGAAGCTGGTGGATCCGGACCGCGTCCAGCGCGAGGCCGTGCTGCGCGCCGAGTCCAGCGGCATCGTCTTCATCGACGAGATCGACAAGATCGCCAGCCGCGAGGGCGGCAAGGGCGGCGGTGGCCCGGACGTTTCGCGCGAAGGCGTCCAGCGCGACATCCTGCCCATCGTGGAGGGCTCCGCCGTCAACACCAAGTACGGTCAGGTGAAGACGGACCACATGCTCTTCATCGCCGCGGGCGCGTTCCACGTCTCCAAGCCCTCGGACCTCATCCCGGAGCTGCAGGGCCGCTTCCCGATTCGAGTCGAACTGGAGGCGCTGTCCGGCGAGGACCTGGTGCGCATCCTGCGCGAGCCGAAGAACTCGCTGCTGCGCCAGTACACCGCGCTGCTCGCGACTGAAGGCGTGCGCCTGTCCTTCACGGACGACGCGGTGTCGGAGCTGGCGCGCATCGCGCAGCAGGCCAATGACCGCACGCAGAACATCGGGGCCCGCCGCCTGCACACCGTGCTGGAGCGCCTGCTGGACGACGTGTCCTTCACCGCCAGCGAAATGGGGCCGCGCGACTTCCAGGTGGATGGCGCCTACGTGCGCGAGCGCCTGTCCGCCATCGTCCAGGACGAGGATCTGTCGCGCTACATCCTCTAGCGCGCTAGCGTCACCGCCCGTCGTCCCCGCGCCACCGGAATCGTGAGGAAGCCCACCTTGTCGCAACCGTCCCCATCCGCCGCCGCCCCTGGTAACGACTCCCTCATCCAGAAGGCGAAGCAGCACCTGCTGCAGAACTACAAGCAGCAGCCCATCGCCCTGGTGCGCGGGCTGGGCACGCGGGTGTGGGACGCGGATGGCAAGGCGTACCTGGACTGCATCGGCGGCATCGCCGTCTGCGCCCTGGGCCACTGCCACCCGGAGATCGTCGCCGCGGCGAAGGCGCAGCTGGACACGCTGTGGCACGTCTCCAACGTCTTCTACTCCCAGCCGCAGATCGACCTGGCCGAGCAGCTGACGGAGTGGGCGGGCCTGCCGCGCGCGTTCTTCTGCAACTCGGGCGCGGAGGCCAACGAGGCGCTCATCAAGCTGACCCGCAAGGTGATGAAGGACCGGGGCACGCCGGAGCGCTTCGAGATCATCTCCTTCGAGAAGAGCTTCCACGGCCGCACGCTGGCCACCGTCACCGCCACCGGCCAGCCGAAGTACCACGCGGGCTTCGAGCCCCTGCCCGCGGGCTTCCAGCACGTGCCCTACGGCGACCTGGAGGCCGTGCGCCGCGCCGTCGGCCCCGCCACCGCCGCCATCCTGGTGGAGCCCATCCAGGGCGAGGGTGGGGTGCGCATGGCACCCGAGGGCTTCCTCGCGGGCCTGCGCGCGCTGTGTGACGAGCGCGGCCTGCTGTTGCTCGTGGACGAGGTCCAGACGGGCATGGGCCGCACCGGCAAGCCCTTCGCCTTCATGCACGACGGCATCCAGCCGGATGCCATCAGCATCGCCAAGGCCCTGGGCAATGGCCTGCCCATGGGCGCCATGCTCTGCCGCGAGGACGTGGCGGCCAGCCTCACGCCGGGCACGCACGGCTCCACGTTCGGCGGCAACCTGGTGTCCGCCGCCGCGGCCAACGTCGTCCTGCGCCTGCTGCGCCAGCCCGGGTTCCTGGCGGACGTGCAGGCCAAGGGCGAGCACTTCCTCGCGGGGGGCCGCGCGCTCCAGGCCGCGCTGCCGCCGGGCCGCGTCAAGGCCGTGCGGGGCAAGGGCCTGCTGATGGGCGTCGAGCTGGACCGCGAGGCCGCGCCCGTCGTCGCGAAGCTGCGGGACGCGGGGCTGCTGGTGAATTCAGCGGGGGAGACGACGGTGAGATTCGCGCCGCCGCTCATCATCACCCGGCAGGAACTGGACGAAGCGCTGGGCATCCTCCAGCGTGTACTGGCCTCTCTCTAGAGGGGCCCGCCAACCCCGGGATGTTTGACGCCCTGCGTCCCGGATACCTACACTCGGGGATTCGCTTGAGCGCGCCCAACCCCATCGTCGGCCTGGGGGGCCGGACCGACCATATCGCCACGGTGCCCCACCTGGACCCGTCCCGCCTCCAGCTCAGTCCCGAGGAGGGCACGGTGCTGGCGCTGGTGGGCCGTGTCGAGCGCATTGACGCGGTGCTGTCCCGCTCCACCCTGGGCGAGGCGCGCACCATCGCCGTGCTGCTGTCCCTGCGCGCCAAGGGCGCCATCGTCCCCGCGCGCGTGGTGGCCCGCACCGCCCCCGCCGCCCCGGTGGTGGACGCCGCCATGTCCGAGGAAGTGGACCTGGAGCCCGAGCAGAAGCGCGAGATCATCGACCTGGAGCGCGCGCTGGACGGGATGGACCACCACGCCGTGCTGGGCGTGCCCCGGGGCGCCACCGCCGCCGAGGTGAAGCAGGCCTATTACAACGCGTCCCGGCGCTTCCACCCGGACCGCTACTTCGGCAAGAACCTGGGCAGCTTCCGCGCCCGGCTGGAGCGCATCTTCAAGCGCCTCACCGACGCCCAGAACGCCCTCAGCCGCGCGGAGCAGCGCCCCCCGAC